>NZ_JBFRCG010000021.1:0-148082 GCF_040965595.1 Paraburkholderia sp. EG287B
CCCGTCATGCCTGATGACCATAGCGAGCTGGTCCCACCCCTTCCCATCCCGAACAGGACCGTGAAACAGCTCCACGCCGATGATAGTGCGGATTGCCCGTGTGAAAGTAGGTAATCGTCAGGCTCCTCTACAAGCGAGACCCCGGCCCTAAAAAGCCGGGGTTTTTGCTTTTCCGCTCTCCCTATAAGTGAGAGCGTTGTGGGATCGACGCCGAACAAAGTGCTTGACACGATTCGGATGTTCCCCCATAATCATCAGTTCTCTGCGGAGGGGTGCCCGAGTGGCTAAAGGGGGCAGACTGTAAATCTGTTGGCTTACGCCTACGTTGGTTCGAATCCAACCTCCTCCACCAGAATTCAGCTGTAGCAGTGACGGGCCGGTAAAGATTGCGCTAGCAGCTGCGCGATCGAAATGGCCGGCGAACCTCGCGGGTGTAGCTCAATGGTAGAGCAGAAGCCTTCCAAGCTTACGACGAGGGTTCGATTCCCTTCACCCGCTCCAGCGAAGCATTAAAGCGGTTCAGAGCAGTTTTCGCCCATGTGGCTCAGTGGTAGAGCACTCCCTTGGTAAGGGAGAGGTCGGCAGTTCGATCCTGCCCATGGGCACCAGCCGGATCTAGCGGGCGTCTAAAGCCCCGCATCGAGCAGGCAGCAGCAAGCCAGTGATTGTTTGCGCGCCCCGCGCAACGTACGGAAAAATCCTCTTAGGAGTCGAAAATGGCCAAGGGTAAGTTTGAGCGGACCAAGCCGCACGTGAACGTGGGCACGATCGGTCACGTTGACCACGGCAAGACCACGCTGACGGCAGCGATCACGACGGTTCTGACCGCGAAGTTCGGCGGCGAAGCGAAGGCGTACGACCAGATCGACGCGGCGCCGGAAGAAAAGGCACGTGGTATTACCATCAACACCGCGCACGTCGAGTACGAAACGGCTAACCGCCACTACGCACACGTCGACTGCCCGGGCCACGCTGACTACGTGAAGAACATGATCACGGGCGCGGCGCAGATGGACGGCGCGATCCTGGTGTGCTCGGCCGCTGACGGCCCGATGCCGCAAACGCGTGAGCACATCCTGCTCGCCCGTCAGGTCGGCGTGCCTTACATCATCGTGTTCCTGAACAAGTGCGACATGGTCGACGACGCCGAGCTGCTCGAGCTGGTCGAAATGGAAGTGCGCGAGCTCTTGTCGAAGTACGACTTCCCGGGCGACGACACGCCGATCATCAAGGGTTCGGCCAAGCTGGCGCTGGAAGGCGACAAGGGCGAACTGGGTGAAGTGGCGATCATGAACCTGGCCGACGCACTGGACACGTACATCCCGACGCCGGAGCGCGCAGTTGACGGCGCCTTCCTGATGCCGGTGGAAGACGTGTTCTCGATCTCGGGTCGCGGCACGGTGGTGACGGGTCGCGTCGAGCGCGGCATCGTCAAGGTCGGCGAGGAAATCGAAATCGTCGGTATCAAGCCGACGGTGAAGACGACCTGCACGGGCGTGGAAATGTTCCGCAAGCTGCTCGACCAGGGTCAGGCAGGCGACAACGTGGGTATCCTGCTGCGCGGCACGAAGCGTGAAGACGTGGAGCGTGGCCAGGTGCTGGCCAAGCCGGGTTCGATCACGCCGCACACGCACTTCACGGCTGAAGTGTACGTGCTGAGCAAGGACGAAGGCGGCCGTCACACGCCGTTCTTCAACAACTACCGTCCGCAGTTCTACTTCCGTACGACGGACGTGACGGGCTCGATCGAGCTGCCGAAGGACAAGGAAATGGTCATGCCGGGCGACAACGTGTCGATCACGGTGAAGCTGATCGCTCCGATCGCGATGGAAGAAGGTCTGCGCTTCGCAATCCGCGAAGGTGGCCGTACCGTCGGCGCCGGCGTGGTTGCAAAGATCATCGAGTAAGTTTTTTGCCAGTCTCGTTGATCGACTAAGTGGTTTCGGGGTTGGCGATGCCGCCAACCCCAAAATGGTTTAGGGGTATAGCTCAACTGGCAGAGCGTCGGTCTCCAAAACCGAAGGTTGGGGGTTCGATTCCCTCTGCCCCTGCCAACTTCTCGCGCTCAGGCGCGTTGTTCTTTAAGGTGTTATGGCGAATCCTTCCGTCGAAACTGTTAATACTTCCAGCGACAAGCTGATGCTTGCGGCGGGCGTATTGTTGGTTGTGGCCGGGTTCGTAGGGTTCTACTGGCTCGGTAGCCAGGAGTGGTATGTCCGCGGTGCAGCGCTCGCAGTGGGCGTGATCGCGGGGGTGGTGGTCGGTCTTCTCTCGGCGCCCGGCAAGAGCTTCATCGCGTTTGCCAAAGACTCGTACAAGGAAGTTCGCAAGGTCGTCTGGCCGACTCGCAAAGAGGCCACGCAAACGACCCTGGTGGTCTTCGGTTTTGTGCTGGCCATGGCCATCATTCTGTGGGTTTGCGACAAATCCATCGAGTGGGTGATTTTCTCGGCGATTCTGGGTTGGAAATGATATGAGCGATACACCGGCATCCCCGAGCGGAAAACGTTGGTATGTGGTGCACGCCTACTCCGGCATGGAGAAGAGCGTGCAACGTGCGCTTCAGGAGCGCATCGAACGTGCTGGCATGCAGGACAAGTTTGGCCAGATCCTCGTGCCGACTGAAGAAGTGGTCGAGGTGAAGGGTGGTCACAAATCGGTGACCGAGCGTCGTTTCTTTCCGGGCTACGTCCTGGTCGAGATGGAAATGACGGACGAAACGTGGCACCTCGTGAAGAACACGGCAAAGGTGACCGGTTTCGTCGGCGGGGCGCGTAATCGCCCGAGCCCGATTTCGCCGCGCGAAGTCGAAAAGATCATGTCGCAGATGCAGGAAGGCGTTGAGAAGCCGCGCCCCAAGACCCTGTTCGAAGTCGGCGAGATGGTCCGCGTGAAGGAAGGTCCGTTCACGGACTTCAACGGCAGCGTCGAAGAAGTCAACTACGAAAAGTCGCGCGTCCGGGTCTCCGTCACCATTTTCGGTCGCGCCACACCGGTCGAACTCGAATTCGGCCAGGTCGAAAAGCTGTAAATCGAATACTACGGATCGCGCCTCGGGTGCGATCCGTTTTTCCGCGCTTACGGTCCGCGTTATGGCCGTAGAGGAGCGCCAGTAGTCTAATCGGCTGTAGATGCCGCCAAAGCAGTTGGCACAGCGAAGATTGTGGCGAACGCGCGCTACCACTCACCAGAACGCTCACGCGTTCCAAAGAGGTTTCAACATGGCAAAGAAAATCATCGGCTTTATCAAGCTGCAGATTCCTGCAGGTAAAGCCAACCCGTCGCCGCCGGTCGGTCCGGCACTGGGTCAGCGCGGCCTGAACATCATGGAGTTCTGCAAGGCGTTCAACGCGCAGACTCAAGCGATGGAACCGGGTCTGCCGACGCCGGTCGTGATCACGGCATTCGCGGACAAGAGCTTCACGTTCATCCTGAAGACGCCGCCGGCCACGATTCTGATCAAGAAGGCAGCGAAGGTCGACAAGGGTTCGGCCAAGCCGCATACGGACAAGGTCGCTACGATCACCCGCGCGCAAGCCGAGGAAATCGCCAAGACCAAGATGCCGGACCTTACGGCAGCCGATATGGATGCAGCGGTTCGCACGATCGCTGGTAGCGCCCGCTCGATGGGCATCATCGTGGAGGGTGTGTAAATGGCTAAGGTTTCCAAGCGTCAAAAGGCACTGGCTGCCAAGATCGACCGCCAAAAACAGTACCCGATCGGCGACGCACTGTCGCTCGTGAAGGAATGCGCCACGGCGAAGTTCGACGAGTCGATCGACGTCGCAGTGCAGCTCGGCATCGATGCGAAGAAGTCGGACCAGGTCGTTCGCGGCTCGGTCGTTCTGCCCGCAGGTACCGGCAAGTCGGTCCGCGTTGCAGTGTTCGCGCAAGGTGAAAAGGCTGAACAAGCCAAGGCAGCAGGCGCAGAGATCGTCGGTATGGAAGACCTCGCCGAGCAGATCAAGGGCGGCAACCTGAACTTCGACATCGTGATCGCTTCGCCGGACACGATGCGCGTCGTCGGTACGCTCGGTCAGATCCTCGGCCCGCGCGGCCTCATGCCGAACCCGAAGGTCGGCACCGTGACGCCGGACGTGGCGACCGCGGTCAAGAACGCGAAGGCGGGTCAGGTGCAATTCCGTGTCGACAAGGCCGGTATCATCCACGCCACCATCGGCCGTGCATCGTTCGAGCCGACCGCGCTGCGCAGCAACCTGGACGCGCTCCTCGACGCGCTGACCAAGGCGAAGCCGGCAACGAGCAAGGGCGTGTACCTGCGCAAGATCGCTGTCTCGAGCACGATGGGCGTTGGCGTTCGCGTCGACCAGACGTCGCTCGCAGCGTAATAGTTTTGCCGCGTTGAAGCTCGAAAGGGCTGCAGCGCGGATTTAAAGGGCTTTGGGCGGTTGTGCAGCGGCGGTAAGCGCGGTGCAACCGGTTGTCAAAGACCGTTGGCGGAAGTGCAGCAGTTGGGTGCTTCCTTAATGCAAAGCCAACGCAGATGGCGAACCCGAAAAGGTTTTGAAGTGCTGATGTGAGCGGATGCAGGCGGTAACGCCTGACGATGCAAACTGATTTACTCCGGACTGGTCGGTCGCCGTTGTTGAACGCGGCACATGTAGCGAAAGCAAAGTGTGTCGAATCTGGAGGTTAACCGTGCCACTGAACAAAGAAGGTAAGCAGGCCGTCGTGGCTGAAGTCTCCGCGCAAGTCGCGAAGGCTCAGACCATGGTGCTGGCCGAGTATCGTGGAATCGCGGTTGGCGATCTGACCAAGCTGCGCGCGAAAGCGCGTGAGCAGCAGGTGTACCTCCGCGTGTTGAAGAACACGCTGGCGCGTCGCGCTGTCGAAGGTACCCCGTTTGCTCCGCTGGCAGAGCAGATGACTGGCCCCCTGATCTACGGCATCTCGGAAGATGCAATTGCTGCTGCGAAGGTCGTCAATGACTTCGCGAAGGGCAATGACAAGTTGGTCATCAAGGCTGGTTCCTACGAAGGCAAGGTGATGGACGTGGCAGGCGTGCAAGCGCTGGCCAACATCCCGAGCCGCGAAGAACTGCTCTCGAAGCTGCTGTTCGTTATGCAAGCTCCTGTTTCCGGCTTCGCGCGTGCTCTGGCCGCGCTGGCGGAGAAGAAGCAAGCAGAAGCTGCCTGATTTCAGGCAGACGAACGAGCAAGAGCGAGCGAGAAAGATCGCTAGCTGTTTCCGAATTCAAATCTGGAGTAATTTCAAATGGCAATCGCAAAAGAAGACATCCTCGAAGCCGTTGGCTCGATGTCGGTTCTTGAACTGAACGAACTGGTCAAGGCGTTCGAAGAGAAGTTTGGCGTGTCGGCAGCTGCTGTGGCAGTCGCTGGCCCGGCAGGCGGCGGCGCTGCTGCTGCTGCTGAAGAGCAGACCGAATTCACGGTCAACCTGCTCGAAGCCGGCGCAAACAAGGTTTCGGTCATTAAGGCCGTTCGTGAACTGACGGGTCTCGGCCTGAAGGAAGCGAAGGACCTGGTCGACGGCGCACCGAAGCCCGTGAAGGAAGCGGTGCCCAAGGCTGCTGCTGAAGAAGCCAAGAAGAAGCTGGAAGAAGCCGGCGCGAAGGCTGAAATCAAGTAAGTTTCAGCGCGCTGTGCGAAGGCTGGCGGTTTTTACACCGCCGGCCTTTTTGTGCTTTGTGGATTCTGCGTTTTTGTGTTCGATTTTTTAGAAGTCGGAGGCGGGATGCGGGATCCAGAAGCCAAAGAAAAACGTCTTTCGCCGGGTGAGTGCCTCAAGGGCATGATCTGTGCGCACGACGCTTCTCTTTGTCTTCTGAAGCGACTGCAGAAGGCAAGTTTGGTCGGGCAGCGGGCACGTTATGACAAGCCGAAATCCGTTGCCGTCAGCCAGCGGTTGGTAGAGGCCAACCACCAAGCTTCCAGGGCTCGCGAAGCCATCGGGTCTCAGTCGGTGAACACTCGGGTCGTCCTACCCGCCGTGATTCGGAGATCGTATGCACTATTCCTTCACCGAGAAGAAGCGTATTCGCAAGAGTTTCGCGAAACGCCCCATCGTTCACCAGGTTCCTTTCCTGCTGGCTACCCAGCTTGAATCATTCAGCACATTCCTGCAAGCAGAAACGGCGACCGCACAACGCAAACCGGAAGGTCTGCAGGCAGCGTTTTCGTCCGTTTTTCCTATTGTTTCCCATAACGGCTTTGCTCGTCTAGAGTTCGTCAGCTACATGCTGTCGTCGCCGGCATTCAACATCAAGGAATGCCAGCAACGCGGTTTGACGTACTGCTCGGCGCTGCGCGCCAAGGTCCGTCTCGTCCTGCTCGACAAGGAATCGCCGAGCAAGCCGGTCGTGAAGGAAGTGAAGGAACAGGAGGTGTACATGGGCGAAATTCCGCTCATGACGCCGACCGGTTCGTTCGTCATCAACGGCACCGAGCGTGTCATCGTCTCGCAGCTGCATCGCTCGCCTGGCGTGTTCTTCGAACACGACAAGGGCAAGACGCACAGCTCGGGCAAGCTGCTCTTCTCGGCCCGTATCATTCCTTACCGCGGTTCGTGGCTCGACTTCGAGTTCGACCCGAAGGACGTGCTGTACTTCCGCGTCGACCGTCGCCGCAAGATGCCGGTCACGATCCTGCTGAAGGCCATCGGCCTCACGCCGGAACAGATCCTCGCGAACTTCTTCGTGTTCGACAACTTCACGCTGATGCCGGAAGGCGCGCAGATGGAGTTCGTACCGGAGCGTCTGCGCGGTGAAGTCGCGCGCTTCGACATCAGCGATCGCGAAGGCAAGGTCATTGTCCAGAAGGACAAGCGCATCAACGCGAAGCACATTCGCGACCTCGAAAGCGCGAAGACGACGTACATTTCGGTCCCCGAAGATTATCTGCTCGGTCGCGTTCTCGCGAAGAACGTCGTCGACGGCGACACGGGCGAAGTGATCGCGAACGCGAACGACGAGATCACCGAAAGCGTGCTCGAGAAGCTGCGCGAAGCGAAGATCAAGGACATCCAGACGCTCTACACGAACGATCTGGACCAGGGTCCGTACATCTCGTCGACGCTGCGTATCGACGAAACCGCCGACAAGATGGCCGCGCGCATCGCGATCTACCGCATGATGCGTCCGGGCGAGCCGCCGACCGAAGAAGCGGTCGAGGCGCTGTTCAACCGCCTGTTCTACAGCGAAGAAGCGTACGACCTCTCGAAGGTGGGTCGTATGAAGTTCAACCGCCGCGTGGGCCGTGACGAAATCGTCGGCCCGATGACGCTGCAGGACGACGACATCCTCGCGACCATCAAGATCCTCGTCGAGCTGCGTAACGGCAAGGGCGAAGTGGACGACATCGACCACCTCGGCAACCGTCGCGTGCGTTGCGTGGGCGAACTCGCGGAAAACCAGTTCCGCGCGGGTCTCGTGCGCGTCGAACGTGCCGTGAAGGAACGCCTCGGCCAGGCCGAAAGCGAAAACCTGATGCCGCACGATCTGATCAACTCGAAGCCGATTTCGTCGGCGATTCGCGAGTTCTTCGGTTCGTCGCAGCTGTCGCAGTTCATGGACCAGACCAACCCGCTCTCGGAAATCACGCACAAGCGTCGTGTTTCCGCACTGGGCCCGGGCGGTCTGACGCGCGAGCGCGCAGGCTTCGAAGTCCGCGACGTGCACCCGACCCACTACGGCCGCGTGTGTCCGATTGAGACGCCGGAAGGTCCGAACATCGGTCTGATCAACTCGCTCGCACTGTACGCGCACCTGAACGAATACGGCTTCCTCGAAACGCCGTATCGCAAGGTGGCAGACGGCAAGGTGACCGACCAGATCGACTACCTGTCGGCGATCGAAGAAGGCCGTTACGTGATCGCTCAGGCGAACGCGGCGGTGGCTGAAGACGGCACGCTGACCGACGAACTGGTTTCGTCGCGTGAAGCGGGCGAAACGCTGATGGTCACGCCGGACCGCATCCAGTACATGGACGTGGCGCCGTCGCAGATCGTCTCGGTTGCAGCCTCGCTGATTCCGTTCCTCGAGCACGACGACGCGAACCGTGCACTGATGGGCTCGAACATGCAGCGTCAGGCCGTGCCTTGCCTGCGTCCGGAAAAGCCGGTCGTCGGTACGGGTATCGAGCGCACCGTTGCGGTCGACTCGGGTACGACGGTTCAGGCGCTGCGTGGCGGCGTGGTCGACTACGTCGATGCCGGCCGTATCGTGATTCGTGTGAACGACGACGAAGCGGTTGCTGGTGAAGTGGGTGTGGACATCTACAACCTCATCAAGTACACGCGTTCGAACCAGAACACGAACATCAACCAGCGTCCGATCGTGAAGATGGGCGACAAGGTTGCGCGCGGCGACGTGCTGGCTGACGGCGCATCGACCGATCTGGGCGAGCTCGCGCTCGGCCAGAACATGCTGATCGCGTTCATGCCGTGGAACGGCTACAACTTCGAAGACTCGATCCTGATCTCGGAGAAGGTGGTTGCGGACGACCGTTACACGTCGATCCACATCGAAGAACTGAATGTCGTTGCACGCGACACGAAGCTCGGACCGGAAGAAATCACGCGCGACATTTCGAACCTCGCGGAAGTGCAGCTTGGCCGTCTCGACGAGTCGGGCATCGTGTACATCGGCGCGGAAGTCGAAGCGGGCGACGTGCTCGTGGGCAAGGTCACGCCGAAGGGCGAAACCCAGCTCACGCCGGAAGAAAAGCTGCTGCGCGCGATCTTCGGCGAGAAGGCTTCGGACGTGAAGGATACGTCGCTGCGCGTGCCCTCGGGCATGAGCGGCACGGTCATCGACGTGCAGGTGTTCACGCGTGAAGGCATCCAGCGCGACAAGCGTGCTCAACAGATCATCGACGATGAACTGAAGCGCTATCGCCTCGACCTGAACGACCAGCTGCGCATCGTGGAAGGCGACGCGTTCCAGCGTCTCGCCCGCATGCTCGAAGGCAAGGTCGCCAACGGCGGTCCGAAGAAGCTCGCGAAGGGCACGAAGATCGAGCGCGCGTACCTCGAAGATCTGGATCACTACCACTGGTTCGACATCCGCCTCGCGGACGAAGAAGCAGCGGCGCAGCTCGAAGCGATCAAGAACTCGATCGAAGAGAAGCGTCACCAGTTCGATCTGGCCTTCGAAGAAAAGCGCAAGAAGCTCACGCAAGGCGACGAACTGCCGCCGGGCGTGCTGAAGATGGTCAAGGTGTACCTCGCGGTGAAGCGCCGTCTGCAGCCTGGCGACAAGATGGCAGGCCGTCACGGTAACAAGGGTGTGGTGTCGAAGATCGTTCCGATCGAAGACATGCCGTACATGGCCGATGGCCGTCCGGCAGACGTCGTGCTGAACCCGCTCGGCGTGCCGTCACGGATGAACGTGGGTCAGGTTCTCGAAGTGCACCTCGGTTGGGCCGCGAAGGGTCTGGGCTGGCGTATTGGCGAGATGCTTGCGCGTCAGACGAAGGTTGCAGAGCTGCGTGAGTTCCTCACGAAGATCTACAACGAATCGGGCCACAAGGAAGACCTCGACAGCTTCAGCGACGACGAGATCCTCGAACTCGCGAAGAACCTGCGCGAAGGCGTGCCGTTCGCAACGCCGGTGTTCGACGGTGCGACCGAAGAGGAAATGGGCAAGATGCTCGATCTGGCATTCCCGGACGACGTCGCCCAGAACCTCGGCATGACGCCCTCGAAGAACCAGGTGCGTCTGTACGACGGCCGCACGGGCGAGATGTTCGAGCGTACGGTGACCGTGGGCTACATGCACTACCTGAAGCTGCACCACCTTGTCGACGACAAGATGCACGCGCGTTCGACGGGTCCGTACTCGCTCGTCACGCAGCAGCCGCTGGGTGGTAAGGCGCAATTCGGTGGTCAGCGCTTCGGTGAAATGGAAGTGTGGGCGCTCGAAGCGTATGGCGCTTCGTATGTGCTGCAGGAAATGTTGACGGTGAAGTCCGATGACGTGACGGGCCGGACGAAGGTGTACGAGAACCTCGTCAAGGGCGACCACGTGATCGACGCGGGCATGCCGGAATCCTTCAATGTGCTGGTGAAGGAAATCCGCTCGCTCGGCATCGACATCGACCTCGACCGCAACTAATCGGACTACGGAGAGAAGGCAATGAAAGCTCTGCTCGATCTATTCAAGCAAGTCCAACAAGAAGAAGTTTTTGACGCGATCAAGATCGGTCTGGCCTCGCCGGACAAGATCCGCTCGTGGTCGTTCGGCGAAGTGAAGAAGCCGGAGACCATCAACTACCGTACCTTCAAGCCGGAACGGGATGGTCTGTTCTGCGCGAAGATCTTCGGGCCGATCAAGGACTACGAGTGCCTGTGCGGCAAGTACAAGCGCCTGAAGCACCGTGGCGTGATCTGCGAGAAGTGCGGCGTTGAAGTCACGCTGGCGAAGGTGCGTCGCGAACGCATGGGCCACATCGAGCTGGCCTCGCCGGTCGCGCACATCTGGTTCCTGAAGTCGCTGCCGTCGCGTCTGGGCATGGTGCTCGACATGACGCTGCGCGACATCGAGCGCGTGCTGTACTTCGAAGCATACGTGGTGATCGAACCGGGCATGACGCCGCTGAAGGCGCGGCAGATCATGACCGAAGAGGATTACTACAACAAGGTCGAAGAGTACGGTGACGAATTCCGTGCCGAAATGGGCGCGGAAGGCGTGCGCGAACTGCTGCGCGCGATCAACATCGACGAACAGGTCGAGACGCTGCGCACCGAGCTGAAGAACACCGGCTCGGAAGCGAAGATCAAGAAGTACGCGAAGCGCCTGAAGGTGCTCGAGGCTTTCCAGCGTTCGGGCATCAAGCCCGAATGGATGGTGCTCGAAGTGCTGCCGGTGCTGCCGCCCGAACTGCGTCCGCTGGTGCCGCTGGACGGTGGCCGTTTCGCGACTTCGGACCTGAACGATCTGTATCGCCGCGTCATCAACCGTAACAACCGTCTGAAGCGTCTGCTCGAGCTCAAGGCGCCGGAGATCATCGTCCGCAACGAAAAGCGGATGCTCCAGGAAGCCGTGGACTCGCTGCTCGACAACGGTCGTCGCGGCAAGGCGATGACGGGCGCGAACAAGCGTCCGCTGAAGTCGCTCGCCGACATGATCAAGGGTAAGGGCGGCCGCTTCCGTCAGAACCTGCTGGGCAAGCGCGTGGACTACTCGGGCCGTTCGGTCATCGTGGTGGGTCCGACGCTCAAGCTGCACCAGTGCGGTCTGCCGAAGCTGATGGCGCTCGAACTGTTCAAGCCGTTCATCTTCAACAAGCTGGAAACGATGGGCGTTGCCACGACCATCAAGGCTGCGAAGAAGGAAGTCGAGAACCAGACGCCGGTGGTGTGGGACATCCTCGAAGAGGTGATCCGCGAGCACCCGGTCATGCTCAACCGTGCGCCGACGCTGCACCGTCTTGGCATCCAGGCTTTCGAGCCGGTGCTGATCGAAGGTAAGGCAATCCAGCTGCACCCGCTCGTTTGCGCGGCGTTCAACGCCGACTTCGACGGTGACCAGATGGCCGTTCACGTTCCGCTGTCGCTCGAAGCGCAGATGGAAGCGCGTACGCTCATGCTCGCGTCGAACAACGTCCTGTTCCCGGCCAACGGCGATCCGTCGATCGTGCCGTCGCAGGATATCGTGCTGGGTCTGTACTACGCCACGCGTGAAGCGATCAACGGCAAGGGCGAAGGCATGACGTTCACGGGCGTGTCGGAAGTGCTGCGCGCGTACGAGAACAAGGAAGTCGAGCTGGCCTCGCGCGTGAACGTGCGTATTACCGAAATGGTCCACAACGAGGACAAGTCGGAAGGCGCACCGGCATTCGTGCCGAAGATCTCGCTGTACGCGACCACGGTCGGCCGTTCGATCCTGTCGGAAATCCTGCCGCCGGGTCTGCCGTTCTCGGTGCTGAACAAGCCGCTGAAGAAGAAGGAAATTTCGCGTCTGATCAACACCGCGTTCCGCAAGTGCGGTCTGCGCGAAACGGTGATCTTCGCTGACCAGCTGATGCAGTCGGGCTTCCGCCTCGCAACGCGCGCCGGTATTTCGATCTGCGTGGACGACATGCTCGTGCCGCCGCAGAAGGAAACCATCGTCGGCGAAGCCGCGAAGAAGGTGAAGGAGTACGACCGTCAGTACATGTCGGGTCTCGTCACCGCGCAGGAACGCTACAACAACGTGGTCGACATCTGGTCGAACACGTCGGAAGCGGTCGGCAAGGCGATGATGGAGCAGCTCGCGACGGAACCGGTGATCGACCGCGACGGCAAGGAAACGCGTCAGGAATCGTTCAACTCGATCTACATGATGGCCGACTCGGGCGCGCGGGGTTCCGCAACCCAGATTCGCCAGCTGGCGGGTATGCGCGGCCTGATGGCGAAGCCGGACGGCTCGATTATCGAAACGCCGATTACCGCGAACTTCCGCGAAGGTCTGAACGTGTTGCAGTACTTCATCTCGACCCACGGTGCACGTAAGGGTCTGGCTGATACGGCACTGAAGACCGCGAACTCGGGTTACCTGACGCGTCGTCTCGTCGACGTCACGCAGGATCTCGTGGTCGTCGAGGAAGATTGCGGCACGTCGAACGGCGTGGCGATGAAGGCCCTCGTGGAAGGCGGTGAAGTCGTCGAAGCGCTGCGCGACCGTATTCTCGGCCGTGTGGCGGTGGCGGACGTCGTCAATCCGGAAACGCAGGAAACGATCTACGCTTCGGGCGACCTGCTCGACGAAGACGCGGTCGAAACGATCGAAAGCCTCGGCATCGACGAAGTGCGCGTGCGCACGCCGCTGACCTGCGAAACGCGTTACGGTCTGTGCGCATCGTGCTATGGCCGCGACCTGGGCCGTGGTTCGCGCGTGAACGTCGGCGAAGCCGTCGGCGTGATCGCAGCACAGTCGATCGGCGAACCGGGCACGCAGCTCACGATGCGTACGTTCCACATCGGTGGTGCGGCGTCGCGTGCGGCAGTGGCCTCGTCGGTGGAAGCCAAGTCGAACGGTACCGTGCGCTTCACGGCGACGATGCGTTACGTTACGAATGCGAAGGGCGAGCAGGTCGTCATCTCGCGTTCGGGCGAAGCCATCATCGCCGACGATCACGGCCGCGAGCGCGAGCGTCACAAGGTGCCGTACGGCGCGACGCTGCTGCAGCTCGATGGCGCAGCGATCAAGGCCGGTACGCAGCTCGCAACGTGGGATCCGCTCACGCGTCCGATCATCACCGAGTACGGCGGTACGGTGAAGTTCGAGAACGTCGAGGAAGGCGTGACCGTGGCCAAGCAGATCGACGACGTCACGGGTCTGTCGACCCTCGTCGTGATCGACGTGAAGCGCCGCGGTTCGCAGGCGGCGAAGAGCGTGCGTCCGCAGGTCAAGCTGCTCGACGCGAACGGCGACGAAGTGAAGATCCCGGGCACGGAGCATTCGGTGCAGATCGGCTTCCAGGTCGGCGCACTGATCACCGTGAAGGACGGTCAGCAGGTGCAGGTCGGTGAAGTGCTCGCACGTATCCCGACCGAAGCCCAGAAGACGCGTGACATTACCGGTGGTCTGCCGCGTGTGGCGGAACTGTTCGAAGCACGTTCGCCGAAGGACGCAGGTATTCTGGCGGAAGTCACGGGTACGACGTCGTTCGGTAAGGACACGAAGGGCAAGCAGCGTCTCGTTATCACGGACCTCGAAGGCAATCAGCACGAGTTCCTGATCGCGAAGGAAAAGCAGGTGCTGGTCCACGACGGTCAGGTCGTCAACAAGGGCGAAATGATCGTGGACGGCCCGGCCGATCCGCACGACATCCTGCGTCTGCAGGGGATCGAGGCGCTGTCGCGTTACATCGTGGACGAAGTGCAGGACGTGTACCGTCTGCAGGGCGTGAAGATCAACGACAAGCACATCGAAGTGATCGTGCGTCAGATGCTGCGTCGTGTGCAGATCACCGACAACGGTGATACGCGCTTCATCCCGGGCGAGCAGGTCGAGCGTTCGGACATGCTGGACGAAAACGACAAGATGAACGCCGAGGACAAGCGCCCGGCAACGTACGAGAACGTGCTGCTGGGTATTACGAAGGCATCGCTCTCGACCGATTCGTTCATCTCGGCGGCATCGTTCCAGGAAACGACCCGCGTGCTGACCGAAGCGGCGATCATGGGCAAGCGCGACGATCTGCGTGGCCTGAAGGAAAACGTGATCGTCGGTCGTCTGATTCCGGCTGGTACGGGTCTCGCCTTCCACAAGGCGCGCCGTGCGAAGGAATCGTCGGATCGCGAGCGTTTCGACCAGATCGCAGCGGAAGAAGCGTTCGAGTTCGGTACGCCGGAAACCCCGGCCGCCGAGCCGCAGCCGCAACAGCCGCATACGACGGACGAGTAAGCGCGGGGCGGCGCAAGCCGCCTTTCGCTGCGGGCTCACATGCCCTCGCAAAAGCCGCCTGGTTTTCACCGGGCGGCTTTTTTATTGGCGCGCGCGTTTCTCGCTTACGCCTGCGGCCTCGTGCCGCAGTGCCGGCCCGCTCGCTGCGCACATCGGTGAGGCGTGCTAACGTAGCGCGCCAAGTCCGCCTGTGTGGGTCTTTTCGTACGACACTGGCGGCGTTTATCTGAATCTGGAGGCGGTAATCATGTGGGTGGTCGGGGTCGGTCTCATCCTGAATCTGGTGGCATGTGTCGCCAGCTTTTCGCAGCTGCTGCATCACGTCAGCAATCAGTCCGCGGCGAACTTCTTCGCGACCTTCCTCGTGATGTGGGCCTTCCTGATCATCGGTTTCATCATGCTGCTGGCGGGCAGGGTCAAGGGCGGCGCTGCGCTGCTGACGATCGGCTCGCTGATGTTCGTCGGCGCCAACGTCGTGCTCTTCGGGGCCAGCGCATTCACGATCGCAGCGGCCATCGTGGCCGTCGTAACGATCGTCGGCGCGTTTCGGATCGTGCGCCGACGCCTCGCTGCCTGACGAACCCGCTTCACCCTGGTGGTTCGCGTTCGCGATCTGCGCGCGCGACTTCCGCGGTTTCTCCTGGCCGAATGGCCAATCTTCACGGTAGCGGCGGTTAAGGCGCGTCCGGGTTGGTAAAATCCTGCCCACCGCCTCAGCTCCGCACGCTCACCGCTTTCATGTCCCGTTCCCTCGAAATCCTCAACGAAGTCTTCGGCTATCCCGCGTTTAGAGGGCAGCAAGCCGAAATCGTCGAGCACGTTGCAGGGGGCGGCGATTCGCTGGTGCTCATGCCGACCGGCGGCGGAAAATCGCTCTGCTACCAGATTCCCGCGCTCGTGCGGCACGAAGCCGGGCTTGGTGCCGGCATCGTCGTGTCGCCGCTCATCGCGCTTATGCAGGACCAGGTGGCCGCGCTCACGGAAGTGGGCGTGCGCGCCGCCTATCTCAACTCGACGCTGAGCGGCGCCGAAGCGGCGGCGACCGAGCGGGCGCTGCGCGAAGGCGATCTCGACCTGCTTTACGTCGCGCCCGAGCGCCTCATGACGTCGCGCTTTCTCGACCTGCTCGAGCGCACTCGCATCGGCCTCTTCGCCATCGACGAAGCACACTGCGTCTCGCAATGGGGCCACGACTTCCGGCCCGAATATATCCAGCTCTCGGTGCTGCACGAGCGCTTTCCGAACGTGCCGCGCATCGCGCTCACGGCAACCGCCGACGCCATCACACGCGACGAGATCGCGCACCGTCTCGCGCTCGACGACGCCCGTGTGTTCGTCTCGAGCTTCGACCGGCCGAACATCCGCTACCGCATCGTCGAGAAGGACAACGCGCGTTCTCAGTTGCTCGACTTCATCCGCGCGGAGCACACGCGCGCCGACGGCACCTCGGATGCGGGCGTCGTCTACTGCCTCTCGCGCCGCAAGGTCGAAGAAACGGCCGAGTGGTTGAAGGGGCAGGGGTTGCGCGCGCTGCCGTACCATGCCGGCATGGAATTCGAGGTGCGCCAGAAGCACCAGGAGATGTTCCAGCGCGAGGAGGGCGTGGTGATGTGCGCCACCATCGCGTTCGGCATGGGCATCGACAAGCCAGACGTGCGGTTCGTCGCGCATCTGGATTTGCCCAAGAGCGTGGAAGGCTACTACCAGGAAACCGGTCGCGCAGGCCGCGACGGGCTGGCGGCCAATGCGTGGATGGCCTACGGCCTTGGCGACGTCGTACAGCAGCGCAAGATGATCGACGAGTCCGAGGCCGACGAGCAGCACAAGCGCGTGCAGACGGGCAAGCTCGACGCGCTGCTCGGCCTGTGCGAAGCGGCCACGTGCCGGCGCGTGCGCCTGCTCGCGTACTTTGGCGAAGAGAGCAAGCCGTGCGGCAACTGCGATACCTGCCTCGAGCCGCCCGCCACGTGGGACGCCACGCGTGAGGCGCAAATGGCGCTCTCGTGCGTGTTCCGCGCGCAGCGCGCGAGCGGCTTCAATTTCGGCGCCGGCCATCTGATCGATATCCTGCGCGGCAACCGCAACGAAAAGATCCTGCAGCGCGGGCACGAAAAAATCTCGACCTTCGGCATCGGCTCCGCGCTTTCGGAGCCGGAATGGCGCGCAATCTTCCGGCAACTGGTGGCGTTCGGGTATCTCACCGTCGACCATGACGGCTACGGCTCGCTCGTGCTCACCGAGGCGAGCAAGGCGGTCCTCAAGGGCGAGCAGAATGTCACGATGCGCCGCTACGTGAAGCCCACGCGTACGCGTACGTCGTCGAGCCGCACGAGCGAGCGCGCCGATCCGACCCTTGGTATGAGCCCGCGTCAGCGCTCGCGCTGGGAGCGCCTGCGCCTGTGGCGCACCGAGACTGCGAAGAGCGAGGGCGTGCCGGCCTACGTCATCTTCCACGACGCTACGCTGGCGGAAATCGCGCGCAACGGCCCGGAGTCGGTGGACGAACTGCGCGACATCCCGGGTATCGGGGCGCGCAAGCTCGAGCGCTTTGGCGAGGAGCTCGTCGAGGTCGTCGGCGACGAATAAGGCGCGCTGTTCCCCACCGGGTATTCCGGACGCCGCCGGATTGTCACGGCGCTGTCACTTCCTCTGTCGTCCGAAATGTCGCAAGCCATTGACTCGCTTGGTCTTTTCGGAATATCATGCTGGGTTCCGGTCTTTGGGATGTCTGTGCTCGTCAATTGATTTGACGAAAACTAACGTCAAATAACCAGTTCCGGAGTTCGATACGTATGGTTTTCCGCTTTGCCCGGAAATAAATGCGTCGATTTTGTTCAATTTCAGGAATAAACAATGCCAACCATCAATCAACTGGTTCGCAAAGGCCGCGCTTCGGAAGCTACGAAGAGCAAGTCGCCGGCCCTGCAGGACTGCCCGCAGCGTCGCGGCGTGTGCACCCGTGTGTACACGACGACGCCGAAGAAGCCGAACTCGGCACTCCGTAAGGTCGCCAAGGTGCGCCTGACGAACGGCTTCGAAGTCATTTCGTACATCGGTGGTGAAGGCCACAACCTGCAGGAACACTCGGTCGTGCTGATCCGCGGCGGCCGTGTGAAGGACTTGCCGGGTGTGCGTTACCACATGGTTCGTGGCTCGCTGGATACCCAGGGCGTCAAGGATCGTAAGCAGGCTCGTTCGAAGTACGGCGCGAAGCGCGCGAAGGCTGCGAAGTAAGAGTCAAGCGTCGTCTGCGCTTTCGAGTGCCGGCGATAAAAGCGACAGGTGCCGGATTGGCCGGTGCTGTCGAGTAAGTGGTCACCCGACCAGGCTGGTAAGTCGTAATGGATGAATCGGGTTAGTTGGTGGCCGCGGAGCGTAGGGTTCAATCCACGCTTCAACTGAAAAGTTAAAGGAAGAAACATGCCGCGTCGTCGCGAAGTCCCCAAGCGGGAAGTGTTGCCGGATCCGAAGTTCGGCAACGTTGATGTAGCCAAGTTCATGAACGTGCTGATGCTCTCCGGCAAGAAGTCGGTTGCCGAGCGTATCGTGTACGGCGCTTTCGAACAGATCCAGACCAAGGGTGGCAAGGACCCGCTGGAAGTGTTCACTGTCGCGCTCAACAACGTGAAGCCGGTGGTGGAAGTGAAGAGCCGCCGCGTTGGTGGTGCGAACTATCAGGTTCCGGTCGAAGTGCGCCCCTCGCGTCGTATGGCATTGGCGATGCGTTGGCTGCGTGAAGCCGCGAAGAAGCGCAGCGAGAAGTCGATGGCCCTGCGTCTGGCAGGTGAGCTCTCCGAAGCGGCCGAAGGCCGTGGCGGCGCGATGAAGAAGCGCGACGAAGTTCACCGGATGGCAGAAGCGAACAAGGCGTTCTCGCACTTCCGCTTCTAAGAGAAAGCCCTTACCGGGGCTTGCTCAAAAAACGGAAAAAATTCCGGGCGGGTGCGCTTATCGAGCGCCTCGCCCGTTTGTGTTCAGGCGCGTTGGGATCAACCCGGTCGGGATCGATCCGGCGCGCACCTCCCGATAGAGGATCAAAGTGGCACGCAAGACTCCTATCGAGCGCTACCGCAACATCGGTATTAGCGCTCACATCGACGCCGGCAAGACGACGACGACCGAGCGCATTCTGTTTTACACCGGCGTGAACCACAAGATTGGTGAAGTTCACGACGGCGCCGCGACCATGGACTGGATGGAGCAGGAACAGGAGCGTGGTATCACGATCACGTCCGCTGCTACGACCGCGTTCTGGAAGGGCATGGGCGGCAACTACCCCGAGCACCGCATCAACATCATCGACACCCCGGGCCACGTCGACTTCACGATTGAAGTCGAGCGCTCGATGCGCGTGCTCGACGGCGCGTGCATGGTCTACTGCGCCGTGGGCGGCGTGCAGCCGCAGTCGGAAACGGTGTGGCGTCAGGCGAACAAGTACAAGGTTCCCCGTCTCGCGTTCGTCAACAAGATGGACCGTACCGGCGCGAACTTCTTCAAGGTCTACGACCAGCTGAAGAACCGCCTGAAGGCGAACCCGGTTCCGGTCGTGGTGCCGATCGGCGCGGAAGAAAACTTCAAGGGCGTCGTCGACCTCCTGAAGATGAAAGCGATCATTTGGGACGAGGCCTCGCAAGGCACGAAGTTCGACTACGTCGACATCCCGGCTGAACTCGTTGACACGTGCAACGAGTGGCGCGAAAAGATGATCGAGTCGGCTGCTGAAGCCAGCGAAGAGCTGATGGAAAAGTACCTCGGCGGCGAAGAGCTGTCCGAAGCGGAAATCGTCAAGGCGATCCGCGACCGGACCATCGCTTGCGAAATCCAGCCGATGCTGTGCGGCACCGCGTTCAAGAACAAGGGCGTGCAGCGTATGCTCGACGCCGTGATCGACTTCCTGCCGTCGCCGGTGGACATTCCCCCGGTCACGGGCGAACTCGAAAACGGCGAGAAGGCAGAGCGCCGCGCATCCGACGACGAGAAGTTCTCGGCACTCGCGTTCAAGATCATGACCGACCCGTTCGTCGGCCAGCTGATCTTCTTCCGCGCGTACTCGGGCGTCGTCAACTCGGGTGACACCGTGCTGAACTCGACCAAGGGCAAGAAGGAACGCCTCGGCCGTATTCTGCAGATGCACGCGAACAACCGCGAAGAAATCAAGGAAGTTCGTGCAGGCGACATCGCCGCAGCCGTTGGCCTGAAGGAAGCAACCACGGGCGACACGCTGTGCGACCCGCAAAACCCGATCATCCTGGAACGCATGGTGTTCCCGGAGCCGGTGATTTCGCAGGCCGTCGAGCCGAAGACCAAGGCTGACCAGGAAAAGATGGGCCTCGCCCTGAACCGCCTGGCACAGGAAGACCCGTCGTTCCGCGTCCAGACGGACGAGGAATCGGGCCAGACCATCATTTCGGGTATGGGCGAGCTCCACCTCGAAATTCTGGTCGACCGCATGAAGCGCGAATTCAACGTGGAAGCGACCGTCGGCAAGCCGCAGGTTGCGTACCGCGAAACGATCCGCGCCACGGCGAAGGATGTCGAAGGCAAGTTCGTCAAGCAGTCGGGCGGTCGCGGCCAGTTCGGTCACGCTGTCATCACGCTTGAGCCGAACGAGCAGGGCAAGGGCTACGAGTTCCTGGACGAGATCAAGGGCGGTGTGATTCCGCGCGAATTCATCCCGGCGGTGGACAAGGGTATCCAGGAAACGCTGAAGGCTGGCGTGCTGGCGGGCTTCCCGGTCGTCGACGTGAAGGTTCACCTGACGTTCGGTTCGTACCACGACGTTGACTCGAACGAAAATGCGTTCCGCATGGCTGGTTCGATGGCGTTCAAGGAAGCAATGCGCAAGGCGCAGCCGGTCATCCTCGAACCGATGATGGCTGTCGAAGTCGAAACGCCGGAAGACTACATGGGCAACGTGATGGGCGACCTGTCGGGCCGTCGCGGTATCGTCCAGGGCATGGAAGACATGGTTGGCGGCGGCAAGATCGTTCGCGCTGAAGTGCCGCTGTCGGAAATGTTCGGCTACTCGACGTCGCTGCGCTCGCTGACGCAAGGTCGTGCAACGTACACGATGGAATTCAAGCACTACGCAGAAGCACCGCGTAACGTGGCCGACGCGATCATCAGCGCGAAGGCGAAGTAAGCATCGGCGCTCATTTGAGCACGCAGCGGGCCCGGCATGGGCTGGGCCCGCGTAGCACAGTCACCGATTCATCACTTTTTTGAAAGAAGAGAAACATGGCAAAAGGTAAATTCGAACGGACCAAGCCGCACGTGAACGTGGGCACGATCGGTCACGTTGACCACGGCAAGACCACGCTGACGGCAGCGATCACGACGGTTCTGACCGCGAAGTTCGGCGGCGAAGCGAAGGCGTACGACCAGATCGACGCGGCGCCGGAAGAAAAGGCACGTGGTATTACCATCAACACCGCGCACGTCGAGTACGAAACGGCTAACCGCCACTACGCACACGTCGACTGCCCGGGCCACGCTGACTACGTGAAGAACATGATCACGGGCGCGGCGCAGATGGACGGCGCGATCCTGGTGTGCTCGGCCGCTGACGGCCCGATGCCGCAAACGCGTGAGCACATCCTGCTCGCCCGTCAGGTCGGCGTGCCTTACATCATCGTGTTCCTGAACAAGTGCGACATGGTCGACGACGCCGAGCTGCTCGAGCTGGTCGAAATGGAAGTGCGCGAGCTCCTGTCGAAGTACGACTTCCCGGGCGACGACACGCCGATCATCAAGGGTTCGGCCAAGCTGGCGCTGGAAGGCGACAAGGGCGAACTGGGTGAAGTGGCGATCATGAACCTGGCCGACGCACTGGACACGTACATCCCGACGCCGGAGCGCGCAGTTGACGGCGCCTTCCTGATGCCGGTGGAAGACGTGTTCTCGATCTCGGGTCGCGGCACGGTGGTGACGGGTCGCGTCGAGCGCGGCATCGTCAAGGTCGGCGAGGAAATCGAAATCGTCGGTATCAAGCCGACGGTGAAGACGACCTGCACGGGCGTGGAAATGTTCCGCAAGCTGCTCGACCAGGGTCAGGCAGGCGACAACGTGGGTATCCTGCTGCGCGGCACGAAGCGTGAAGACGTGGAGCGTGGCCAGGTGCTGGCCAAGCCGGGTTCGATCACGCCGCACACGCACTTCACGGCTGAAGTGTACGTGCTGAGCAAGGACGAAGGCGGCCGTCACACGCCGTTCTTCAACAACTACCGTCCGCAGTTCTACTTCCGTACGACGGACGTGACGGGCTCGATCGAGCTGCCGAAGGACAAGGAAATGGTCATGCCGGGCGACAACGTGTCGATCACGGTGAAGCTGATCGCTCCGATCGCGATGGAAGAAGGTCTGCGCTTCGCAATCCGCGAAGGTGGCCGTACCGTCGGCGCCGGCGTGGTTGCAAAGATCATCGAGTAAATCGAGTAGAATACTCGGCTCGCTGTAGAAGTTGATGTACCCAGGGACCACCTCGCGGCGCCTTGCCGCAGGGTGGTCCTGCGCTCTTTATCTCGTCTGGCGGCGCAAGTCCGCCTCGCTCTTTTCAAGGAATCATCATGCAGAACCAAAAAATCCGTATCCGTCTGAAGGCTTTCGACTACCGTCTGATCGACCAGTCGGCTGCTGAAATCGTCGATACGGCGAAGCGCACGGGCGCCATCGTGCGCGGTCCGGTGCCGCTGCCGACGCGTATCCAGCGTTTCGACATCCTGCGTTCGCCGCACGTCAACAAGACGTCGCGCGATCAGCTCGAAATCCGCACGCACCTGCGCCTGATGGACATCGTCGACCCGACGGACAAGACCGTTGACGCGCTGATGAAGCTGGACCTCCCGGCTGGCGTGGACGTCGAAATCAAGCTGCAGTAAGAGCCTCCAGCGCCGCCAGAAACTTCGGGTGGCGCTAAGTCTTTGATTGCTTGCGGAAAACGAGAAAGGTCGTTATACTTGACGTCTTTTCGCGCGTTTGCGCAAAAAATCGGTGTGTCCCTTTCGAGCCTTTACCTCGAAAACATGCCGGTACTTTGTAAATTAGCCCCGACCAATCGCAGTCGGGAATGGAGAAAACGATGAGCCTTGGACTCGTAGGTCGCAAGGTTGGCATGACCCGTATCTTCACGGCCGAAGGGGATTCGATTCCCGTGACCGTGCTGGACGTGTCCGACAACCGCGTGACGCAGATCAAGACTGTAGAAACCGACGGCTACACGGCCGTGCAGGTTACTTTCGGTACGCGCCGTGCATCGCGCGTGACGAAGCCGCTCGCAGGTCATCTCGCCAAAGCTGGCGTTCAAGCCGGTGAAATCCTCAAGGAATTCCAGATCGACGCCGCTAAGGCCGCCGAACTGTCCGCTGGCGCCGTGATCGGTGTGGAACTCTTCGAAGAAGGCCAGAAGATCGACGTGCAAGGCACCTCGATCGGTAAGGGCTACGCCGGTACCATCAAGCGTTACAACTTCGCTTCGGGTCGTGCTTCGCACGGTAACTCGCGCTCGCACAATGTGCCGGGCTCGATCGGTATGGCGCAGGATCCGGGTCGCGTGTTCCCGGGCAAGCGCATGACCGGTCACATGGGTGACGAAACCGTGACGGTGCAAAACCTCGAAATCGCCCGTATCGACGCAGAGCGCAAGCTGCTGCTGGTCAAGGGTGCCGTGCCGGGTGCAAAGGGCGGCAAGGTTTTCGTGACGCCCGCCGTCAAGGCGCGCGCCAAGAAAGGAGCGCAATAATGGAACTGAAGCTCCTGAACGCTAATGGTCAGGAAGGCGCAGCGGTTAACGCGTCGGACGTCGTGTTCGGCCGTGACTACAACGAAGCGCTGATCCACCAGATCGTTGTCGCCTACCAGGCGAACGCGCGCAGCGGTAACCGCGCGCAGAAGGACCGCGAACAGGTCAAGCACACCACCAAGAAGCCGTGGCGTCAGAAGGGTACGGGCCGCGCTCGTGCCGGTATGTCGTCGAGCCCGCTGTGGCGCGGCGGTGGTCGCATCTTCCCGAATTCGCCGGAAGAAAACTTCTCGCACAAGGTCAACAAGAAGATGCATCGCGCAGGCCTCTGCTCGATCTTCTCGCAGCTGGCCCGCGAAGGCCGCATCTCGGTCGTCGAAGAGCTCTCGCTCGAAGCGCCGAAGACGAAGCTGCTGGCCGAAAAGTTCAAGGCCATGGGTCTCGAATCCGTGCTGGTCATCACCGACACGGTCGACGAGAACCTGTATCTCGCGTCGCGCAACCTGCCCCACGTGGCAGTCGTTGAGCCGCGTTTTGCCGACCCGCTCTCGCTGATCTACTTCAAGAAGATCCTGATCACGAAGGCAGCGGTCGCCCAGATCGAGGAGTTGCTGTCATGAGCGAGATTCGCAAGAACGATCATCGTTTGATGCAGGTCCTGCTCGCACCGGTGATCTCCGAAAAGGCGACGCTGGTTGCGGAGAAGAACGAACAAGTCGTCTTCGAAGTCGCGCCGGACGCGAACAAGCAGGAAGTCAAAGCTGCTGTCGAGCTGCTGTTCAAGGTGGAAGTCGAGTCCGTCAACGTGCTGGTCCAGAAGGGCAAAGCCAAGCGCTTTGGCCGCTTCAACGGCAAGCGCAAGGACGTGAAGAAGGCGTATGTCTGCCTGAAGCCCGGCCAGGAAATCAACTTTGAAGCGGAGGCCAAGTAATCATGGCAATCGTGAAAGTTAAGCCGACCTCGCCGGGTCGCCGCGCGATGGTCAAGATCGTCAACAAGGACCTCCATAAGGGCGCACCGTTCGCGGCGCTGCTCGAAAAGAAGTCCTCGACGGCTGGCCGTAACAACAACGGTCGCATCACGACGCGTCACCAGGGTGGCGGTCACAAGCAGCACTACCGTGTGATCGATTTCCGTCGTACGAAGGATGGCATCCCCGCGAAGGTGGAGCGTCTCGAGTATGACCCGAACCGTAGCGCGAACATTGCGCTGGTTCTTTACGCAGACGGCGAGCGCCGCTACATCATCGCGCCGAAGGGCGTGACGGTTGGCACGCAGCTGATGTCGGGTTCGGAAGCGCCGATCCGTGCAGGCAACACGCTGCCGATCCGCAACATTCCGGTCGGTACGACGATCCACTGCATCGAAATGCTGCCGGGCAAGGGCGCGCAAATGGCGCGTTCGGCTGGCACGTCGGCAATGCTGCTGGCACGTGAAGGCGTCTACGCGCAGGTTCGTCTGCGTTCGGGCGAAATCCGCCGCGTGCACGTCGAATGCCGCGCAACGATCGGTGAAGTCGGCAACGAAGAGCACAGCCTCCGTCAAATCGGTAAGGCTGGCGCGAACCGCTGGCGCGGTATCCGCCCGACGGTCCGTGGCGTTGCAATGAACCCGGTCGACCACCCGCACGGTGGTGGCGAAGGCAAGACTGCGGCTGGTCGCGACCCGGTGAGCCCGTGGGGCACGCCGACGAAGGGCTATCGCACCCGCAGCAACAAGCGCACGACGAGCATGATCGTCCAGCGCCGTCACAAGCGTTAAGGAGTAGGCAATGGCACGTTCTATTAAGAAAGGTCCGTTCTGCGACGCCCATTTGCTGAAGAAGGTTGAGGCGGCTGCAGCATCGCGTGACAAGAAACCGATCAAGACCTGGTCGCGTCGCTCGACGATCCTGCCGGATTTCATCGGCCTGACGATCGCCGTGCACAACGGCCGTCAACACGTTCCCGTGTATGTCACGGAAAACATGGTCGGCCACAAGCTTGGCGAGTTCGCACTGACCCGTACGTTCAAGGGTCACGCGGCCGACAAGAAGGCCAAGAAATAAGGGGCAATCAAGATGGAAGTGAAGGCAATTCATCGCGGTGCCCGCATCTCGGCGCAGAAGACGCGCCTTGTGGCTGACCAGATCCGCGGTCTGCCGGTCGACAAGGCACTGAACGTTCTGACGTTCTCGCCGAAGAAAGCGGCTGGCATCGTGAAAAAGGTTGTGCTCTCGGCGATCGCAAACGCGGAACACAACGAAGGTGCTGATATCGACGAGCTCAAGATCAAGAGCATCTACGTCGACAAGGCAGCTTCGCTGAAGCGTTTCACCGCGCGCGCCAAGGGCCGCGGCAACCGCATCGAGAAGCAATCCTGTCACATCACTGTGACGGTCGGGAATTAAGGAGCCATACGATGGGACAGAAAATTCATCCGACTGGCTTCCGTTTGGCCGTCAGCCGCAATTGGGCTTCGCGTTGGTACGCGAACAACAACAATTTCGCGGCGATGTTGAAGGAAGACATCGGTGTTCGTGAATACCTGAAGAAGAAGCTGAAGAACGCTTCGGTGGGCCGTGTTGTGATCGAGCGTCCGGCTAAGAACGCTCGCATCACGATTTACAGCTCGCGCCCGGGTGTGGTGATCGGCAAGAAGGGCGAGGACATCGAACTCCTCAAGGCCGAACTCCAGAAGCGCATGGGCGTTCCGGTTCACGTGAACATCGAGGAAATCCGCAAGCCGGAAACCGATGCTCAACTGATCGCCGATTCGATCACGCAGCAGCTCGAGCGCCGCATCATGTTCCGTCGCGCAATGAAGCGCGCGATGCAGAACGCAATGCGTCTGGGTGCCCAGGGCATCAAGATCATGAGCGCCGGCCGTCTGAACGGTATCGAAATCGCACGTACCGAGTGGTACCGCGAAGGTCGAGTGCCGCTTCACACGCTGCGTGCCGACATCGACTACGCAACCTCGGAAGCGAAGACGACGTACGGCATCATCGGCGTGAAGGTTTGGGTCTACAAGGGCGACACGCTCGGCCGCAACGACGCACCGGTGGTGGAAGAAGTCGCCGAAGAAAAGCGTCCGCGCCGCAATGCGCGTCCGGGCGATCGTCGTCCGCGCCGTGATGGCGAAGGCGCACCGGGTGCCCGTCGTGGCGCACCGCGCCGTGGCGCCGGCGGTGACGGCAAGAGTGGAGAATAACGATGCTGCAACCGAAACGCAGGAAGTATCGCAAAGAGCAGAAGGGTCGTAACACCGGTATCGCAACGCGCGGCAACGCCGTTTCGTTCGGTGAATACGGTCTGAAGGCTATCGGTCGTGGTCGCCTGACCGCGCGTCAGATTGAAGCTGCGCGTCGTGCAATGACGCGTCACATCAAGCGTGGCGGCCGCATCTGGATCCGTATCTTCCCGGACAAGCCGATCTCGCAAAAGCCGGCGGAAGTGCGTATGGGTAACGGTAAGGGTAACCCTGAGTACTACGTCGCCGAGATTCAGCCGGGCAAGATGCTGTATGAAATGGATGGTGTGTCCGAAGAACTGGCCCGTGAAGCCTTCCGTCTGGCTGCAGCCAAGCTGCCGCTGAAGACGGTCTTCATGGTTCGCCAGCTCGGCGCCTAAGGAGTGATTGATGAAGGCATCTGAACTTCTTCAGAAAGACAAGGCCGCGCTCGACAAAGAGCTGTCGGACCTCTTGAAGGCGCAATTCGGCCTGCGCATGCAACTCGCGACCCAGCAGCTCACGAACACGAGCCAGCTGAAGAAGGTTCGTCGCGACATCGCACGTGTGCGGACCGTCCTGACTCAGAAGGCGAACCAGAAATGAACGAAAGCGTGAAAACCTCGCTTAAGCGGACGCTGGTCGGCAAGGTCGTCAGCAACAAGATGGACAAGACGGTCACCGTCCTGGTCGAGCGCCGCGTCAAGCACCCGATCTACGGCAAGTACGTTGTGCAGTCGAAGAAGTACCACGCTCACGACGAAGCGAACACGTACAACGAGGGTGACCTCGTTGAAATCCAGGAAACCCGTCCTCTCTCGAAGACGAAGGCCTGGACCGTGTCGAAGCTGATCGAAGCAGCACGCGTCATCTAAAAGTGGCGCAACACCCCGGGGAGCAACTTCCCGGGGTGTAGAAGTAATTGAAATCGCTGAAGATTTCGCTTGCTAGACCAAGATTATCGAGTTATAGTCTTGGTCTTCCCTCTTTATGGGTTTGCTGTTGGCAAAGCGGCAGGCGGAAATAGGTGGGGAAGCAGATTCGGACGCCAGTCCGGGTTAGCAAGATTCACCGGAATGCGATGGCCGGTTTCGTTTGCCGTCGCTGCTGTTCTTACCCAAGCAGCTGAGCGGTCGTTCTAGTGGCGGCGCGGCTGACGGGACCAAGACTGACCGGATGTGCCATGGTGGCGCGACCGGATTAAGTTGGGAAAGATAAACCATGATCCAGACCGAAACTCGGCTTGAAGTAGCCGACAACACGGGTGCACGTGAAGTCCTGTGCATCAAGGTGCTCGGCGGCTCGAAGCGTCGTTATGCCAGCATTGGCGACATCATCAAGGTGAGCGTCAAGGAAGCAACGCCGCGCGGGCGCGTAAAGAAGGGCGAAATCTACAACGCTGTTGTGGTTCGCACTGCGAAGGGCGTGCGCCGTCAAGACGGCTCGCTGATCAAGTTCGATGGCAACGCCGCCGTGCTTTTGAATACCAAGCTTGAGCCGATCGGCACCCGTATCTTCGGGCCGGTTACGCGTGAGCTGCGTAGCGAACGATTCATGAAGATCGTTTCGCTGGCGCCGGAAGTGCTGTAAGGAGCCGCGATGAACAAGATTCGCAAGGGTGACGAAGTTATCGTCGTTACCGGCAAAGATAAGGGCAAGCGCGGCGTCGTGCTGGCCATCGGCGAAGAGCGCGTCACTGTCGAAGGCATCAACATCGCGAAGAAGCATGTGAAGCCGAACCCCATGAAGGGTACGACGGGTGGCGTGGAAGCCAAGGCAATGCCGCTGGCTATCTCGAACGTCGCACTGGTCGACGCGAACGGTAAGCCGTCGCGCGTGGGCATCAAGGTCGAAGGGGACAAGAAGGTTCGTTTCCTGAAGACGACCGGTGCTGTTCTGAGCGCCTGACGCTGCGGAGTAAAAAATGGCACGTTTGCAAGAATTTTATAAAGAGAAGGTCGTTCCTGGCCTGATCGAGAAGTTCGGTTACAAGTCGGTCATGGAAGTGCCGCGCCTCACCAAGATCACCCTGAACATGGGTGTTGGTGAAGCCGTCGCTGACAAGAAGGTCCTCGAGCACGCCGTTGGCGACCTCACGAAGATCGCCGGCCAGAAGCCCGTCATCACGAAGTCGCGCAAGGCAATCGCCGGCTTCAAGATTCGCGAAGGCTACCCGATCGGCACGATGGTTACGCTGCGTGGCAATGCCATGTACGAATTCCTGGACCGTTTCGTGACGGTTGCGCTGCCCCGCGTGCGCGACTTCCGTGGCGTGTCGGGCAAGGCATTCGACGGCCGTGGTAACTACAACATCGGTGTGAAAGAGCAGATCATTTTCCCCGAAATCGACTACGACAAGATCGACGCGCTGCGTGGGCTGAACATCAGCATCACGACGACCGCGAAGACCGACGAAGAAGCAAAGGCACTGCTCGCCGGCTTCAAGTTCCCGTTCAGAAACTGAGGTTACCGTGGCTAAACTGGCACTGATCGAACGTGAAAAGAAGCGCGCTCGTCTGGCAGCGAAATTCGCGCCGAAGCGCGCAGCGCTGAAGGCGATCATCGACGACCAAAGCAAGTCGGAAGAAGAGCGCTATTCGGCTCGCCTGGAACTGCAACAACTGCCCCGCAACTCGAACCCGACTCGCAAGCGTAACCGCTGCGCGCTCACGGGTCGTCCGCGTGGCACGTTCCGCAAATTCGGTCTCGCACGTAACAAGATTCGTGAAATCGCGTTCCGTGGTGAGATCCCTGGCATCACCAAGGCGAGCTGGTAATAGGAGAAACATAAATGAGCATGAGTGATCCTATCGCCGATATGCTGACTCGCATCCGCAATGCGCAGATGGTCGAGAAGGTTTCGGTTGCTATGCCCTCGTCGAAAGTGAAGATTGCGATTGCGCAGGTTCTGAAGGACGAAGGCTATATCGACGACTTCGCGGTGAAAACCGAAGGTGCGAAGTCGGAATTGAACATCGCGTTGAAGTACTACGCTGGCCGTCCCGTTATCGAGCGCATCGAACGCGTCTCGAAGCCGGGTCTGCGCGTGTACCGCGGCCGCAACGACATTCCGCAGGTCATGAACGGCCTGGGCGTTGCGATCGTGTCGACGCCGAAGGGTGTGATGACGGACCGCAAGGCGCGCGCTACTGGCGTCGGCGGCGAAGTTATCTGCTACGTCGCTTAAGGCCTAAGGAGAAGAAACATGTCTCGAGTAGGTAAGAGCCCGATCGCGCTGCAAGGCGCAGAAGCGACGCTCAGCGACGAGAAGATTACCGTCAAGGGCCCGCTGGGTACGATTTCGCAAGCTGCGAACCGCCTCGTGAAGGTGGTGAACGACAACGGCACGCTGAAGTTCGAGCCGACCGACGAAAGCCGCGAAGCCAATGCGATGTCGGGCACGATGCGCGCGATTGTCGCGAACATGGTGCAAGGCGTGACGAAGGGTTTCGAGCGCAAGCTGACGCTGGTTGGCGTTGGTTATCGTGCTCAAGCGCAAGGCGACAAGCTGAACCTGTCGCTGGGTTTCTCGCACCCCGTGGTGCACCAGATGCCGGAAGGCGTGAAGGCCGAAACCCCGTCGCAAACGGAAATCGTGATCAAGGGGATCGACAAGCAACAAGTTGGCCAGGTCGCTGCGGAAGTCCGCGGCTACCGCCCGCCGGAGCCCTATAAGGGCAAGGGTGTGCGCTACGCCAACGAGGTTGTGATCCTCAAAGAAACGAAGAAGAAGTAAGGGTGCGCAATCATGGATAAGACTCAATCTCGCCTGCGCCGCGCTCGTCAGACGCGTCTCAAGATCGCTGAGCTGCAGGTCGCGCGTCTGGCCGTGCATCGCACGAACACGCACATCTATGCACAAGTGTTCTCGCCCTGCGGCACCAAGGTGCTGGCCAGCGCGTCGACGCTCGAAGCTGAAGTGCGTGCGCAACTGGCTGACCAGTCGGGCAAGGGCGGCAATGTCGCCGCGGCCTCGCTGATCGGCAAGCGTATCGCAGAAAAGGCTAAGGCCGCCGGCATCGAATCCGTCGCCTTTGACCGCTCGGGTTTCCGCTATCACGGCCGCGTCAAGGCGCTGGCTGATGCTGCGCGCGAAGCCGGGCTCAAGTTCTAAGGAAGGAATTCGTCATGGCAAAGATGCAAGCGAAAGTTCAGGCTGACGAACGCGACGACGGCCTCCGCGAAAAAATGATTTCGGTCAATCGCGTGACCAAGGTCGTGAAGGGTGGCCGTATTCTCGGCTTCGCCGCACTGACCGTGGTTGGCGACGGTGATGGCCGCGTCGGTATGGGCAAGGGCAAGTCGAAGGAAGTGCCCGTTGCTGTCCAGAAGGCGATGGAACAAGCTCGCCGCAACATGTTCAAGGTGCCCCTGAAGAACGGCACCCTGCAACACGAAGTGCACGGCAAGCACGGCGCATCGGTCGTCCTCCTCGCTCCGGCGAAGGCAGGTACGGGCGTGATCGCCGGCGGCCCGATGCGCGCAGTGTTCGACGTGATGGGCGTGCAGAACGTCGTGGCCAAGAGCCACGGTTCGACGAACCCGTACAACCTCGTTCGTGCCACGCTGGACGGTCTGCGCAAGCAGTCGACCCCGGCTGACATCGCGGCGAAGCGCGGCAAGTCCGTCGAAGACATTCTGGGCTAAGGGTGGGCACCATGTCTGAAAAAACTGTCAAGGTTCAGCTCGTCAAGAGCCTGATTGGGACCCGCGAAACGCACCGTGCCACTGTGCGCGGTCTCGGCCTGCGCCGCCTGAACTCGGTCTCCGAGCTGCAGGACACGCCGGCTGTGCGCGGCATGATCAACAAGGTCTCGTACCTCGTTAAGGTCATCGGCTAAGCGGTCGACCAAAGACTCCAGGAGTTGAAAATGGAATTGAATAACCTGAAGCCGGCAGAAGGCGCGAAGCACGCAAAGCGTCGCGTCGGCCGCGGCATCGGCTCCGGCCTCGGCAAGACCGCTGGCCGTGGTCACAAGGGTCAGAAATCGCGTTCGGGCGGCTTCCACAAGGTCGGCTTCGAAGGCGGTCAGATGCCTCTGCAGCGTCGTCTGCCGAAGCGTGGCTTCACCTCGCTGACGAAGGAATTCGTCGGTGAAGTGCGCCTCGCCGACATCGAGAAGCTGCCGGTCGACGAAATCGATCTGCTGGCTCTCAAGCAGGCAGGCCTCGTGGGCGAACTGACCCGCAGCGCGAAGATCATCGCCACCGGCGAGATCAAGCGCAAGGTCGTCGTGAAGGGTCTGGGTGCGACGAAGAATGCGCGTGCTGCGATTGAAGCGGCAGGCGGTTCTTTTGCCGAGTGATTGTGAGTGGTGCGTGCGGGCTTGCCCGCCGTCACTAGCATCTGCATCGGAGAAGCTACTTGGCTAACAGCCCGAGTCTCGCAAAAACCGGTCGCAGCGCTCCGAAGTTCGGCGACCTGCGTCGGCGTGCAGTGTTCCTGCTGCTGGCGCTGGTCGTTTATCGTATCGGCGCGCATATTCCGGTTCCGGGTATCGATCCGGACCAACTGGCGAAGCTCTTTCAGAGCCAGTCGGGCGGCATCCTTGGCATGTTCAACATGTTCTCGGGTGGCGCACTGTCTCGGTTCACGATCTTCGCGCTGGGTGTGATGCCGTATATTTCGGCGTCGATCATCCTGCAGCTGATGGCGATCGTCTCGCCGCAGCTGGAAGCGCTGAAGAAGGAAGGGCAGGCTGGACAACGCAAGATCACGCAGTACACGCGGATCTTCACGGTGGTGCTGGCGACGTTTCAGGCGTTCGGCATCGCGGTCGCGCTGGAAAACCAGCCTGGCCTCGTGATCGATCCGGGCATGGTGTTCCGCTTGACGACGGTCGTGACGCTCGTAACGGGCACGATGTTCCTGATGTGGCTTGGTGAGCAGATCACGGAACGCGGGCTTGGCAACGGTATCTCGATCATCATCTTCGGCGGGATCGCGGCAGGCTTCCCGAATGCGCTCGGTGGGCTTTTCGAACTGGTTCGCACCGGCTCGATGAGCATCATCTCGGCGATCATCGTGGTCGTTCTGATCGCAGCCGTGACGTACCTGGTGGTGTTCATCGAACGCGGCCAGCGCAAGATCCTCGTGAACTATGCGAAGCGCCAGGTCGGTAACAAGATTTACGGCGGGCAGTCGTCCCACCTGCCGCTCAAGCTGAACATGTCGGGTGTGATTCCGCCGATCTTCGCGTCGTCGATCATCCTGTTCCCGGCAACCATCCTGAACTGGTTCAGTTCGGGTTCGCGAACCGGCTGGTTTGCGGACACGCTGCACAACGTGGCCGAAGCCCTCAAGCCTGGCCAGCCCGTGTACGTGTTGCTGTACGCGTTGGCGATCGTGTTCTTCTGCTTCTTCTACACCGCACTGGTGTTCAACAGCAGGGAAACGGCCGACAACCTGAAAAAGAGTGGCGCGTTCGTACCTGGCATCCGTCCGGGCGATCAGACGGCACGCTATATCGACCGCATCCTCACGCGTCTGACGCTGGCCGGTGCGATCTATATCGTGTTCGTTTGCCTGCTGCCGGAGTTTCTGGTGCTGCGCTGGAATGTGCCGTTTTATTTTGGTGGAACGTCGCTGCTGATCATTGTCGTCGTCACAATGGACTTCATGGCGCAGGTGCAGTCGTACGTGATGTCGCAACAATATGAATCGCTGCTCAAGAAGGCCAACTTCAAGGGCGGCGGCGTCCCGATGCGTTAAAAGGACCTATGGCCAAAGACGATGTAATCCAGATGCAAGGCGAGGTTATCGAAAACCTCCCCAACGCGACCTTCCGGGTGAAGCTGGAAAACGGCCATGTCGTTCTGGGACATATTTCCGGAAAAATGCGGATGCACTACATCCGCATTCTCCCGGGCGACAAGGTGACGGTTGAGTTGACGCCTTACGATCTGTCGCGTGCGCGGATCGTGTTCCGGGCGAAGTGATTTAGGAAAAAGGGTAATATCATGAAAGTGATGGCATCGGTAAAGCGCATTTGCCGCAACTGCAAAATCATCAAGCGCAACGGCGTCGTTCGCGTGATCTGCAGCTCGGACCCGCGCCACAAGCAGCGCCAAGGCTGATTAGCGCGCTTGCGCTTTTTGTTTGAGGAAAAACAATGGCTCGTATTGCAGGGGTTAACATCCCGAACCACCAGCACACCGAAATCGGCCTGACGGCAATTTTTGGTGTTGGCCGCACGCGTTCGCGCAACATCTGCGTGGCCGCCGGTGTGCCGTTCAACAAGAAGGTCAAGGACCTGAACGACGCGGATCTGGAAAAGCTGCGTGAGGAAGTGGGCAAGTTTGTCGTCGAAGGCGATCTCCGCCGTGAAGTGACGATGAACATCAAGCGCCTGATGGACCTCGGCTGCTACCGCGGCGTGCGCCATCGCAAGGGCCTGCCCCTGCGTGGCCAGCGTACGCGTACCAACGCACGTACGCGTAAGGGTCCGCGCCGCGCAGCACAGTCGCTGAAGAAGTAAGCGGAACTGAAAGTTACAGGAAAACGTAATGGCTAAGGCTTCGAACAACTCCGCGGCGCAACGCGTTCGCAAGAAGGTTAAGAAGAACGTCGCCGAGGGCGTGGTTCACGTTCACGCGTCGTTCAACAACACGATCATCACGATCACCGACCGTCAAGGCAACGCGCTTGCTTGGGCAACGTCGGGCGGTCAGGGCTTCAAGGGTTCGCGTAAGTCGACGCCCTTCGCAGCTCAGGTCGCAGCTGAATCGGCTGGCCGTGTTGCAATGGAATACGGCGTCAAGAACCTCGAAGTGCGTATCAAGGGCCCCGGCCCGGGTCGCGAATCGGCGGTGCGCGCGCTGCATGGTCTTGGCATCAAGATCACCGCGATCTCCGACGTTACGCCGGTCCCGCACAACGGCTGCCGTCCGCCGAAGCGCCGCCGTATCTAAGGCGTCGTTTTAGCCGAACGCCTGAGCCGCCGGAAACGGCGACCCAGGCTCTCGGCGTTATTGAATTGACTAAGCCCACCGTTCGGTTCAAAGAGCCGGACTAGCGCGAAGGCCGGGTTTTCCCGTTTAGCCCTCGCGTGATCAATTATCGAAGGAAAGCAACGTGGCACGTTATATCGGCCCGAAGGCCAAGCTGTCCCGCCGTGAAGGCACCGACCTCTTCCTGAAGAGCGCGCGCCGCTCGCTCGCCGACAAGTGCAAGCTCGACAGCAAGCCGGGTCAGCACGGCCGCACCTCGGGCGCCCGTACGTCCGACTACGGCACGCAGCTTCGCGAGAAGCAAAAAGTGAAGCGTATCTACGGCGTGCTCGAGCGCCAGTTCCGCCGCTACTTCGCGGAAGCTGACCGCATCAAGGGCAACACCGGCGAAAACCTGCTGCAACTGCTCGAATCGCGTCTCGACAACGTCGTGTACCGCATGGGCTTCGCTTCGACCCGCGCTGAAGCGCGTCAGCTCGTGGGCCACAAGGCTCTCACGGTGAACGGCGTCGTTTCGAACATCCCGTCGATGCAAGTGAAGGCTGGCGACGTCGTCGCGATTCGCGAAAAGGCGAAGAAGCAGGCGCGTATCGTCGAAGCCCTCTCGCTCGCAGAGCAAGGCGGCATGGCAAGCTGGGTGTCGGTCGACGCGAAGAAGTTCGAAGGCACGTTCAAGGGCATGCCTGAGCGCAGCGACATCGCTGGCGACATCAACGAAAGCCTGATCGTCGAATTGTATTCGCGGTAATCGGATTGACGGCCGGGGTAACCTCTGTGCTTCGCGCAGGAGGCGGCCTCGGCCGTTTTTTTCAGGTTGTTGCCATCTCAGCCTTATCGGTGTAACGAGCCGAGGGTATTGAAAAGGAAAACCTATGCAAACCAGTTTGTTGAAACCCAAGATCATCGCTGTGGAATCGCTCGGCGACAACCACGCGAAAGTGGTCATGGAGCCGTTCGAACGCGGTTATGGCCACACCTTGGGTAACGCGCTCCGGCGCGTGCTGCTGTCGTCGATGGTGGGCTACGCGCCGACCGAAGTGACGATCGCAGGCGTCGTGCACGAATACTCGACGCTCGATGGTGTGCAAGAGGATGTGGTCAACCTGCTGCTGAACCTGAAGGGTGTCGTTTTCAAGCTGCATAACCGTGACGAAGTGACGGTTACGCTGCGCAAGGAAGGCGAAGGCGTTGTCACCGCTGGCGACATCGAACTCTCGCACGACTGCGAAGTGATCAACCCGGATCACGTGGTTGCGCATCTGACGAAGGGCGGCAAGCTCGACGTGCAGATCAAGATCGAAAAGGGCCGTGGCTACGTGCCGGGCAACGTGCGCCGTTACGGCGACGAGTCGGCCAAGATCATCGGCCGCATCGTGCTGGACGCGTCGTTCTCGCCGGTTCGCCGCGTGAGCTACGCCGTGGAAAGCGCGCGTGTCGAACAGCGTACCGACCTCGACAAGCTCGTGATGAACATCGAAACCAATGGCGTGATCTCGCCTGAGGAAGCGATCCGCCAGTCGGCCCGCATCCTCGTGGATCAGCTGTCGGTGTTCGCGGCTCTGGAAGGCACGGAAACGGCCGCGGAAGCGCCTTCGCGCGCACCGCAGATCGACCCGATCCTGCTGCGTCCGGTGGACGATCTCGAACTCACGGTTCGCTCGGCGAACTGCCTGAAGGCCGAGAACATCTACTACATCGGCGATCTGATCCAGCGCACCGAGAACGAGCTGCTCAAGACCCCGAACCTGGGTCGCAAGTCGCTCAACGAGATCAAGGAAGTGCTCGCTTCGCGCGGTCTCACGCTCGGCATGAAGCTCGAAAACTGGCCGCCGGCTGGTCTCGATAAGTAAGAAGTCTGGCACGGACGCGGATTTTCCTTTAAAATCCGCGTCTTGCCTTTTTCACGTACCGGCCCGTGCCTCGATAGTTGCGAGGCGATAGAAGAGCTGGACCAAAACTTTGTTTCAAGGAAATTGAAATGCGTCACCGTCATGGTTTGCGGAAACTGAACCGCACGAGCAGCCACCGTCTGGCAATGCTCCGTAACATGTCCAACTCGCTCATCGAGCACGAAGTCATCAAGACGACGCTGCCGAAGGCGAAGGAACTCCGTAAGGTTGTCGAGCCCCTCATCACGCTGGGCAAGAAGCCGTCGCTCGCAAACCGTCGTCTGGCGTTCAACCGCCTGCGCGATCGTGACTCGGTCACGAAGCTGTTCGACGTGCTCGGTCCGCGTTTCGCGAACCGTCCGGGCGGCTACCTGCGTATCCTGAAGTTCGGTTTCCGTGTTGGCGACAACGCACCGATGGCACTGGTCGAACTGCTCGACCGTCCGGAAGTCGCGGAAGAGAACGTCCAGGAAGCGGAATAAGCTTTCCGTCGCTCGATCCCCGGATTGAGCGGCATGCGAAAAAGCCAGGCCTAGCCTGGCTTTTTTGTTTTCGGGCGCGGATGAAATCGCGTCGAACCGTGTTTACCGGTTGCAGTCCCCTTTTGCCTCACGGTGCACGAGAGAAGCCGATCGGCGCCGATGGTACGATTACGTTCTGCCCCGAAGCCCGCTTGCCGTCGCACGCGGGCACCACGCCGGAGTTCGTCGTGACCCTCAATGTGACCCTGATGCTGACTACGGTGCCCGACGAGGGCACCGCCGAAACGCTCGCCGCCGGGGCGCTCGCGCAGCGCCTCGCCGCATGCGTGACGCGCCTGGGCGCCGTCCACTCGCAGTATCACTGGCAGGGCAACATCGAGTCGGGCAACGAGATCCAGCTGCTCTTCAAGACGAGCCTCGCCCGCGCGGCCGAGCTCGAACAGTTCATCCAGACCCAGCATCCCTACGAGACGCCCGAGATTCTCTCGTGGCAAGCCACGGCGTCGAATGCCTACGGGCAATGGGTCAATGCCGAGACTCAGCGCACCCTTCATGTCTAACCGCTTCGATCGGCGCTCGCGCGCCGCGCCGTACGCTTCGCTGCCCGGCTTTCTCCTGCTCGTCTGCGCTCTGCTGCCGATGCTGTTCGGTGCGTCGCTCGCGCGTGCGGCCGACGACGACTTCCTGCCGCCCGACCAGGCCTTCACGTTCAGCGCGAGCGAAGCGCCGGGCATGGTCGACGTGCACTTCAAGATCGCCGACGGCTACTACATGTACCGCGAGCGCTTCGCGTTCGCCGCGCGCAACGGCACGGCGCAGCTCGGCGAGGCGCAGATCCCGCCCGGCCATGTGAAGTTCGATCCGACCTTCCAGAAGAATGTCGAAACCTATCGGGGCGAGCTGACGATCCGCGTGCCGGTGCAAAAGGCGAGCGGTCCGTTCGATCTCGCGGTGACATCGCAGGGCTGCGCCGACGCGGGTATCTGTTATCCGCCCGCGGAACACGTGTTCCACGTGAGCGGCGCGGCTTTGCAGGCCGCTACGCCCGCCCAGAGCCCCGTGCCGGGAGCAGCAAGCCCGACGCCCGCGCCCCAGCCACAGACGAGCGCAGCGCCCGCAGCAGGCGACACCGGGGAGCCCTGGTACGAGCGCGCGACGAGCGCCGACTACGCCCAATCGCTGCTGCAAGGCGGCGGCTTTTTCGCCGTGGTCGGCCTGTACTTCGTGGCCGGCATGGTGCTGAGCCTCTTGCCCTGCTCGTACCCGATGATCCCGATCCTCTCGGCGATCATCGTCGGCGAGGGCGCCCGCGTCACGCGCTCGCGCGGCTTCGCGCTGTCGTTCGTCTACGTGCTCGGCATGGCGCTCGTCTACACGGTGCTGGGCATTGCCGCTGCGCTGGTCGGCCAGAGCCTTGGCGCATGGCTGCAGAACCCGTGGGTGCTGGGCGTGTTCGCGGTGCTCCTCACCGCGTTCGCCGTCATGCTGATCGCCGGCTACGACATCGCCCTGCCGCAGCGCTGGCAGGACGGCGCCTCGCGCGCCACCGAGGGCCGTTCCGGCGGCAAATTCGCCGCCGTCGCCGTGATGGGCGCGCTTTCCGCGCTCGTGGTGGGCGCCTGCATGACCGCGCCGCTCTTCGCGGTGCTGGCGTTCATCGCGCACACGGGCAACGCCGTGCTCGGCGGCGCGGCGCTCTTTGCCATGGGCCTGGGCCTTGGCGTTCCGCTGATGATCCTCGGCCTCGGCGCGGGCTCGCTGCTGCCGCGTGCGGGTACGTGGATGGATGGCGTGAAGGTGTTCTTCGGCGTCGTGCTGCTCGCGGCCGCGCTGTGGATCGTCTGGCCGGTCCTCGGCGCCACCGCGCAGATGCTGCTTGCCGCCCTCTGGCTGCTGCTCGCGGCCGCCGCGCTCGGGCTGTTCACGCCGAACGCGGGTGCGGCCAACGTCTGGCGGCGCCTCGGGCGTGGTCTCGGCGCCGCGTTCGCGATCTGGGCCGCGACGCTGATCGTCGGTCTGGCGGCGGGTTCGACCGATCCGCTGCGCCCGCTTGCGGTGCTGGCCGCGCGCGTGGGCGGCGCGAGCGATGTTGCCGGCGCCGGCGCGGCGCAGACCGCCGGCGCCGGCGAAGCGAACGCATTGGTCTTCGCACCCGTGCGCTCGCCCGCGCAGCTCGACGCGGCGCTCAAGACTGCGGGCAAGCCGTCGATGCTCGACTTCTACGCCGACTGGTGCGTGAGCTGCAAGGAAATGGAGAAGTTCACGTTCAGCGACCCGCGCGTGCAGGCGCGCCTCGCGGAGCTGGGGCTGCTGCGCGCCGATGTGACCGCCAACAATTCGGACGACCAGGCACTGCTCAAGCGCTTCGGCCTCTTCGGACCGCCGGGCATCATCTTCTTCGATACGCAAGGGCGCGAAGTGCTGCGCGTGGTCGGCTACGAGAATGCCGACCGCTTCCTCGCGCGCCTCGATCGCGTGACGGCGCCGGCGCCGCAGACGCCGGCAGCGCCATCGACCTGATTGGCCGGATCGGCGGCATTGCGCGTGTGTGAGAACGCGCATCGGCCCAAAAGCAAAAAGGCACGTCCGTGGACGTGCCTTTTTTCATGCGATGCGCTCAGCGCTTACTTCTGCGCGCGCAGCAAACGCGCGGCGTCGAGCGCGAAATACGTGAGGATGCCGTCGGCTCCCGCGCGCTTGAACGCGAGCAGCGATTCCATCATCACCTTGTCGTGATCGAGCCAGCCGTTCTGCGCGGCGGCCTTGAGCATGGCGTACTCGCCGCTCACCTGGTACACGTAGGTCGGGAAGCGGAATTCATCCTTCACGCGGCGCACGATGTCGAGGTACGGCATGCCGGGCTTCACCATCACCATGTCGGCGCCTTCCTCGATGTCGAGGCGCACTTCGCGCAGCGCCTCGTCGGAGTTCGACGGGTCCATCTGGTAAGTCATCTTGTTGCCCTTGCCCAGATTCGACGCCGAGCCCACGGCGTCGCGGAACGGACCATAGAACGCCGAAGCGTATTTGGCCGAGTACGCCATGATGCGCGTGTGGATGTGGTTCTCGCTTTCGAGCATCTCGCGGATCGCACCGATGCGCCCGTCCATCATGTCCGAAGGCGCGACGATATCGACGCCGGCTTCCGCCTGTGCACGGGCCTGCGCGACGAGGATCTCGATGGTCTCGTCGTTGATGACGTAGCCGTTCTCGTCGAGCACGCCGTCCTGGCCGTGGCTCGTGTACGGGTCGAGCGCGACGTCGCACAGCACGCCGAGGTCGGGGAAGCGCTTCTTCAGTTCGCGCACGGCGCGCGGAATCACGCCGTCGGGGTTCGTCGCCTCGATGCCATCGGGCGTCTTGAGCGCCGGATCGACGACGGGGAAGAGCGACAGCACCGGAATGCCGAGTTCGACGCACTGTTCGGCGACGCCCATCAGCAGATCGATCGACACGCGTTCGACGCCAGGCATCGACGGCACGGCTTCGCGCACGTTGTTGCCCGCAATGACGAATACGGGGTAGATCAGGTCGTTCGTGGTGAGGAGGTTTTCGCGCATCAGACGGCGCGAGAAATCGTCACGTCGCATGCGGCGCGGACGATGATGCGGATAGAAGCTCATGTCGGCGGATATCTTGAAACGGGATGGGTCCCGGGGCGCAGGAAACTTTTCGGGACAATGGTATATCATACCGATCGAGCGAGGCGCCTGGCGCCGAGCTCCCCGCTTCTCCTCCCTGAGCGGGTGCCTGTCGTTTTTCGATAAGGCTGTTTAACCCGCCGGAAACCACGGCGGGTTTTTTTATGTGCGCCGGAAGGGGCGTAGCAAGACCCGCGGCGCAGACCGGAAAGGGCGCTTATGCCCGGCGTTGGCGTGGTCTGCGTGCGCTAGCGCACATAACGCGGCAGATGCCGCGCCGGCCTTGCGAAAAGATCTGATGAATGCGCGTGAAAAGCCCGACAGTGTGGGCTTTTGCATGATCGAGGGCCGGCCTGAAGCGACTGGCCCGAGGTGCGTTACTCCGCTTGCGCGTCGGTTTCGCCGACCGATGCCTGCGGCACGATCCAGCTCTCGATCACGGCGTGCGCCTCGTCGAGCCCCACGCGCTTGAGCGCCGAAAAGAGCTGGGCGCTCAGCTTCCCTTCGTAGCCTTGCTTGCTGTACTCGTCGAACGCCTTGTTGGTCGTGCGCAGCGCGAGCACGCTTTCCTGACGCGTCAATTTGTCGCACTTCGTAAGGAGTGCGTGAATCGGTTTGCCCGTCGGCGCGAACCACTCGATCATGCGGCGGTCGAGGTCGGTGAGCGGGCGGCGCGCGTCCATCATCAGGATGAGGCCGGAGAGTTGCGCGCGCGTTTGCAGATAGAGCGAAAGCAACTGCTCCCAGTGCGCCTTCGCGGCGGCCGGCACTTCGGCGTAACCGTAGCCGGGCAGGTCGACGAGATAACCCGCCGGTTCGTCGGCGGGGCCGACCGAGAAGTAGTTGATGTGCTGGGTGCGGCCTGGCGTCTTCGAGGCGAAGGCGAGCCGCTTCTGGTTGCACAGCAGATTGATGGCGGTGGACTTGCCGGCGTTCGAACGGCCGGCGAACGCTACCTCGGGCCGCGCCGTAGCGGGCAGGTCGCGCAGATGGTTCACCGTCGTGAAGAAGCGGGCTTGGTGCAGCAGGAAGGCCATCGGAAAAGGACCACAATGTGAGACAACGCGGCGGGTGGCCCGCCGGGCCCGGACGCGCCCGGGATGGATTCTGGGATATCGGGGGCAGGCCCGACTGGCGCCGTGGCGCCTTGCGCGCTATTGTACAATGCGATGGTTTACTGAATACCAGCGAGGCCGGCGCGGGCCTTTCGAGGTAGATCGGTCGCTGTCGTACATTGCAGAACCTGATTCCCACAAGACGAAACAAGGTGCGCGAATGAATCGACTGGGCAAGTGCTTGAAGGTGTTCGAGAGTGCGATAGCGTCAGGTCTTACAGCAGGTTTATTCATGATGGCGGGGCAGGCAAGCGCGGCGGATCAGGGAACGCCGGCCAAGCCCGACGTCGCCCGGGGGCAAGCCATTGCCGCGCAGGTGTGCGCGGCCTGTCACGCGGCCGACGGCAACAGCACCGGTGGCGCGTATCCCAAGCTCGCCGGCCAGCACGCCGACTATCTCGTCAAGCAACTCAAGGACTTCAAAGCGCAGCCCGGCGGCAAGCCCGCGGCGCGCGCAAACCCCATCATGGCCGGCTTCGCTGCCGCGCTGTCAGACCAGGATATGATCAACGTCGCAGCCTGGTTCTCCTCCCAGACATCCAAACCCGGCTACGCGCGCGACGCGAAGACCGTGCCGTTCGGCCGGTCGATCTGGCGCGGCGGCATCGCCGACAAGGGCGTGCCGGCCTGTGCGGCGTGCCACGGACCCACGGGTCAGGGGATTCCGATCCAGTATCCGCGCCTCTCGGGCCAGTGGTCGGAATATATCGTTGCACAGCTCAATGCTTTCCAGCAGGGCACGCGTAACAATAACGATCCGATGCGCACCATCGCGCACCGCCTCTCAGACGACGAGATCAAGGCCGTTGCCGATTACGCGGCCGGCCTGCATTGAGCGCAGCAGGTTTGCCGCGCGTTTGATCAGCAGTTCCACGGCGCGGCCGGCCGGAAAACAAGAAAAGGGTGAGGGCGTCGTCACGCTGGCGGCGCGCCTGCACCCTTTTTTGCTGTAGCGCCTGTTCGGCAAGAAAGCAGCAAGAGCGAAAAAGCGGAGTTTGAATGAGCGTCACCACGCAGGGTTTGCAGTTGAATGTTCGCCAGAAGGCGGTGAGGAGCGCCGTCGAGCTGATCAGCTCGATGCGCTTCGCAATTGCGCTGCTCGTCGTGCTCGCCATTGCGAGCATCATCGGCACGGTGCTCACGCAGGACGACCCGTACCCGAACTACGTCAACCAGTTCGGCCCCTTCTGGGCCGACATCTTCCGCTCGCTGAGCCTCTACACGGTCTACAGCGCGTGGTGGTTCATGACGATCCTCGGCTTTCTCGTGGTGTCGGTTTCGCTGTGCGTGATCCGCAACGCGCCGAAGATGCTCGCGGACATGAAGAGCTGGAAGGACAAGGTCCGCGAAGGCAGCCTGCGCGCGTTCCATCACAAGGGCGAGTTCGCGGTGGAGGGCGGCTCGCGCGAGCAAACGGCCGCCACGCTCGGCAAGCTGGCGGGGCGCATGGGCTACCGGTTCGTCACGCGCGAGAGCGATGGCGCCACGCTCATTGCGGCCAAGCGCGGTGCGCTCACCAAGATCGGCTACATCTTCGCGCACCTCGCGATCGTGATCATTTGCCTCGGCGGCCTGCTCGACAGCAATCTGCCGATCAAATTCCAGATGTGGCTGTTCGACAAGACGCCGATCCGCAGCAACGCAGTCATCAACGACATTGCGCCCGAGCACCGGCTCTCGCAATCGAACCCGACCTTCCGCGGCTACGCCTGGGTGCCCGAGGGCCAGTTCGTCTCCACGGCCATCCTCAACCAGCCCGATGGCTCGCTGATCCAGGACCTGCCGTTCTCGATACAACTCAACAAGTTCATCGTCGATTACTACTCGACGGGCATGCCCAAGCTGTTCGCGAGCGACATCGTCGTGATCGACCACAAGACCGGCCAGCGCGTTCCGGCGCGCATCGAGGTGAACGAGCCGTTCGAGTACGACGGCGTGTCGATCTATCAGTCGAGCTTCCAGGACGGCGGCTCGCAGATGTCGATGACGGCGTGGCCCATGTCGGGCGCAGGCGCGAAGAGTTTCCCGTTCGGCGGCACGATCGGCAATTCGGCGCCGCTCGCGGTGCCCGCCGGCCAGACGGTGCCGGGCGTGGACGGTCAGACCATCGAATTCGCGGACTTCCGCGCGATCAACGTCGAGAACATCTCGAATGGCAGCGGCGCGAACGACGCGCGCGGCGTGGCGCACCAGTCGCTCAAGGAGGCGTTCGACGAGCGCCTCGGCTCCGGTGCGAAGAGCTCGAAGCCGCTCGACCTGCATAACGTCGGCCCCTCGGTGCAGTACAAGGTGCGCGACAAGAACGGCCAGGCGCGCGAGTACAACAACTACATGCTGCCCGTGGACGTGGGCGGCGGCGATCGCATGTTCCTCGCGGGCATGCGCGAGAATCCCGACGATCCGTTCCGCTACCTGCGTATTCCCGCCGACAGCGGCGGCACGCCGAAGGAGTGGATGATGCTGCGCGCGGCCTTCGAGGACCCCGCATTGCGCGTGCAGGCCGCGAAGCGTTTCGCCGCGCGCTCGGTCCCCGATTCGAACCGGGAGCTGCAACAACATCTCGAGGACAGCGCCGAGCGCGTCTTGACCCTGTTCGCAGGCTTGGATGCCCCGCAGGCCGGTGCTGCGGGCGCTGCAGGCGCCGCTGGCGGTTTCCAGGCCGTGGCGGCGTTCATCGACAAGTCGGTGCCGAAGGAGCAGCAGGAAAAGGCGGCGAGCCTCCTGCTGCGCATGCTCGAGGGTGCGACATGGGACCTCTGGCAGCTCGCGCGCGAGCAGGCCGGCGAGTCCGACCTGAAGCCCGATGCCGACGCCGCGCGCTTCGTGCAGGACTCGATCAACGCGATTTCCGACAGTTTCCTGTATGGATCGCCTGTCTATCTACAGCTCGATTCATTCAAGCAGGTGCAAGCTTCGGTATTTCAGTTGACGCGCGCGCCGGGCAAGAAAGTCGTGTATCTTGGCAGCCTGTTGCTCGTGCTCGGCATCTTCTCGATGTTCTACGTGCGTGAGCGGCGTCTGTGGTTCTGGCTGAAGGACCGGAAGGACGGTCAGGACCACGGCGTCGACGTCATCATGGCGATGTCGACCGCCCGCCGTACCCTCGACTTCGAGAAGGAGTTCGCCCGTACCCGCGACGCGGTCGGCCGTGCGCTAGGCGCGGCGCCGCAAACCGGCACCGCGAACGAGGCGGGCGACACGAACGGCAGCGGCACGGACCGTGCGCCCTGATTCACGCACGCGATTACAGCCACTCACGATCAACACCGGTAAGCCCATGGACTTGTCTCAGGTTTCCTCCTCCGCGAAGGCTCGCCGCGCCGAACGTGCGCAGGTGGCCAATGCCGCTGTGGCGCACGGCGCCACGACTGCCCGTGATCCGCTCGCCGACGTCCTGTTCGACGAACGCCCTTTCCTGCGCCGCCTGACGGCGGTGGACTGGCTGTTCGCGCTGGCGCTCGTGGCGGGCGCGGGCTTCGCGCTCTCGCGCTACCACGCGCACATGAACTACTACGACAAGCTGGTGCTCTGCGGCACGACGCCGGCGCTCGTCGTGCTGGGCTGGCGCTGGAAGCCGGCGCGGCTGCTCATGGCCGGTATCGCGGTGCTCGCGCTGTTCGCGATCCAGATCTACCAGGGCGACCTCGCGCGCGCGGATCAGGCGTTCTTCCTCAAGTATTTCCTCTCCAGCCAGTCGGCCATTCTGTGGATGAGCGCGCTGTTCGTGCTCGCCACGCTGTTCTACTGGATCGGCCTGCTCTCGCGCTCGCCCTCGGGCGGCTCGATCGGCTCGAAGCTCACATGGGCGGCGGTGCTCATGGGCTTCGTCGGCCTGATGGTGCGCTGGTACGAGTCCTATCTCATCGGCGCGGACGTCGGCCACATTCCCATCTCGAACCTCTACGAAGTGTTCGTGCTGTTCAGCCTCATCACCGCGCTCTTCTATCTGTATTACGAAAGACACTACGACACGCGTGCGCTCGGCGCGTTCGTGCTGCTCGTGATCAGCGCGGCCGTGGGCTTCCTGATGTGGTACTCGATTTCGCGCGACGCGCAGCAGATCCAGCCGCTCGTGCCCGCATTGCAGAGCTGGTGGATGAAGATCCACGTGCCCGCGAACTTCATCGGCTACGGCAGCTTCGCGCTTTCGGCCATGGTGGGCGTGGCGTACATCATGAAGGAGCGCGGCGTGCTGGCGGACCGCCTGCCCGCGCTCGAGGTGCTCGACGACGTCATGTACAAGTCGATCGCCGTGGGTTTTGCGTTCTTCACCATCGCGACCATTCTCGGCGCGCTGTGGGCCGCGCAGGCCTGGGGCGGCTACTGGAGCTGGGACCCGAAGGAAACCTGGGCGCTGATCGTGTGGCTCAACTACGCCGCCTGGCTGCACATGCGCCTCATGAAGGGCCTGCGAGGCGGCGTGGCGGCCTGGTGGGCGCTCACCGGGCTGCTCGTCACGACCTTCGCGTTCCTCGGCGTGAACATGTTCCTTTCGGGCCTGCACAGCTACGGCAAGCTGTAACCGAATCGGCCCACGAGACGAATTAACCGTCGGATGCCTCGCGCTCCGACGGTTTTTTTTTCGCCCGCCGGGAAGTTTTCTGCGAATTGCGCGTTTGCCCGCTTGAGGTCATCCAGTCGATCCACGTCGTGCACAGCACGCCAGGACGGGTCGAGATACGATCAATGTGCTGGCGGCGCACGCCACGCAAGAAGCAGGAGCAGCGATATGTGGATCAAGCGGAGCAGCAGGATCTTGCTCAACGGCGACGACATCCCCGCGAGCGAAATCACGCCGCAAAGGGTGTACGAACAGCGCCGGCGCATTCTGCGGGCCGCGGGCGCGCTCGCGCTCGGCGGCATTGCGGGGCCGTTCGGTGCAACGCAGGCGCTTGCGGAATACGCCCCCGGCGACCCGAAGGCGCAGAAGCTCGCCGCGCAAACGAACACGAAGTTCGTCGCGCTCGACAAGGTCACGCCCTACAAGGACATCACGACCTATAACAACTTCTACGAGTTCGGCATGGACAAGGGCGATCCGGCTCAAAACGCGCACACGCTGCGGCCGCGCCCGTGGAAGCTGAGCGTCGAGGGCGAGGTGAAGAACCCGAAGGTCTACGACATCGACGAGATCCTCAAGCTCGCGCCGCTCGAAGAGCGCGTGTACCGGCATCGTTGCGTGGAGGGCTGGTCGATCGTCGTGCCGTGGATCGGTGTTTCGCTTTCCGAACTGATCCGCCGCGCGCAGCCCACGGGCAACGCACGCTACGTGCAGTTCATCACGCTCGCCGACCACTCGCAAATGCCGGGCCTCGCCGAGCCGATTCTCGACTGGCCGTATTCCGAAGGCCTGCGCATGGATGAAGCGATGAATCCGCTCACGTTGCTCACGGTCGGCCTCTACGGCCAGGTGCTGCCGAACCAGAACGGCGCGCCCGTGCGGGTGATGGTGCCGTGGAAGTACGGCTTCAAGAGCGCGAAGTCGCTGGTGAAGATCCGCTTCGTCGAGAACCAGCCGCCCACGAGCTGGAACAAGTACGCGCCGAACGAATACGGCTTTTATTCGAACGTGAATCCGAACGTCGATCACCCGCGCTGGAGCCAGGCCACGGAGCGGCGCATCGGCGAGGACGGCTTCTTCCAGCCCAAGCGCAAGACGCTCATGTACAACGGCTACGGCGACCTCGTCGCGTCGATGTATCAGGGCATGGATCTGCGCAAGAACTTCTGAGCAACGAGCTAGATGGAGCGAGAGATGGAATCGACGACGACACCACAGGCCGCCGCGCGCGTGGGGGCGGCCCAGCCGCGTCCTGCGCGAAAGGCGGGGAGCGTGACGGGCCCCCGCTGGCTGCCGTGGGCGAAGGCGGCGGTGTTCGTCGCGGCGCTGTATCCGCTCGCGCGCCTTTTGCTGTTCGGCTTCACGGACGGACTCGGTGCGAATCCGATCGAGTTCATCACGCGCTCCACGGGCCTGTGGACGCTGGTGTTCCTCTGCATCACGCTCGCGGTCACGCCGCTGCGACGACTTACGGGCTGGAATACGCTGGTCCGCTTTCGGCGCATGCTGGGCCTCTTCGCGTTTTTCTATGCGACGCTGCACTTCACGACCTACATCTGGTTCGACAAGTGGTTCGACGTTGCCGCGATGCTCAAGGACGTGGGCAAGCGGCCGTTCATCACGGTGGGTTTCGCGGCGTTCGTGCTGCTGATTCCGCTCGCCGTGACGTCCACGCGCGCGATGGCGCGCCGGCTCGGACGCCGCTGGCAGACGCTGCATCGGCTCATCTACGCGATCGGCGTGCTGGCGATCCTGCACTTCTGGTGGATGAAGGCGGGCAAGCACGACCTCGTGCTGCCCAAGCTCTACGGCGCGATCATGCTGGCGCTGCTCGGCTGGCGCGTGGCCGTGTGGCTGCTGGCGCGCTGGCGTGCCGCGCGCGCGGGGGCGGGCGCCGCGTAGGTGCATCGCGCGCAGGCAGGCAAACAAAAAGCGACGCCGTAGCGTCGCTTTTTTCATGGGCGTGCGAACGAAAGACTCAGTCCGGCAGCACGCGCTCGCTCGCGAACAACTGCGCCACGCTTTCGCGCTCGCGCGCGAGATGCACGCGTTTGCCGTCGACCATCACCTCGGCCGCGCGCGCCCGCGTGTTGTAGTTCGAGCTCATCACGAAGCCGTAGGCGCCCGCGGAGCGGATCGCGAGCACGTCGCCCGGTTCGATCGCGAGCGAGCGGGCGCGGCCCAGCCAGTCGCCGCTCTCGCACACGGGGCCGACCACGTCGTAGGTCTGCGGCGCCGACTGGCGCGCAACGACCGGTTCCATCGCGTGATACGCGTCGTACATGGCGGGACGGGCGAGGTCGTTCATCGCGGCGTCGACGATCGCGAAGTTCTTTTCCGAGCCCGGCTTGAGGAACTCGACCGTAGTGAGCAGGATGCCCGCATTGCCCACGAGCGAGCGGCCCGGCTCGAAGTACACCTCGCGCGTCTTGCCCGTTTTCGCGCCATACGCCTCGATGCGATCGAGCACCGTGCGCACGAACTCGCCGATATCGGGCGGCGTTTCGTCGTCGTAGGTGATGCCGAGGCCGCCGCCCACGTCGATGTGGCGGATGCTCACGCCGTCGGCTTCGATCTGGTCGACGAGCTCGAGCAGCTTGTCGATGGCGTCGAGATACGGCGCGATTTCCGTGATCTGCGAGCCGATGTGGCAGTCGATGCCGACCACGTCCAGGTGTGCCATGGCCGTGGCGGTGCGATAGGTCGCGCGCGCTTCCTCGAACGCCACGCCGAACTTGTTCGCCTTCAGGCCGGTGGAAATGTACGGGTGAGTTTTCGGATCGACGTCCGGGTTCACGCGCAGCGAAACCGGCGCCTTCTTGCCGAGCTGGCCCGCCACGTCGTTGAGGCGGTCGAGTTCGGGAATCGACTCGACGTTGAAGCACTTCACGCCCGCTTCGAGCGCCTCGCGCATTTCGCCAGCGGTCTTGCCGACGCCCGAGAACACCACGTCCTCTGCCTTACCGCCTGCCGCGAGCACGCGGGCGAGCTCGCCCGCCGAAACGATGTCGAAGCCCGCGCCTTCGCGCGCGAACACGTTGAGCACGGCGAGGTTGCTGTTCGCCTTGACCGCGACGTGCACCTTGGCGCGGCGGCCGGCGCAGGCGTCGGCGTAGGCGTGCCATGCGGCGGTGAGTGCCGCGCGCGAATACACATACAGCGGCGTGCCGTACTGTGCGGCGAGATCTGCGGCCGGGACGCCCTCTACGAAGAGCGTGCCGTTATCGCGGTGAAAAGCGGACTGGGTCATGCGAGTGTTTTACTGGGTTGGCGTGGCGTCGGAAGCCGGTTGTGGGCTGCCGGTGGTCGCGGGCGGGGTGCCGAGTTCGGTGTCCGGGGACAACGACAGCGGCGTGCCGGAGGTGTCCGGAATCGTGCCAACCGGTGCCGATGCCGATTCGGGCGCACTTGCGGGCGCGCCTGCAGGCGTCGCGCCGGTTTCCGGCTGCGTGGTTTCGAAATTGGGCTTGGGCGGAAGCGGCGGCACGGTGGGCATGTAGAGCGCACCGCGCTGGCCGCAGCCTGCGAGCGCGACGGCGCCGATCGCAAAAGCCGCTAGAATCGCGCGGGGCGTCCATGCGCTGGGGGCCGCTGCGCGCGTCCGGGAAATGACACGCATAATTGTCCCTGAATGAATAACCGGTGGAGTTTAGCATGCCAGACAATGACTACCTGAGCCGCGCGGAGGCCGTGCTGGCGGCCGTGGAGCGCGCTGTGGACGAGGCGGAAGCCGACATCGAACTGGAGCGCAGCGGCAACGTTCTGACGCTCGAATTCGAGAATCGCACGAAGATCATCGTGAATTTGCAGCCGCCGATGCGCGAAATCTGGATCGCGGCGAAGGCAGGCGGTTTCCACTATCGCTTCATCGATGGCGAATGGCGCGACACGCGCACGGGCACCGAATTCTTCTCGGCGCTCACGGCGTATGCAACGGAGCAGGCGGGCGAGCCGGTACGGTTCGAGCCATAAGCGCGCAAGCGTGAGTTCGTAAAAGAAACGGGCGCGAAAGACTGGCGCCCGTTTTTCATTGCCACCGTTGCCGCGAGCCTCAGTGGCCGCGGAACAGATTCATGATGTCTTCCTTCTCCTTCGCATTCACGTGCTCCGGGGCGGGCGCGGCGCCCGCATCGTCCGCGCCCGATGCGCCGCTCGCCGACGCCTCGAGTGCCGCCTGACTGATGCCCACGGTCGAGACGAAGCCGTGGCCCGGCGTGGCGTCGGCGTAGTAGAGCTCGTCGCCGAGCGTGACGATGCCGTCCGGCATCGCCATTCTGTACTCGGGCACGCCGCTTAGCGCCTTCTGCATGTAGTCGATCCAGACCGGCAGCGCGAGACCGCCGCCCGTTTCCTTGTCGCCGAGGCTGCGCGGATTGTCGTAGCCGATCCACGCGATCGCGGCCAGCGTGTGCTGATAGCCCGCGAACCACGCGTCGCGCGAGTCGTTGGTCGTGCCGGTCTTGCCGCCCAGGTCGGTGCGCTTGAGGGCGTTCGACTTCGCGCCCGTGCCGCGCTGCGCGACGCTCTGCAAGAGGCTGTTCATGATGTACGCGTTGCGCGGGTCGATCGCGCGCGGCGCGTTCTGCTCGGCCACGAGCGGCTGCGCCTGGGCGACCACCATGCCGCGCTGGTCGGTGACTTCGGCGATCAGATACGGATTCACGCGATACCCGCCGTTGGCGAATACCGAGTAGCCGGCGGCCATCTGCAGGGGCGTGACGAGACCGGCGCCGAGCGCCATCGGCAGGTAGGCGGGATGCCGGTCGGCGTCGAAGCCGAAGTGCGTGATGTACTGCTGCGCGTACTTCGTGCCGATGTGGTTGAGGATGCGGATCGACACGAGGTTCTTCGACTTCATGAGCGCCGTGCGCATGCTCATCGGGCCGTCGAAGCCGCCGCCATAGTTCTTCGGCTCCCACGGCTGGCCGCCCGTTTCGGCGGCGCTGAAGAAGAGCGGCGCGTCGTTGATGACAGTCGCCGGCCCGAGCCCCTTGTCGAGCGACGCCGAGTAGATGAACGGCTTGAAGCTCGAACCCGGCTGGCGCCACGCCTGGGTGACGTGGTTGAACTTGTTCTTGTTGAAGTCGAAGCCGCCGACGAGCGCGCGGATCGCGCCGTCCTGCGGCACGATCGAGATGAACGCGCCTTCGATTTGCGGCAGCTGCGTGATCGACCACTCGCCCGCGTTGTTGCGCGCGAGGCGGATGATGGCGCCGGGCCGGATCTTCTGCGACGGCTGCGCGCGTGCGGAGAGCGCGAACTGCGCGAAGCGCAGCCCGTCGCCGGTGATGCTCGTGGTGTTGCCGTCCATGAACGTGACCCGCACTTCCTTCGGGCTCGCCGCCGTCACGACCGCCGCCACGAGTTCACCGTTGTCGGGGTGCTCCACGAGCGCGTCGTCGATGGCCTGCTCGCGCTCGTCGCTGTCCGTGGGCAGGTCGATGAATGCATCGGGCCCGCGATAGCCGTGGCGCCGCTCGTAGTCCATCAGCCCCTTGCGCAGCGCGCGATAGGCGACGTCCTGGTCGGCGGAGTCGATGGTGGTGACGACGTTCAGTCCGCGCGTGTACGCCTCCTCGTGGTACTGCGCGTACATCATCTGGCGCACCATTTCCGCGACGTACTCGGCGTGGACGCTGAATTCCTTGCCCGCGCCCTTGACGACGAGCGGCTGCGCCGCGGCCTCGTCGTACTGCTGCTGGGTGATGTAGTGCAGCTCGAGCATGCGCTGGAGAATGTACTCCTGGCGCACCTTCGCCCGCTTCGGGTTGACGACCGGGTTGTAGGCCGACGGCGCCTTGGGCAGGCCGGCCAGCATCGCGCACTCGGCGAGCGTGAGGTCCTTCAGATCCTTGCCGAAGTACACGCGCGCGGCGCTCGCGAAGCCATACGCGCGCTGGCCCAGATAGATCTGATTCATGTACACCTCGAGAATCTGATCCTTCGAGAGCTTCGACTCGATCTTGTAGGCGAGCAGCATCTCGTAAATCTTGCGCGTGTAGGTCTTTTCGCTCGAAAGGAAGAAGTTGCGCGCCACCTGCATGGTGATCGTGCTGGCGCCCTGGGTGGCGTGGCCATTGGTGAGCGCGACGAAGCCCGCGCGCGCGATGCCGGCGAGATCGACGCCGCCGTGATCGTAGAAGCGCGCGTCTTCGATGGCCAGAATGGCCTTCTTGAGGTTGTCGGGCACGTCCCTGAAATGGACGATGTCGCGCCGCTCCTCGCCGAATTCGCCGATCAGCACGTGGTCGCGCGTGTAGATGCGCAGCGGCACCTTCGGGCGATAGTCGGTGAGCGCCTCGAGCGACGGCAGGTTGGGCGTCGCCACAACGAGCGCGTAGCCGAGCACCAGCGCGACGCACACCACGCCGGCGAAGATGAGGCCGAAAAAGGCGATCAGCAGCGTGGCCCACCACGGGCGCTTGCGCCGCCGGGGCGGCTCGGGCGGCGTGGAAGGCGGTACGGACGAAGGAAGCTGATCTTGCATACGAACACCAGAAAAACGGTCCCGCGATTATAGCCGCCGCTCGCTCACGGGCTTTCGAGATGCTTACATGGACGGCGCATGCGAGCACGCAAGCCGCTGTTTCTGTCGACGCGTCTGCTGACGCTTATTGCTGATATTCGCACTGTAGACGCGCCCCTCGCGCGTGAATAGCGCTGGCGGCGATCGTTGGCCGTTCGGCCGAGTATTCGTGCGCCGCCCCGCTTCGCACAATTTCTCCATCGACGCGCTGCGAACGGTTTGCGGCGCACGGACAAACGGGAGGGATGCGATGGGTTTCGGGAATCCGCTGTTGTTGGGCGCTCGCCGCTTTGCCGCGGGTGTGGATTTAAGCGCGCGCGGGGTCACGCTGGTGGTGTTGAGCCAGCGTATTGTCGGGGCGGGGCCGGTCCGCCTCGAATGGCTGGCGGGCGCGCCGCTCGCGCGCGAGGCGCTCGCCGGCGCGGAGATCGTCGACCGGGCGGCCATCGTCGCGGCGCTTCGCGGCGTGTTTGGCGAGTTGCCGCGCGCCAGCGCCGCGGCGTCGCTGCGTTGCGCCATGGCGCTGCCCACGAGCGCGACGCTCGTCGCGACCGTGCCGCTCGCGCGTCTTGCGCCGGCGGGTGCGATGGACGAGTCGGGTATTCACGCGGCGCTCGAGCCGCTCGTGCTGGCGGAGGCGGAACGCGTGGCGGGCGTGGAGCGCGGCGAGCTGGCGGTCGACTGGAGCGTGCTGCCGGCCACGCCGCGCAGCCACGAAGCGCAGGTGACGATCGCGGCGACGGCGCGGCAGCATCTCGAAGCGCGCATCGAGTGTGCGGCCATGGCGGGCATCACGTTGTGCGCCGTGGACGGCGAAGCGCACGCCGCGTTGCGCGCCATGCGGCACGCGGCGGTGTACGAGTTGCCGCCGCACGAGCCCTGGGTGGCGATCTGGGTCGGCCCGGAAGGCGTGCATGGCTGGTTGCTCGTCGACGACTCGGTCATCCGGCACATGCGCTTTCCCGCGCTCGAACATGCCGATCTCGTGGAGGCGCTGCGCGACCTCGTCGACGGCGAGCAGGCCGGCTGCGTGCAGGTCTCGGGCGAGCTTGCCATGCTGCGCGGCGCGAACTTCACGATGGCCGACATCGGCGACGCGCTGGGCGCGCCAGTGCTGCCCTTCGAATGCGCACCGCTGGCCGACATCGAGTGGCCGCTCGCGGCGACGCTGTTGCATGATCCGGCGTGCGCGGTGGCGTTCGGACTCGCGTTGCGCGGGGTGGCGGAATGACGCTCGCGCGCGCCGTGCGCGAGTTACCGCGTCGGGCCGTCGGCGGATTCAATCTGCTGCCGTGGCGGCAGCGCGCCATTCGCAGGCGGCGTTGCTGGCGCCTGCTCGAATGGGGCGCCGCGGCGCTTGGCGGGTGCGCGTGTGCGCTGGGTGTCGTGCTCTGGCAGCGCGTCGAATGCAGCGCGCTCGAGGCTCGTCGCGCGGCGCTGGAGCGGCCGCTGGCGCAGTGGCGTGCACCGCTCGCCGAGGCGCAGCGCCTCACGCGGGAGAGCGAAGCGCGGCGTGTCGGCGAGCGACTCGCCCGGCAGCACGCGCGGGCTACGGCGCGCTTTTTCGCCCTCGCGGACGCGTTGGCAAGCGACGCTCTGCCGGGCGTCGGCTTGCAGCAGCTCGCGCAGTTCGCCGATGAAACCGATCTGCAGGCGAGCGCAGCGGACGAATCGGCGGCTGCGGCGTGGCTCGGACGGCTGCGCTCGCTGCCCGATGTCGAGGCCGTGAGCGTGCGCGAACTCAAGCGCGGCGCGCCGGCCGGCGCTGCACGCGAGCGTGCGTCCGACGGCGAACCGATTCGCGTCGCGGCTCATCTCGTCTGGCAAGGCGCGAGCACCGTGCCGCGAGCCGGCGCACCGCGAGCGTCGAGCGACGCCGCAGCGAAGGAGGCGACATGAGCACGATGGCTGCGCACGCTGGGCAGGAGCGGGCGCTCGTCCCGGCTCGGTCAGGCGCGGGCAACGTCGTGCGCGGATGGCCGCCGCTGCACGCGTGGAGCCTGCACCGCCGCCTGGCTGTCGCGTTGACGATTGCCGTGCTGGCTCTCGCCACTGCAAGCGGCGCCTGCATCGTCGGGGATCCGCTTGGCGTCCATGCAGCGCGCGCCGCGCTGGAAGCCGCTCAAAAGCGCTACGGCGATGCCCAGCAAGTCCTGGCGCGTCTGCCCGCGCTGCGCGAAGCTGCGGCGCGAATGCCTTCGCGTGCGCCGCGTGCGGGCAATTCCGCCGACGACATTCGCCGCATCTCGCAACTCGCCGCGCAATCGGGCCTCGTGCTGCATATGCTGGAGCCAGGCGTCGCGGGCGGCGTGCAAGCCGAGGCGTTCCGGTCGATCAGGCTGGTCGCGCAAGGCAGCTTCGCGCAACTGCGCCGACTGCTCGTAGAGTTGGCGCGCGAGGCGGCGCTCACGGTGCCATTCGAGCTTGCCATCCGGCGCACGGGAACCGGTCTGTCGGTCTCGGCAACGTTGCGCGTATACGATGCGCTTCCCGCCGTGCCGCTGGCGGTGGCTACCGCAGCGGTGGAGCGCGATCCCTTTGCGCACGCGGCTGCGGCCGGGAGGGCGGAAGACGGGTGGCGCCTTGCCGGCATCCTGCAGGATCGGCTGCGTATCCTCGCGCTCCTGGAAACGCCCGAGGGCGTCGTGTCCGCGCAGGCGGGCGAGGCGGTCGGCAATGCGCGCGTGCTGGCAATCGGGCCGGCGCGGGTCGTCGTCGCGGCGGGTGGGACGACGCGCGCGCTCGGCTGGGCGGAGGCGGCGAAATGAGCGCGCTCGAGCGGAGCGTTGTTGTCCTCGCCGCGTTGATGGTGAGCGTTGCCGCGTGCGCGGCATGGGCCGCGGTGCCGCCGCCTCGACCTGGGTGGGCACGTCCGCCGGCGGCGCTCGCGCGCTACGAAGTGCCGCCGTTGCCCGACGGGGCGGGGGAGCCCGCAGCGAATCAGTGGATCGCCAATCCGTTCATGGGAGGCAGCGATGCTTCTACGACCGAAGTCGCGCCCGAAGACGTTTCGCGGGCAGACGCGGACGGCGACGCTGGCGTGTCCCAACGCGCCGCCCAGCCTTCGCGCGAACCGGTCAGCGCCACACCTGCGGCCGGGCCGCTCGAAGGGCCGCCGGTGCCCATGCGCGCGCCGACGCGCCTCGGCGACGCCGCGGCAGCCAACGATGGCTTGCCGGCGGACCGACCGATCACGCTCAACTTCCAGCGCGCTGAACTCACGGCCGTTCTGCATGCGTTCGCCCAGTTCACGAAGCTCAATATCGTCGCAAGCGAACGGGCGCGCGGCCAGGTGACGTTGCGCCTCGAGCGCGTGCCGTGGCGTACCGCGTTCGACCTGCTGCTGGAAGCAAACGGCCTTGCGATGTCGCGCATCGGCGACGTGATCTGGGTCGCGCCCGCCGCGGAGGTGGCAGCGCGCGAGCGGCAGCGTTACGAGGCGCACGCCCGGGCCGCGGAGCTGGAGCCGCTCGCGAGCCGCTCGTTCGAGTTGCATTACGCGCGCGCCGAGGATCTGCGCCGCTTCCTGACCGGCACGGGCGCACAGCGCGCACTCTCGAAGCGCGGCACGGCGGTGGCGGACGCGCGCACGAATGTCCTCTTCGTCACCGACCTGCCGGCGCGACTCGACCAGATCGGCGAACTCGTGTGGCGGCTTGATGCGCCCGCGCGTCAGGTGCTGATCGAGGCGCGTATCGTCGAGGGGGAAGAGGGGCTGTCGCGCGAGCTGGGCGTGCGTCTTGGCGTGACGCCGGTGAGCGTGGACGCAACGGCCCCCCGCGGCCTGACCACCAAAGCCGACGGCACGGTGTACGACCTCGCGGCGGGCCCGATTGCCGGCTTCGAGCCCGCGGGCCTTGGGCTCACGCTGCTGGCCGCGCGCGCCACGCGTCTGCTCGACATCCAGTTGAGCGCGCTCGAGGCCGAAGGGCGCGGACGGGTGGTGTCGAGCCCGCGCGTGGTCACCGCCGACCGCACGAAGGCCGTCGTCGAGCAGGGTACCGAGCTGCCTTATCAGGCCAAGGTCGGGCAGGGCGTTTCGGGCGTGCAATTCCGGCGCGCCAGCCTGAAACTCGAAGTCGAGCCGCAGATCACACCCGATGGCCGCGTGATACTCGACCTCGACGTGGCGAAGGACAGTGTCGGCGAGCAAACGGCCGCCGGGCCTGCGATCAACACCAAGCACGTGCAGACGCGCGTGGAAATCGAGGACGGCGGGACGGTCTCGATTGGCGGCATCGACGCGACCGATGACCGCGATGATGTGACGCGCGTGCCACTCCTGGGCAAAATACCGGTTCTGGGCGCGCTTTTTTCGCATCGCGCGCACCGGGATAAGCGCAGCGAGCTCGTGGTGTTCATCACGCCGCGCGTCGTGGAGCCGAATTGACCCTCATTGATCGGGCAAACTGGCTGCCAGCGGGCAGCCCCATGTTTACGGGGTCTGATCAACGGGGCCGCAGGCTCGACAATGCCGCCGCTTTGCCAGTAAGCTGCGGCACCAACCTTTCGTAGGAAACGCTGCAAGTGCGGGACGCAAACGCCAATGTATTTTTCGTAGGGCTCATGGGCGCCGGCAAGACGACCGTGGGCCGGGCGGTCGCGCGCCGGCTGGAGCGTCCGTTCTTCGACTCCGATCACGAGATCGAGGCGCGCACGGGCGCGCGCATCCCGGTGATTTTCGAACTCGAAGGCGAAGCGGGCTTCCGCGACCGCGAGGCCCAGATGATCGAAGAGCTCACGGGGCGCGAAGGCATCGTCCTCGCGACCGGCGGCGGCGCAGTGCTGCGGCCCGAAAATCGCGCAGCGCTCAAGGCGCGCGGCTTCGTCGTGTATCTGCGCGCGCATCCGCACGACCTGTGGCTGCGCACGCGGCGCGACAAGAATCGCCCGCTGCTGCAAACCGAAGACCCGAAGGCGCGGCTCGAAGCGCTGTACGAAGTGCGCGACCCGCTGTATCGCGAAGTCGCGGACTTCGTGATCGAAACCGGCCGGCCTTCCGTCAACGGACTCGTCAACATGGTGCTGATGCAGCTCGACATGGCCGGCGTCGTGCGGGCCACGGCGCGCGAGTAGGGCGCAGGTCGCCCGGTGAGTCGCGCAGTGAGTCGTGCAGCAGGCAGTGCATCGGAAACCCAAAAGATTCAGAGCATGATTACCGTCAACGTCGAATTGGGCGACCGCGCCTACCCCATCCATATCGGCTCCGGCCTGATCGGTCAGACGGCGCTCTTCGCGCCCCATATCGCCGGCAAGTCGGTCACGATCGTGACGAACACCGTCGTCGATCCGCTCTACGGCGAGACGCTGCGCGCCGCGCTTGCGCCGCTCGGCAAGGACGTCAACACGGTGGTGCTGCCCGACGGCGAGGCGCACAAGAACTGGGAAACGCTCAACGAGATCTTCGACGCGCTGCTCACCTCGCGCGCCGACCGCAAGACCACGCTCATCGCGCTGGGCGGCGGCGTGACGGGTGACATGACGGGCTTCGCGGCCGCCTGCTACATGCGCGGCGTGCCGTTCATCCAGGTGCCGACCACGCTGCTTTCGCAGGTCGATTCGTCGGTGGGCGGCAAGACGGGCATCAATCATCCGCTCGGCAAGAACATGATCGGCGCGTTCTACCAGCCGCAGGCCGTGATCGCCGACATCGGCGCGCTGGCCACGCTGCCGGAGCGCGAACTGGCGGCCGGCATTGCCGAGGTCATCAAGACCGGCGCGATTGCCGACGCCGAATTCTTCGACTGGATCGAAGCCAACGTCGAGTCGCTCAACCGTTGCGAGCCCGAAGCGCTCGCGCACGCGGTCAAGCGCTCGTGCGAGATCAAGGCATCGGTCGTCGCCGCCGACGAGCGCGAGGGCGGCCTGCGCGCCATCCTCAACTTCGGCCATACGTTCGGCCACGCGATCGAGGCCGGGCTCGGCTACGGCGAGTGGCTGCACGGCGAGGCGGTGGGCTGCGGCATGGTGATGGCTGCGGACCTCTCGGTACGCGTGGGCATGCTGGACGAAGCCTCGCGCACGCGCCTCGTGCGTGTGGTCGAGGCCGCGAAGCTGCCGGTGCGTGCGCCCGCGCTCGGCGCCGACCGCTACGTCGAGCTTATGCAGGTCGACAAGAAGGCCGAGGGCGGAGCGATCAAGTTCATCCTGCTCAAGCGCTTTGGCGAGACGCACATCGGCCGCGCGCCCGACGAAGCCGTGCAGGCCACGCTCGCCGCCGCGACGCAGAACTGAGGCGGCGCCGGCGACAACCCCTTGCGGAGGAACGGTGAGCGACACCCGCAGCGATAACCGTAGTGATCCCCGTAGTGATCCCCATAGCGTTCAGGAACGTAGCGACGCGCATGGCGGCGACGCCAGCGCCGCGCTGGTCGCGTCATTCGAGGCGGGTCTCGCGCCTTACGCGGCGCACGCCTCGCGCTCGCGCGGGCGGCGCTATCCCGAGCCGCCGCCCGCCGCGCGCAGCGAGTTCCAGCGCGACCGCGACCGCATTGTCCATTCCACGGCGTTTCGCCGCCTCGAGTACAAGACCCAGGTGTTCGTGAATCACGAGGGCGATCTCTTTCGCACACGGCTCACGCACAGCCTCGAAGTCGCGCAGATCGCCCGCTCGGTCGCCCGCAATCTGCGCGTGAACGAGGATCTGGTTGAGGCGATCTCGCTCGCCCACGACCTCGGCCATACGCCGTTCGGCCATGCGGGCCAGGACGCGCTCAACGAGTGCATGCGCGAGCACGGCGGCTTCGAGCACAATCTCCAGAGCCTCGCGGTCGTGGACGAGCTCGAAGAGCACTACGGCGCGTTCGACGGCCTGAACCTGTGCTTCGAAACGCGCGAAGGCATTCTCAAGCACTGCTCGCGCGAGCATGCGCGGCATCTGGGCGATCTGGGCGAGCGTTTTCTGCTCGGCCGGCAGCCGTCGATCGAAGCGCAGATCGCCAACATCGCCGACGAAATCGCCTACAACAACCACGACGTCGACGACGGCTTGCGCTCGGGGCTGCTCACCATCGAGCAGCTTGCCGAGGTCGAACTCTGGCAAACGCACTACGACGCCGCGCGCGCCGAATATCCGCAGATCGAGGGCCGCCGGCTGGTTCACGAGACGGTGCGGCGCATCATCAACACGCTGATCGTCGACCTGATCGGGCAGACGCGGCGCAATCTCGCCGAGTGCGCGCCGCGGTCGCTCGACGACGTGCGCGCGGCGCCCGCGCTCGTCGCGCACAGCGAGCGCGTGGCCGCGCAGGCGGCTGCGCTCAAGCGCTTTCTCTACCGCAACCTGTACCGCCACTATCGCGTGATGCGCATGGCCAACAAGGCGCGGCGCGTGGTGAAGGGGCTGTTCGAGGCGTTCAGCGAAGACTCGCGCCTGCTGCCGCCGCCGTACCAGACGCAGGACGCCGCCGTGCAGCCGCGGCTGATCGCGCATTACATCGCAGGCATGACCGACCGCTATGCCCTGAAGGAGTACCGCCGTCTCTTCGTCGTCGCCGACGACGTTTGAGGGCGCGGCTCGCCCCCTCTCACCGCCCCTGCTGATTCCGGGAGCCCATTTGATCAAGACCTGGCCGTATCCGCGCGTTGCCGCGCACCGAGGGGGCGGCACGCTCGCGCCCGAGAACACGCTGGCGGGTCTGCGCACGGGCGCGAGCCTCGGCCATACGCTGGTGGAGTTCGACGCCAAGCTGTCCGTCGACAACGTCGCGTTCCTGCTCCACGACGACACGGTGAACCGCACATCGAACGGGCACGGCGCCGCGGCATGCATGCGCTACGCGGAACTTGCCACGCTGGACGCGGGCAGCTGGCGGGACGCGCGTTTTGCGGGTGAGCCGATGCCCACGCTCGCTCAGGTCGCAAAGTGCTGTCGTGAACTGGGGCTTGCGGCGAACCTCGAGATCAAGCCCTGCGCGGGCCGCGACGTGGAGACAGGCCGGATGGTCGGCGCCGAAACGGCGCGCCTGTGGGAGCAAGAAGCGCAGGCGGGCGTGCCGCCTTTGCTCTCGTCGTTTTCCTACGCGGCGCTCGAGGCGGCGCGCGAGAGCGCGCCGCAATTGCCGCGCGGCCTGCTGTTCGAGCGGGTGCCCGCCGACTGGCGCGAGCAGACCGCGGCGCTCGAGTGTGTGTCGCTCCATGCGAGCCATCGCCATCTGGACGAGGCGCTCGTCGGGCGCATCAAGTCGGCGGGGCTTTTCATCCTCGCCTATACGGTGAACGACCTCGACCGCGCTCGCCAGCTCGTGAGCTGGGGCGTCGATACGGTCTGCACCGACCGTATCGACCTGATCGGGCCGCACGCGCTCGACGCCTGAGGCCCCAGGCCGGGCGGCCGGTGCCCGGCTCCTCCTTCAGCGGCGCGAGAGCAGCGCGCCCACTACCAGCGCCACGCCGCCGGCAATCGCGACGGCCTGCCAGGGATTGCGGTGCACGTAGTCGTCAGCGCCGGCGATAGCCGCGTCAGTATGGTCGCGCGCGGCGGCACGCGCGACTTCGAGCCGCTCGCGGGCGGCGTCGAGACGCTTGCGGATGTCGGCGCGCAGCGCAGCCGCATCGGCCTGGGTTCCTTCGCCCAGCGTGTTTTCCAGCTCGGCGAGCAGATCACGCAACTCGTCGGTGATATCGGCGGCGGCGCTGCGGCCGCGGCGCGCGATGCGCCGGGCATGTCGGCTCGTGCGCGTCCAGGAATCTCCGAGGGCTTCTCGCGTGTTCGGAAAGGCGCTCATGTATGGCTCCGTCGTTGAAAAGTCACAGGTAAAAGGCTCGCCGCGGGGCGCACGAAAAAGGGCGCGGGAGGGCGAGGACCGGAGTGCCAGTATTGCGCAATTCCAGTGCCCAAGCCTTGAACGAGCGCAGCGAGCCGGGCGCAAATGCCCGCCAGGCGGGGCTCCGATCTCTGGTGACAAAACAGGTGATTACGGGGACAGCACGCTTTTTCGCAGAGGCATAGAATCAGGATAAGCCCATGCGAAGGCGGGGAAAAATCGATGGAGACGCGAAGACGGGAAGGGCACGGCCAGGCGGGAAACGCCGCCCTCCGCCAGACGCCGCAAGGGCGAGGCGAAGGGCCGGCGCGAGGTGGTGCGTGGCGCCGCAGCGCGTTAGAAGTTGTAGCCGACCTTCAGGTACGTCACGAGCGGGTTCAGGTGAATCTTCGATTCCGCGACTCGCTGGGTGCCGAACTGGTTGTTCAGCGTCGTGTTGTACGTAGCCGTCACGTTGATCGGAATGTACGAGAGCGAGAAACCGGCGAACCAGTGCTTCGTGAAGTTGTAGTTGAAGCCCAGGTTAAACACGGGGGCCCAGGAACGATCCGTCGAAACACTGGTCGGACCCCCAAGCACGCCGTTTTCGAAGGAGCCGTTGGTGATCTTCGCGTCGGTGAACCAGGCGTAGGTCACGCCGATGCCGAGGTAAGGACGGAATTTTGCTTCCGGGCTGTTGAAGTAGTACTTGAACAACAGCGCGGGGCTCCACAGTTTCGCCGAGCCGACCTTGCCGAAGCTGCTGAAGCTGCCGCCGCCGGAAATATCGAACTTCGGCGGAATGCCCAGTTCGGCTTCGGTCGCGAAGTGGTCGGTGATGTAGTAGCCGAGGGAGAAACCCACGGTGTCGGCCGAGCCGACGCTGGCGCCCGTATTCGGAATGGCCATGTTGACGGGCGTGCCGCCGACGCTGTCGATCTTGAGCGGATCGCTGGTGTCCTGCGGCATGAAGCGGAACCAGCCGGTGGTGACGTAGAACGTGTTTGCGGATTGTGCGTGTGCTGCCGTGAAACTGGCGAGCGCGGCGACCCCTGCCAGCGCCTGTTTTAATTTCATATTAATTGCTCCTCCATGAAAGGCCCGCTCATTATGAACACAACGTTTGCAACAAACCAGACGCGACCGTTAGAGCTTTTTTACTAAGCGCCGCGAGCTTTCCGCCGAAGCCGCATGCCAGCGAGAACTAGCGCTGGTGGGGCCTGGCGGGTCTGCGGGTATTCACCAACGGAACCAGGAAAATCGAGCATGGCACGGCTTGCACGTCTTTATGTTCCCGATCAGCCACAGCATGTGATCCTGCGCGGACTCGATCAGCAGCCCGCGTTCGTCGATGACCAGGACTACGAACTGTTCATCGACTGCCTGAAGGCCGCGGCGCGCGATCATCATCTGGCGGTGCATGCGTGGGTTTTGATGCCCGGCGCGGTGCAACTGCTCGTCACGCCTTCCGACGAATCCAGCCTGCCCAAGGCAATGCAGGCGGTCGGCCGGCGCTACGTGGCGCATTTCAACCGGCGCTATGCGCGTCGCGGCACGCTCTGGGAGGGGCGCTACCGCGCGACGGTCATCGAGGGCGAGCGCTTCTTCCTGCTGGCGAGCCGCGTCGTCGAGCTCGCACCGGTGCGCAGCCACCTCGTGACGGCGCCCGAAGACTATCGATGGTCGAGCTACCGGCATCACATCGGCCTGACCGTCGACAGTCTCATCACCGACCATCCGCTGTACTGGGCGCTCGGCAACACGCCGTTCGAGCGTCAGCGCGCGTATCGCGAACTCTGCGAGCAGGTGCTCGACGAACGCGAAACGACGCAGCTCATGCAGGCCACGCTCAAGGGCTGGGTGCTCGGCAGCGACACGTACCGCGATTGGGCGTCGCGCACGGCGAACCGGCGCGTCTCGCCGCTGCCGCGCGGGCGCCCGCGCAAGGTGCGCGAAGCGCCGGGCACGCCAGCGGCAACGCCGGGCGCCATTGGCGCCGCGGCCACCGCGAGCCCGGCTTCGACGCCTGCGGCCGGATCGGGCGGGGCGGGCGGTCAGTCGGCGGGCCATGGCGCCGCTCAATCTGGCCCCCATTCGACTTCGCATCCCGGCGCCAATCCGGCCGGCTCGACTTCGACGCATGGAGGCGGCCACGCGGGTAGTGGTTCGGCTACAACATCGGGTGTAAATCCGGGTGGCTCGAACGGCCATTCCGGTGGTTCGCAGGGTTCCGGTGACGGCGGCTCCTCCGGTTCGAGTTCGGAACGCGACCAGCGCAAGCCGGGCACTGGCACTCACTGATTGCTTTTTGGATCAACTGTTTACGAGATAAAACGGCATCTCCGGATGCCGTTTTCTTTTGCTCGAATTTAATATGACCCCAATAAAAAAATGTGCGAATGCACCAACTCGATAATTGGGGTTCTAACATCACGTTTTATTTGCATCCCCTTGATTCGTCGCGTATATTCGCCTTTCGGCTCTCCTGGGCGCATAACGCGGGAAGCACGTAGTACCCGCGCAACGCCGTACAGCGGTCACGTAAGCGGCGTAAATCAAGAAAACGGATTCAACGGCTGGCAACGGCCCCCACTCTGACGGTGTCCCCATGAACGATCACCAGCAGCGCGCCGCGGTGCCCGCCGCGCAAGGTCTCTATGACCCGCAAAACGAACACGACGCCTGTGGCGTCGGCTTCGTCGCCCATATCAAGGGCAAGAAGAGCCACGAAATCATTCAGCAAGGCCTGAAGATTCTCGAGAACCTCGACCACCGGGGCGCCGTGGGCGCCGATCCGCTGATGGGCGACGGCGCGGGCATCCTGATCCAGATTCCGGACGCGTTCTACCGCGAAGAGATGGCCAAGCAGGGCGTGACGCTGCCGCCGTTCGGCGAGTACGGCGTCGGCATGATCTTCCTGCCGAAGGAGCACGCCTCGCGTCTCGCCTGCGAGCAGGAACTCGAGCGCACGGTGCGCGCCGAAGGCCAGGTCGTGCTGGGCTGGCGCGACGTGCCGGTCGATCACGCGATGCCGATTTCGCCCACGGTGAAGGCGAGCGAGCCGCTGATCCGCCAGATCTTCATCGGCCGCGGCAAGGACGTGATGGTCACGGACGCGCTCGAGCGCAAGCTGTACATCATCCGCAAGACCGCGAGCCACCGCATTCAGGCGCTCAAGCTCAAGCACGGCAAGGAGTACTTCGTGCCGTCGTGCTCGGCGCGCACGGTCGTCTACAAGGGCCTGCTGCTGGCCGGCCAGGTCGGTGTGTACTACCGCGACCTGCAGGACGAGCGCGTGGTGTCGGCACTGGCGCTCGTGCACCAGCGCTTCTCGACCAACACGTTCCCGGCGTGGGAACTGGCTCACCCGTACCGCATGATCGCCCACAACGGTGAAATCAACACCGTGAAGGGCAACGTGAACTGGCTGAACGCCCGTACCGGCGCGATCGCCTCGCACGTGCTCGGCGACGACCTGCCCAAGCTCTGGCCGCTGATCTATCCGGGCCAGTCGGATACCGCATCGTTCGACAACTGTCTCGAACTGCTGGTGATGGCAGGCTATCCGCTCGTCCACGCGATGATGATGATGATCCCGGAAGCCTGGGAACAGCACACGCTGATGGACGAGAACCGCAAGGCGTTCTACGAATACCACGCTGCGATGATGGAGCCGTGGGACGGCCCCGCCGCGATCGCGTTCACCGACGGCCGCCAGATCGGCGCGACGCTCGACCGTAACGGTCTGCGTCCGGCGCGCTACATCGTCACGGACGACGACCTGGTCATCATGGCGTCGGAAGCCGGCACGCTGCCGATCCCCGAGTCGAAGATCGTCAAGAAGTGGCGTCTGCAGCCGGGCAAGATGTTCCTGATCGACATGGAACACGGCCGCATCATCGACGACAAGGAACTCAAGGACAACCTCGCCAACGCCAAGCCGTACAAGAGCTGGATCGACGCCGTGCGCATCAAGCTCGACGAGATCGAGCCGAAGGCGGAAGACGTCGCGACTGCGCGTGCCGAAGCCGCCGCGCTGCTCGACCGTCAGCAGGCGTTCGGCTACACGCAGGAAGACCTCAAGTTCCTGATGGCGCCGATGGCGATGTCGGGTGAAGAGGCGGTCGGTTCGATGGGCAACGACTCGCCGCTGGCGGTCATGTCCAACAAGAACAAGACGCTCTACAACTACTTCAAGCAGCTGTTCGCGCAGGTCACGAACCCGCCGATCGACCCGATCCGTGAAAACATGGTGATGTCGCTCGTGTCGTTCATCGGCCCGAAGCCGAACCTGCTCGACACCAACAACATCAACCCGCCGATGCGTCTCGAAGTGTCGCAGCCGGTGCTCGACTTCAAGGACATCGCGAAGATCCGCGCGATCGAGCAGTACACGGGCGGCAAGTTCAGCAGCTACGAGCTGAACATCTGCTATCCGGTGGCCTGGGGCAAGGAAGGCATCGAAGCGCGCCTCGCGTCGCTATGCGCGGAAGCCGTCGATGCGGTCAAGTCGGGCTACAACATCCTGATCGTGTCGGACCGCCGCGCGGACCGCGACAACGTCGCGATCCCGGCGCTGCTCGCCACCTCGGCGATCCACTCGCACCTCGTGCAGCACGGTCTGCGCACGAGCACGGGTCTCGTCGTGGAAACGGGTTCGGCGCGTGAAACGCACCACTTCGCGCTGCTCGCCGGTTTCGGCGCGGAAGCCGTGCACCCGTACCTCGCGATGGAAACGCTCGCGCAAATGGCGCAGGGCCTCAAGGGCGACCTGTCGGGCGAGAAGGCCGTCTACAACTTCACCAAGGCAGTGGGCAAGGGCCTGCTCAAGGTGATGTCGAAGATGGGCATCTCCACGTACATGTCGTACACGGGCGCGCAGATTTTCGAAGCCGTCGGTCTGGCTGACGATCTCATCGCCAAGTACTTCAAGGGTACGGCCTCGAAGGTGGGCGGCATCGGCCTGTTCGAAGTGGCCGAAGAAGCGATTCGTCTGCACCGCGACGCATTCGGCGACAACCCGGTTCTCGCCAACATGCTCGACGCGGGCGGCGAGTACGCCTACCGTGTGCGCGGCGAAGACCACATGTGGACGCCGGACGCGATCGCCAAGCTCCAGCACTCGGCGCGCAGCAACTCGTACCAGACGTACAAGGAATACGCGCACCTGATCAACGATCAGACGAAGCGCCACATGACCTTCCGCGGTCTGTTCGAATTCCGCCTCGACCCGGCGCGCGCGATCTCGATCGACGACGTCGAGCCGGCCAAGGAAATCGTCAAGCGCTTTGCGACTGGCGCGATGTCGCTCGGCTCGATCTCGACCGAAGCGCACGCTACGCTCGCCGTCGCGATGAACCGCATCGGCGGCAAGTCGAACACGGGTGAAGGCGGCGAAGACGAGAAGCGCTACCGCAACGAACTGCGCGGCATTCCGATCAAGAACGGCGACACGATGCAGTCGATCATCGGGCCGGAAGTCGTCAAGGACATCCCGCTCAAGGATGGCGACTCGCTGCGCTCGAAGATCAAGCAGGTCGCGTCGGGCCGCTTCGGCGTGTCGGCGGAGTACCTGTCGTCGGCGGACCAGATCCAGATCAAGATGGCGCAGGGCGCGAAGCCGGGCGAAGGCGGTCAGCTGCCGGGCCACAAGGTTTCGGAATACATCGGCAAGCTGCGTTATTCGGTGCCGGGCGTGGGCCTCATTTCGCCGCCGCCGCACCACGACATCTACTCGATCGAAGACCTGGCGCAGCTCATTCACGACTTGAAGAACGTGAACCCGGTTTCGTCGATCTCGGTGAAGCTGGTGTCGGAAGTGGGCGTGGGCACGGTGGCAGCGGGCGTGGCGAAGGCCAAGGCCGACCACGTCGTGATCGCCGGTCACGACGGCGGCACGGGCGCCTCGCCGCTCTCGTCGCTCAAGCACGCAGGCACGCCGTGGGAGCTCGGTCTGGCGGAAACGCAGCAGACCCTGGTGCTGAACCAGCTGCGCGGCCGTATCCGCGTGCAGGCCGACGGTCAGATGAAGACGGGCCGCGACGTGGTGATCGGCGCGCTGCTCGGCGCGGATGAATTCGGCTTTGCGACGGCGCCGCTCGTCGTGCAGGGCTGCATCATGATGCGCAAGTGCCACCTGAACACCTGCCCGGTCGGCGTTGCGACGCAGGATCCGGTGCTGCGCGCGAAGTTCTCGGGCCAGCCCGAGCACGTCGTGAACTTCTTCTTCTTCATCGCTGAAGAAGTGCGCGAAATCATGGCGCAACTGGGTATCCGCAAGTTCGACGATCTGGTCGGCCGCGCGGATCTGCTCGACACGCGCCGTGGCGTGGAGCACTGGAAGGCGAAGGGTCTCGACTTCTCGCGCGTGTTCTACCAGCCGTCGGTCGGCGCGGAAGTCGCGAAGAAGCACGTCGACACGCAAGACCACGGTCTGGACCGCGCGCTCGATCACACGCTGATCGAGAAGGCGAAGGCTGCGATCGAAACGGGCGAGCACGTCTCGTTCATCCAGCCGGTGCGCAACGTGAACCGCACGGTCGGCGCGATGCTCTCGGGCGTCGTCGCGAAGAAGTACGGCCACGACGGTCTGCCGGAAGACACGATCCACATCCAGTTGAAGGGCACGGCGGGTCAGAGCTTCGGCGCGTTCCTCGCACGCGGCATCACGCTGGACCTCGTGGGCGACGGCAACGACTATGTCGGCAAGGGCCTCTCGGGCGGCCGCATCATCATCCGTCCGACCAACGACTTCCGCGGCAAGTCCGAAGAAAACATCATCTGCGGCAACACGGTGATGTACGGCGCACTCGAAGGCGAAGCCTTCCTGCGCGGCGTGGCGGGCGAGCGTTTTGCGGTGCGTAACTCGGGCGCGACGGCGATCGTCGAAGGCACGGGCGACCACGGCTGCGAATACATGACGGGCGGCACGGTGGTGGTGCTCGGCGAAACGGGCCGTAACTTCGCGGCGGGCATGTCGGGCGGCATCGCCTACGTGTACGACCCGGACGGCACCTTCGCCGGCAAGTGCAACAAGTCGATGGTCGCGCTCGACCCGGTCCTGCAACAGGCCGAACAGGAGCGCACCGTGGATCGCGCACTGTGGCACGCAGGCCAGACCGACGAAACGTTGCTCAAGGGACTCGTCGAGCGTCACTTCCAGTTCACGGGCTCGCCGCGCGCCAAGGCGCTGCTCGAAAACTGGGATGCGGCGCGCCGCCAGTTCGTGAAGGTGTTCCCGACGGAATACAAGCGCGCACTGAGCGAACTCGGCGCGAAGAAGGCGAGCCAGGAAGAACTGGCCGCCTGATCCGCAAGACGACGACTGAACGAAGACGAAGCGCCCGCCGCGCTCACTGAAGCGGCGGCGGGCGCGGTCCCCTCACCGAATAGATAGAGATAGACGAGAACCCTATGGGTAAGGCAACCGGTTTTCTCGAGTTCGAGCGCCAGCATGAGGCGTACGAAGCACCGCTCACGCGCGTGAAGCACTACAAGGAATTCGTGGCGGCGCTCTCCGACGCCGACGCGAAGATCCAGGGCGCACGCTGCATGGACTGCGGCATCCCGTTCTGCAATAACGGCTGCCCGGTCAACAACATCATTCCGGACTTCAACGACCTCGTGTTCCGCCAGGACTGGAAGAGCGCGATCGACGTCCTGCATTCCACGAACAATTTCCCCGAGTTCACGGGCCGCATCTGCCCGGCGCCCTGCGAAGCGGCGTGCACGCTCGGCATCAACGACGACCCGGTCGGCATCAAGTCGATCGAGCACGCGATCATCGACAAGGCGTGGACCGAAGGCTGGGTCGCGCCGCAAGTCGCGAAGCACAAGACGGGCAAGAAGGTCGCCGTGGTCGGTTCGGGCCCCGCGGGCCTCGCCGCCGCCCAGCAGCTTGCGCGCGCCGGTCACGACGTGACGGTGTTCGAGAAGAATGACCGCATCGGCGGCCTGCTGCGCTACGGCATTCCCGACTTCAAGCTGGAGAAGTGGCTGATCGACCGCCGCATGCGCCAGATGGAAGCCGAAGGCGTGACGTTCCGCACCAACGTGTTCATCGGCCGTGGCGAGTTGCCTGCGTACATCGGCAACACGGCGAAGGAAACCATCTCGCCAGACGAGCTGAAGGACCAGTTCGACGCCGTGGTGATCGCAGGCGGTTCGGAAACGCCGCGTGACCTGCCGGTGCCGGGCCGCGAACTCGAAGGCATCTACTACGCCATGGAGTTCCTGCCGCAGCAGAACAAGGTCAACGCCGGCGACAAGCTGCCGAACCAGCTGCTCGCCAAGGGCAAGCACGTGGTCGTGATCGGCGGCGGCGATACGGGTTCCGACTGCGTGGGCACCTCGAACCGTCACGGCGCGAAGAGCGTCACGCAGTTCGAACTGCTGCCGCAGCCGCCCGAGGAAGAGAACAAGCCGCTCGTGTGGCCGTACTGGCCGATCAAGCTGCGCACGTCGTCGTCGCACGACGAAGGCTGCTCGCGCGACTGGTCGGTCGCCACCAAGCGCCTCGAAGGCAAGAACGGCAAGATCGAGAAGCTGGTCGCCGCGCGCGTGGAGTGGAAGGACGGCAAGATGGTCGAAGTGCCGGGCTCGGAATTCGAAATGAAGGCCGATCTCGTGCTGCTCGCCATGGGCTTCACGCAGCCGGTGTCGCCGGTGCTCGAGGCATTCGGCGTCGAGAAGGACGCGCGCGGCAACGTGCGTGCCGCGACCGAAGGCGAGAAGGCGTACTACACGTCGGTCGACAAGGTCTTCACCGCTGGCGACATGCGCCGCGGCCAGTCGCTCGTGGTGTGGGCGATCCGCGAAGGTCGGCAATGCGCACGCTCCGTCGATGCGTATTTGATGGGCAGCTCGGAGTTGCCGCGATAAATCCGGTGTGTCCCGCAATTCGCCGGGACGCACGGGGGAGACGGCAGGAGACGCAACGACAGAAGCCGGGCACCCGCGAGGGTGACCCGGCTTTTTTACGTTCGTGCTGCGGGTTTGCATGGGCGCGCGCCTCGCGCGAGAGGATTACCATGACGCGATTGCCCGACCGAACGAGGCCCGCCGATCATGTCCGAAGCCCGCGAGACCGATCGTGACACGCAGCAATGGCGGCGCTGCTTCATCGCGCTTTCGCCCACTGCGGCGTCGCGCGATGCGCTCGCCGCGCTCGACGTGCCGCCCAATGCGCGGCGCGTGCCCTATGCGCAACTCCATCTGACAGTGACGTTCATCGGCGCGATGTCGTTCGACCAGGGACACGTGCTCTCGCGGCGGCTCGCCGAGCACGCGCCGCTCCTCCCGCCCGCGCAGGTCACGCATATCGAATGCTGGCCGGGCCGCGTGCATCCGCGCCTCATGGTGGCCGTGCTAGCGATGTCGGATGCGTTCACGGCGCTCGACTGGCACGTGCGCTCACTCATGGGAGACGTGGGATTGCCGCTCGACGCGCGAGCGTTTCGCCCGCATGTGACGCTCGCACGCTTCGCGCGCGACGCCGTTGGCGCGCCGGCGGCGAGCGGCGGGGAAGCGCTGCCGCCGTTGCGCTTCGAGTCGCTGGTGCTGTATTCGAGCACGCTGGCGAGGCAGGGCGCGCGCTACGAGGCACTGGCGAGTGTCGCGCTCGATTGAGGCGTCGGCGCCACACAGTGGAGTTTCGACCGACGCTCAGTAGCGATACCGCGCCAGCGTCAATCCATCGAGATCGATTTCCGGCGAGCGCTGTGTGACGAGATCCGCGAGCACGCGGCCCGAACCCATCGACATCGCCCAGCCCGTCGAGCCGTGTCCGACGTTCAGCCACAGGCCATCCACGCCCGACGTGCCGAGCAGCGGCGCGCCGTCCGGCACCATCGGCCGGCGCCCCACCCAGAATTGCGCCGACGAAGGCGTCGCGGCATGCGGGAACCAGTCGTCGAGCACCTTCATGAGCGTTTGCAGCGCCTGCTCGCGCAGCGTCGCGCGGTGGTCGCCCAACTCGGCCGTCCCCGCCACACGCAGATACGGGCCGAAGCGCGTGATCGCCGTCTTGAGCGACTCGTCCATGAGCGCGGCGCGCGGGGCCTTCTGCTCGTCGACCACGGGCAGCGTGGCCGAATAGCCTTTCACCGGATACAACGGCACGCGCACGCCAAGCGGCGCGACGAGCGCCGCGCTCTCCACGCCCAGTGCGACCACCACGGCGTCGGCGGCGAGCGTGTGGGGCGTGTCGTCGGCGGGCTCGCTGCGCTCGGCCGGGCGAAGCACCTCGGCCGGCGCGCGGCGCTGCTCGCGCCGGTCCCGGCGGTTGTTCGCCTTGCGCCGTCCGGGCACCGCGCGCACGCGCACACCGCTTACCTTGCCGCCCGCGGCTTCGAGCGCGAGCACTTCGGTATCGAACAAAAACGTGACGCCGCGTGCTTCGCAGACGGAGCGCAGCTCGCGCGTGAAGCGTGCGCAGTCGCCGGCCTCGTCTTCGGGCAGATAGACCCCCGCCACCGGTTTCACGCGCGACCAGGCGAGCCCCGGCTCGACCTGCGCGCAGGCGGCGGCGTCGAGCTCGCGATAGACGATGCCCGCATCGCGCAGCACGCCGAGCGCCGGTTGCGCGAGTTCGAGGTCGTAGTCACTGCGAAAGAGCTGCAGATAGCCCTGGCTGCGCCCGTACTCGAACGCGTGCGTGGCGCGAAACGCGTGCAGGCATTCGCGGCTGTAATAGGCAATGCGCTGCATGCGCTGCTTGTTCACGCGAAAGCGCGCAAGATCGCATTCACGCAGCCAGCGCGCGATCCAGCGCCACTGCGCGGCGTCGAGCGTGGGCCGGAAGATGAGCGGCGAGGTGGGCTTGAGCAGATATTTGATGAGCTTCGCGGGCATGCCGGGCGCGGCCCACGGCGTGACATAGCCCGGCGCGATGACGCCGGCGTTGCCGAAGCTCGTGCCGAGCGCCACGCCCGGTTCCCGTTCGACGACCGTGACGTCGCAGCCTCGTTCGCTCAGATAGTACGCAGTAGCGACGCCGATCACACCGGCGCCGAGGACGATCGTTTTCATGCCGGTCGCACAACAGGGAGGGACGGTCGGTATTGCAGCATGTTCGCGCTCATCGTGCAGTGGACTCCGCAGACGCTCGCTCGCTACCTGCAGCAGGCACTTCCTCGGTCAGCGCCTTGCCCTTCGTCTCCGGCAGGCACAGCGCCGCGACGATCACGAGCAGATAGCCCGCGCCGGCCACCACGCCGATCGACTTCACCAGCGAGGTGGTTTGCGCGAACGTGCCTACGAGAATGGGGAAAAACGAGCCGAGCCCGCGTCCGAGGTTGTAGCAGAAGCCCTGGCCCGAGCCGCGGATCGCGTTCGGGTAAAGCTCCGAGAGATACGCGCCCACGCCCGCGAAAATGCCCTGCACGACGATGCCGAGCGGAAAGCCGAGCAGGAGCATGGCGGTGTCGGTGATGGGCAGCATGGTGTAGGCCATGCCGAGCGCAAACGAGCCGATGGCGAACAGGATGAGCGAGGCGCGCCGGCCGATCTTGTCGCACAGGATCGCGCCGACGATGTAGCCCGTGAACGAGCCGACGATCAGCACGATCAGGTAGCCGCTCGTGTTGAACACCGAGAGGTGGCGCACCGTCTTGAGGTAGGTGGGCAGCCAGGTGGTGATCGCGTAGTAGCCGCCGAGCATGCCGGTGCACAGCGCGCTGCCTAGCAGGGTAGTGGCCAGATGCGCGGGCGCGAAGATCTGCATGAAGTGGCTTTGCACCGCGCCGCTTTCGCGCGCCCGGCGCGTGGCGACGAACACGTCGGGGTCGCTCACGTTGCGGCGCACATAGAGAATCCAGAGCGCAGGCACGATGCCGATCCAGAAGCACGCGCGCCACGCGTATTCCTCAGGCAGCAGGGCGAAGAAGGCCCCGTACAGGATGGCGGCCGCGCCCCAGCCGAACGACCAGCTGCTCTGCACCGTGCCCACGGCCTTGGCGCGATGCTGCGGCGAGCGGATCGTTTCGGCCATCATCATCGTGACGACCGTCCATTCGCCGCCAAAGCCGATGCCCTGCAGCGTGCGCGTGGCGAGCAGTTGCCAGAACGAATGCGTGAAGCCGGAGAGGCAGGTGAAGAGCGCGAAGGTGGCGATGGTCCACTGCAGCACGCGCACGCGGCCGTAGCGGTCGGCGAGGATGCCGGCGAGCCAGCCGCCGATCGCCGACGAGATCAGCGAGCTGGTCGCGATCATGCCGGCCTCGCTCTTGCTCATGCCCCAGGTCGCGATGAGCGTCGGGATCAGGAACGAGTAGATCATGAAGTCGAACGCGTCGACGGCGTAGCCGCCGAATCCCGCGTAGAGCGTGCGCCGCTCGCGCGCGTTCAACTCGGTGAACCAGTGAAAGTAGCCCATCGCGTGTCTTCCCCCATATTTGTTGTGCGCGCAACGAACCGGGCGAGCGGCCCGTGCGGCGCTTGCGACCCGGCCGACGCAGCACGCATTGGGTGGCGTGTGCGCTTGACGCTGGAGGGCTGCGCGGTGCGACGCCGCCCGTCTCCGGTGTGCTGGAGGGGTATTTTACGGTGCGAAACCGCGCGGAGGCGAGGGGCAATTTGGGGGCGCCCGCTATCGTTGTATTCCGATATTTAGTTCGGGTTTAGTTCGATAGCGAGCGAACGATGGCGCGCCGGAACCGCTCGGCGCTAGAGCGTGAGCCCGCCGTCGACGTGGATCACCTGGCCGGTGATGTGGCGTGCGGCGTCCGAGAGCAGGAAGGCGATGAGTTCGGCGACATCGGCGGGATCGGCCACGTGTCCGAGCGGCGTTTCCTGCGCCGCGCGCTCCCACACCGGCGCGTTTTCCGGCGTGGGGCCCTTGTCCTTGCGCGTATAGCCGGGCGCGACGCAGTTCACGGTCACGCCGTGCGGCGCGAGTTCGGCCGCCGCGGTTTTCGCCAGGGATTCGAGCGCGGCCTTCGCGGCGGCGGTGGCCGCGAACGGCGCGCCGGCGCGGTAGCGGTGCGCGACGAACGAACTCAGCGCGACCACGCGGGCGTGCGCCGAGCGTTCCAGCGCCGGCTGCGCGCGTTGCACGAGCGCCGCGCCGATACCCGAGCCCGCGCCCGTGATCAGCACGACGCGCGCAGCGCTTGCGCTCACGCGGCAACCCGCTCTTCGGGCATGCGCTCGATCTCGAGCGTGTCGTGGTGGTACGCCGCGAGCGACTCGCGGTGCGCGACGCTCACGATCGCCGCCTTGGGCAGGCGCTCCATGAACAGCTTGTAGAGCCGGCTTTCGTTGTCGGGGTCGAGCGCGCTCGTCGCTTCGTCGAGGAACAGATAGTCGGGCTTGTGCAGCAGCACGCGCGCGCCCGCAAGGCGTTGCTGCTCGCCCGGCGAGAGCACGCGCGTCCAGTGCGCCGATTCGCCGAGACGATCCACGTACTCTTCTAGGCGGCAGGCGCGCAGCGCTTCGCGGCAGTCTTCGTCGCTGTAGTCGTCGGCGGGCGAGGGGTAGGTGAGCGCCGCCTTGAGCGTGCCGATGGGCAGATAGCTCTGCTGCGGGATGAACATCATGCGCGCATCGACAGGCGCGTCGATCGAGCCTTCGCCGAACGGCCAGAGGCCCGCGAGCGCGCGCATCAGCGTGCTCTTGCCGGCGCCCGAGGGGCCGCGCACGAGCCAGCGCGAGCCCGGCTTGATGGCGATGTCGCGCACTTCCGAGAGCGGCGTGCCGTTGGGCAGCGAGAGCTTGAGGTGCTCGGTGGCGAGCTCGTTGTTGTCGATGAAGTGCAGGTTGATGCCGCCGTGCTCGGTGGCGGGCGAGACCGATTCCTTCAGGCGCGGCGAGTGCACCACACGCACGAATTCGCGCAGACGATTCACGGTAGCGCGCCATTCGACCAGCGTGGAGTAACTGTTGATGAACCACGAGAACGAGTCGCTCACGGTGCCGAACGCCTGCGAGATCTGCATCAGCACGCCGAACGTGAAGGCGCCCGCGAAGTAGCGCGGCGCGGCCACCACGAGCGGGAAGATGATGGCGATCTGGCCGTAGAAGCTCAGCACGAAGGTGAGGCGCTTCGTGTACTTCATCACGCGCCACCAGTTGTCCTTGATGTGTGCGAAGAGGCCTTGCGCGTTGCCGCGCTCGGTGTCCATGCCGTCGTAGAGGGCGATCTGCTCGGCGTTTTCGCGCAGGCGGATCAGGCCGAAGCGGAAGTCCGCTTCCACCTTTTGTTGTTGATAGTTGATCGACACGAGCGGGTGACCGACTTTCTGGATCACGAGCGAGCCGAACACGGCATAGAGTGCGGCGGCCCACACCATGTAGCCCGGAATGGCGAGCGGCTGCCCGCCCAGCGTGACGGTGAGCGCGCCCGCGAGCGTCCACAGGATCGTGATGAACGAGATGAGCGTGACGACCGTCGAGAGCAGGTCGAGCGTGAGCGACAGGGTGGTCGTGGCGAACGACTGGAGGTCGTCGCTGATCCGCTGGTCGGGGTTGTCGGCGAGGCGGTCGCGCTCGATGCGGTAGAACGCGCCCTTGCCGAGCCACTCGTTCAGGAACCGCGTGGTGAGCCACTGACGCCAGCGAAAGCCGAGCATCTGGCGCAGATACCGGCCATACACCGCGAGGATGATGAAGCCGAACGCCAGTTCGGTGAAGGTCATCAACAGCGGCGGGAAGCGCTTGACGTCCTTGGCCTGCAACGCGTTGTAGAACTCCGCGCTCCAGCCGTTCAGGCGCACGTTGATCCACACGACGAGCAGGTTCATCACGATGATCGCGACGAGCAGGCCCCAGGCGATCCAGCGTTCCTCGGAGACCCAGTAGGGCTTGATCAGGCTCCACGCGGTGATCTTCTGATGCTCGTTCTGATCGGGCGTGGCGCGGGCAGGTTGGTTGGTCATGTGCGTCCTGAAGGTGTGGCGGCCCGCTGGGGGCATGCGCCGCGCGCCGCACGGCGGCAGCGTTGCAGCGATTTTTGCAGCGATTCTGTCGTCGGGCGCTTAAGTGAGTCTTAACGGGTCACAGGCGGAGCCAAAACCGGCGCCAGGCGTGGACAAAAGCGCACGCCGGCGCCGCCGTAGCGTGGCGCCCATTGTCTCACCGCGCGGGCTTGCGAGGCGAAAGAGGCAGGTTCAGGGCATTGTGCCAGACCACGTCCCCCGGTTCCGTCGAGGTTTGCGGGCCGCGCGCCTTTTGTGGTCTAATCGTCGTTGACGAAACAGGGGTGCTTCACCGGTATGCCGGGCATGCCGCCAGTGAGGCTGAGAGAAACCCTTTGCACCCGATCCGGGTAATACCGGCGCGGGAAGTTTCCAGAAAGTCTTGGCCGGCGCCCAGCCTGGGTTTTGAAAAGGTGGGGGCGCTAGGTTTCCCGCCGGGCTGCGCTTTGGGCGCATGGGTTCGTACGCATTCCGTACGGGCCGTCTGCGCCGCATAGCCTCCACGGTCGGCCTTGCCAGCCGGTTTCGTCCTTGGGTACGTCTGCTGCTGCCGTACGGAAAGGATACGATGACCGCCTATTCTCTTTGTTCCCCGATTCTTATCGCGCTCGCCTTGCGTGACGGAGCATCGTCATGAGCCGCGGCCGCAACCATAACGTGGGCGGCGTGCCCGACTTCGCCGTGCTCGGCGGCGGCCTGAGCGGCCGGCTCGTCGCGTGGCGTCTGGCCGGCGAGGGCCATCGCGTCGCGCTTTATGAGCGCGGCGGCCCCGAAGGCGGCGAGGCCGCCGCCTGGGTCGCGGCGGCCATGCTTGCGCCGCTCGCGGAGGCCGCTGTCGCCGAACTGCTCATCACCGAGCTTGGCGTCGCGTCGCTCGAAACCTGGCCGCGCATCCTGGCCGAGCTGCCGGAGCCCGTGTTCTTCCAGCGCAACGGCACGCTCGTGGTCTGGCATAGCGCCGATCGCACCGAAGCCCCGCTCTTCGAGCGCCGCGTGCGCGCGAATGCGCCGCGCTCGCTCGCCGATGCCAACTTCGTCGCGCTCGCGGGTGCGCAGCTCGACGCTGCCGAACCGGCGCTCGCCGGGCGCTTCGCGCGCGGCTGGCTGCTCGAAGGCGAGGGCCAGCTCGACAACCGCCAGGCCCTGGCTGCGCTGGCGGCGGGGCTCGCCGCGCGCGGCGTGGCTACCCACTGGCACACCACGGTCGACGAGGCCAATCCGCCGCCCGCGCGCGTGACGATCGACTGCCGCGGGCTGGGCGCCAAACCTTCGCTGCCGGGGTTGCGCGGCATTCGCGGCGAAGTCGCGCGCGTGCACGCGCCCGGCATCACGCTCACGCGCCCGGTGCGGCTCCTGCATCCGCGCTATCCGCTCTATATCGCGCCCAAGGAACACGATGTCTTCGTGATCGGCGCGACCGAGATCGAAGGCGAGGACCGTTCGCCCGTGAGCGTGCGCTCGGCGCTCGAACTGCTGAGCGCGGCGTTTGCGGTGCATCCGGCGTTCGGCGAGGCGCGCATCCTCGAGTTGAATACGCAGTGCCGCCCGACGCTGCCCGACCACCGCCCGGCGCTCATCTGGGACGGCAAGACCACGCTGCGCGTGAACGGCCTCTATCGGCACGGCTTCATGATCGCGCCGGAAGTCGCCGATGAAGCCGCGCGCGTCGCCCAGGCGCTGCTCGACGCCCGCGTGAGCGATGCCGATTCCTTCGAGTCGCTGCGCCGCGCGTCGCGCTGGGGCGAGATGCTGCACGCGCAGGGCGCGCACGAGCCGGCCTGACGCCTCACCAGAAAAAATCCGCAGTTTGAGAACGTATTTGCCATGGACATTCATATCAACCAGAAGCCGATCACGCTGCCCGAGGGCGCGACTGTCGCCGATGCGCTCGCCGCATTCGGCGCGCGTCCGCCGTTCGCCGTCGCCCTGAACGGCGATTTCGTGGCGCGCACCCAGCATGGCGCGCGCTCGCTCCAGGCGGGCGACCGCCTCGACGTCGTGAGCCCCGTGGCCGGCGGCTGAGCCTCGCTCGCCCAAGCCCGCGGTCGCGCGCATCGTATGCATCGCGAGCGCTTTCACGACACCGCAAAGGATTCCAACCCATGACCACCACCTCCACTGCCGACGCGCTCACGCTCTACGGCGAAACCTTCGCGAGCCGCGTGCTGCTCGGCACGTCGCGCTATCCGTCGCTGCAGTCGCTCGCCGACTCGATGGCGGCCGCGCGCCCCGGCATGATCACCGTCGCGCTGCGCCGCCAGATGAACGAGGGCACCGCCGAGGCCGGCTTCTTCGACCTGCTCAAGCGCCACGGCGTGCCGCTCCTGCCGAACACGGCCGGCTGCCTCACCGTCAACGAGGCGGTGACGACGGCGCACATGGCGCGCGAAGTCTTCGAAACCGACTGGATCAAGCTCGAACTGATCGGTGACGACTACACGCTGCAGCCCGACCCGGTCGGCCTGATCGAGGCCGCGTCGCGCCTCGTGAAGGATGGCTTCAAGGTGCTGCCGTATTGCACCGAGGATCTCGTGATTGGCCGGCGTCTGCTCGACGCGGGCTGCGAGGCGCTCATGCCGTGGGGCGCGCCGATCGGCACCGGCAAGGGCGTGATCAACCCCTACGGCTTGCGCGTGCTGCGCGAGCGCTTGCCCGATGTGCCGCTGATCGTCGATGCGGGCCTGGGCGTGCCTTCGCACGCGTGCCAGGTGATGGAGTGGGGTTTCGACGGCGTGCTGCTCAACACGGCCGTTTCGCAGGCCACGCATCCCGCGGCGATGGCGCGCGCGTTCGCGCAGGGCGTCGAGGCGGGGCGCGCCGCGTTTCTCGCCGGACCGATGGCCGAGCGCGAAGCGGCGGTCGCGAGCACGCCCGTGGTGGGCATGCCTTTCTGGCACCAGGATGGAGACAATCGATGACTGAAACGCTGCGCCTGCAGGACCGCGAACTGTTCTGGCCGCCCGCCGACGAACTCACCGAAACGGCGGAGCGCATCCGCGCGCGCCTGGGCGACTGGCAGCCCACGCATGCGCCGTGGCGCATCTGTCTCACGCCGCCCGACGCGCCCAACGGCGGCGATCTGATCATCGTGACCGACGCGGCGCCGCATCTGGCCAACATCGCGCGCTGGATGACCGACGGCGCGGGCGTGATCGAAGCCGCGGGCGAACACCCGAAGGCGGCGCGCGCCACGCTGCATCTGGGCGGCGAGCGGTACGCGCTCGAGGGCGAGCTGGCGGAAGACTGGATCCCGGCGCTGGCGGCCTTCCTCGACTGCGGCTTCGATCCGCACGACGCGCTCGTGCTCGCGCTCGCCTGGCGCGACGGCGACGAGCAGCAGGCCGACGCCTGGCCCGTCGACATCGAGCGTTTTCCGCGCGTGCTGGACCTGCCTGCCGCGCCCGCGCAGCCGTTCGCGCCGTGTCCCGCGAAGCTCGGCCTGTATCCGGTGCTGCCTACGGCCGAGTGGGTCGAGCGCGTGCTCGACTACGGCGTGACGATGGTGCAGCTGCGCAGCAAGCAGCCGAAGTCGCCGGCGCTCACGAGCGAAATCGAGCGCTGCGTCGCCGCCGGCCGCAAGCACGACGCGCAGCTTTTCATCAACGATCACTGGCAGGAGGCCGTCGCGGCCGGCGCTTATGGCGTGCACCTCGGCCAGGAAGACCTGCGCGAAGCCGACCTCGGCGCGATCGCGGCAGCCGGCGTGCGCCTTGGCCTCTCGACGCACGGCTACTTCGAGATGCTCACGGCGCTGCATTTCCGTCCGAGCTACCTCGCATGCGGCGCCGTCTTCGCCACCACGACCAAGGCCATGCCGACGGCCCCCCAGGGCCTCGCGCGCCTGGCCCGCTACGTGAAGCTGCTGGACGGCGTCGTGCCGATGGTGGCGATCGGCGGCATCGACGGCAACGTGCTGCCCGAAGTGCTCGCCACGGGCGCCGGCAGCGCAGCGGTAGTGCGTGCCGTGACCGAGGCGGCCGACCCGGCTGCCGCGGTTGCTGCATTGCGCAACGCGTTTACGCAATAATGGTCCGCCCTGGCATCGGGCTGCGCCGCGTGCGCGGCCAGGTGCCGAGGGGGCCGCAACCCGCAGCAGCGGGCGCTTGCGGCTTACATCAACGGGTCCAGGGGCGCCACGGCAGGTTTTCCACGATGGCCCTATAATCCCGCCTTCGTGTAAATGGACTGTCTGCCACGTGCCCTCAACCTCTGAGACCCTGCTGGAGCTGCGCGACGTCGACTTCGGATACGGCGACCGGCTCGTCCTGTCCGGCCTGAACATGCGCTTCCCGCGCGGTCAGGTAGTGGCGGTCATGGGCGGCTCCGGTGGCGGAAAAACGACAGTGCTGCGTCTGATCGGCGGCCTCGTTCGCGCCCAGCGCGGCCAGGTGCTGTTCGGCGGCCAGGACGTCGGCGCGCAATCGCGCGACGGCCTCTACGCCCTGCGCCGCAAGATGGGCATGCTCTTCCAGTTCGGCGCGCTCTTCACCGACATGTCGGTGTTCGAGAACGTCGCCTTCGCCCTGCGCGAGCACACCGACCTGCCTGAAGCGCTGATCCGCGACCTCGTGCTCATGAAGCTCAACGCCGTCGGCTTGCGTGGCGCGCGCGACCTCGCGCCTTCGGAAATTTCCGGCGGCATGGCGCGTCGCGTGGCGCTGGCGCGCGCCATCGCGCTCGACCCCGAGCTCATGATGTACGACGAGCCGTTCGCGGGTCTCGACCCGATTTCGCTCGGCATCACCGCGAACCTCATCCGCACGCTCAACGACGCGCTCGGCGCAACCTCGATCCTCGTCACGCACGACGTGCCCGAGTCGTTCGCGATCGCCGACTACGTGTACTTCATGGCGAACGGCCGGGTGCAGGCGCAGGGCACGCCGGCCGAGCTGCGTGCCTCGACCGACCCGATCGTGCGCCAGTTCATCGACGGCGCGCCGGACGGCCCGTTCCGGTTCCATTACCCGTCGAACCTGCCGCTCGAAGCGGACTTCGGCATTGGCGGAGGCCGCTCATGATCGGCGCCATCAGCTCGATCGGGCGCACCGTGCTCGACACGATCGCGCGCGCGGGGCATGCGACGCGCTTTTTCGTGCGCCTCGTGCTCGAATTCTTCCCGCTGCTGCGCCGGCCGCGTCTTGTCACGAAGCAGATCCACTTCGTCGGCAATTATTCGCTCTTGATCATTGCCGTGTCGGGCCTGTTCGTGGGCTTCGTGCTCGGGCTGCAGGGCTATTACACGCTCAACCGCTACGGCTCCGAGCAGGCGCTCGGGCTGCTGGTCGCGCTGTCGCTCGTGCGTGAGCTCGGGCCCGTCGTCACCGCGCTCTTGTTCGCGGGCCGCGCGGGCACCTCGCTCACGGCCGAGATCGGCCTCATGAAGGCGGGCGAGCAACTCACGGCCATGGAGATGATGGCGGTGGACCCCGTGCGCGTGGTGGTCGCGCCGCGCATGTGGGCGGGCGTGATCGCCATGCCGATCCTCGCGGCCATCTTCAGCGCGGTCGGCATTCTGGGCGGCTACGTGGTGGGCGTGGTGCTGATCGGCGTGGACGCCGGCGCGTTCTGGTCGCAAATGCAGGGCGGCGTGGACGTCTGGACCGACGTGGGCAACGGCGTTGTGAAGAGCATCGTGTTCGGCTTCGCCGTGACCTTCACCGCGCTCTATCAGGGCTATGAGGCGAAGCCCACGCCCGAGGGCGTGTCGCGCGCGACCACCAAGACGGTCGTGTACGCGTCGCTCGCGGTGCTCGGCCTCGACTTCCTGCTCACCGCGCTGATGTTCAGCTAAAGACGCCGGGCAGCGACCCGGCGGCGCGGCGCGCATGTGAGCGACGCCGCAACGGATTCTCATTGGGATGACGATGAAAAAGAATGCTCTCGACTTCTGGGTCGGTCTGTTTGTGGTGCTGGGCTTTATCGCGCTGCTGTTTCTCGCGCTGAAGGCCGGCAACATGAGTTCGCTGTCGTTCCAGGCCACCTACCCGGTGAAGCTCAAGTTCGACAATATCGGCGGCCTCAAGCCGCGCGCGCCGGTGAAGAGCGCGGGCGTGACCGTGGGCCGGGTGGCCTCGATCGGCTTCGACTCCAACACCTATCAGGCGCTGGTGACGATCGACCTCGACCAGCAGTACCAGTTTCCGAAGGACACGTCGGCGAAGATCCTGACGTCGGGTCTGCTCGGCGAGCAGTACATCGGCCTCGAGCCGGGCGGCGATTCGGAAATGCTCAAGGCCGGCGACACCATTTCGATGACGCAGTCGGCCATCGTGCTCGAAAACCTGATCGGCCAGTTCCTCTATAGCAAGGCGGCGGATTCGGGCGCCACGAAGGCGTCCAGCGGCGCGAGCACGGATGCGGCGCCTGCTGCCGCGCCCGCACCGGCGCCGGCCCCAGCGCCTGCACCGGCGCCTGCACCGGCGGCTTCGGCGGCCCAATAAGAAGGAGAAAAAGAATGACGACCATACGCATGCGCGCCATTACGCTTGGCGTCGCAGCGCTCGCACTCGGGGGTTGTTCGACGGTGCAGACGCCGTCGAAGGAAGATCCATGGGAAGGGTTCAACCGCACGGTGTACACGTTCAACGACAAGGTTGACACGTACGCGCTCAAGCCGGTGGCGCAGGGCTACGTGAAGGTGACGCCGCAGCCCGTGCGCGACAGCGTGACGAACTTCTTCGCGAACATCGGCGACGTGTACAACGCCGCGAACAACTTCCTGCAGCTGAGGATCACCGACGGTGTCGAGGACATCATGCGGATCGTGATCAACACGGTCTTCGGCCTCGGTGGCCTGTTCGACGTCGCGACGCTCGCGAAGCTGCCCAAGCACAACCAGGACTTCGGTCTCACGCTCGGCCACTATGGCGTGCCGCCCGGTCCGTACCTCGTGCTGCCGCTGTTCGGTCCGAGCACGGTGCGTGACGGCGTCGGCCTCGTGCCCAACTACTTCATCAACCCGCTCACCTATGTGGATCCGGCCGCGCTGTCGTGGGGCCTCTACGGCCTGAACGTGGTGAGCACGCGCGCCAACCTGCTGGGCGCGAGCGACTTGCTCGAAGGCGCGGCGATCGACAAGTACTCGTTCATCCGCAACGCCTATCTGCAGCGTCGCCGCTACCTGTTGTCGGATGGCCGCGCGTCGTCGGACAACAGCAACCTGCCGGACTACGGCGATGGCGCGCCGCTGCCGAAGTACGACGACACCGACGAGGGCGCGGCGGCCCCCGCTTCGGGTGCGGCTGCCGGTGCGGCAGTGCCCGCTTCGGGCACTGCGCCTGCGGCCACGCCGAATGCGGCCAGCATGGTGCCCGCCAACCCGAACGGCGCAACGACCGCCCCGGCCACGCTGGAAGGCCCGGCCGGCGCCGCGGCGCCCGTGGGCGCGTCGGAAACCACGGTGCCGGGCGACCAGATGATTCCGCCTGCGCGCATCGGCTTCCCGAGCATGCTGCGGCTGCACTGAGCGCTGCGCTCCGGCATGCTGGAACGGCCTCGCCGGAGCGTTCGTCTGACCTATACGTCTGACGTAACAAGCAGAAACGCTTGTCGCACTTTGCTGGCGGTTTTGACACAGCGCGATAGATCTCGCGTGATATCGTTGGTTCCAACGGGGCGATGTCCCCCAACTAGCAGGGCTCGATATGAAAAAATTCTTTCTGTACCCGTTTTTCGCCATGTTTCTTTCGTTTGCCGGCGGCGCGTTCGCTCAGACGGTAGACACCAGCAATCCCGACGCGATGGTCCAGACAGTCACGCAGCAGGTCATGAGCCAGATCAAGGGTGACAAGTCCATCCAGTCCGGCGACATCAGCAGGATCACGCAGCTCGTGAACGAAAAGATCCTGCCGTACACCGACTTCCGCCGCACCACGCAGCTCGCGATGGGCCGCAACTGGCGCACAGCCACGCCGGAGCAGCAGCAACAGGTCATCGAGCAGTTCAAGACGCTGCTCATCCGCACGTACTCGGGCGCGCTCGCCCAGGTGCGCGACCAGCAGATCCAGTACAAGCCGTTCCGCGCGAACCCGGACGACACCGACGTCGTGGTCCGTTCGACGGTCATGAACGGCGGCCAGCCGATCGAGCTCGACTATCGCCTCTACAAGACGGCGCAAGGCTGGCGCGTGTATGACATCAACGTGCTCGGCGCGTGGCTCATCCAGGCGTACCAGCAGCAGTTCCAGGAAAAGATCCAGCAAGGCGGCGTGGACGGCCTGATCCAGTTCCTCACGCAGCGTAACCAGCAACTCGCGTCGGGGAAGGCGACCTCGTGAGCGAGCGTTTCGCCACCGGCGCCAACCTGACCCACGAAAGCGCGAAGGCCGCGCTCTCGGCCGGGTTCGCGCAGATCTCGGCGGGCGCAACCGCCGTGGACTGCGCAGCGCTCACCCAGTTCGATTCTTCGGCGCTCGCCGTGCTGATCGCGTGGCAGCGTGCCGCGCGTGAGCGCGGCGCTTCCCTCGCCGTGCTCAACTTGCCCCCCGCGCTCGCCTCTCTCGCGCGCGCCTACGGCGTCGATTCGCTTCTCAACGAGCGACATTGACCCGCGTCGCCTGGCCGGACGCTCGCGTTCGCGCGGTATCACACCGCACTGCCGGGCCGACGCCGTTCCCCTCCAAGGCCCGGCCGCGCTTTCCGACTTGGCCTATAATCAACCGTTTTTTGGGCGCTGCCTCGGCGCAAAAAGTACCGCTTGGTATGTAATAAGCGTGCACTGAGACAGCAAAGCCGGCCTCATAAGCCGTCCCCAATTCCGGTCTTCCCCGCAGCATTGATGCACTCTTGAGCCGCGCCGTTCGCAAACGGGCGGCGTATTAGTCATGCCAGCCATAGAAATCCGTAACGTCAAGAAGCGCTACAAGTCGCTTCAGGCGCTCAAGGGCGTCAGCTTCACGGTCGAAGACGGCGAGTTCTTCGGGCTGCTCGGCCCGAACGGCGCGGGCAAGACGACGCTCATCAGCATTCTTGCCGGCCTTGCGCGCGCGGACGAGGGCTCGATCGCCGTCCGCGGCCACGATGTCGTCGCCGACTACCGCAACGCGCGCCGCAACCTGGGCGTCGTGCCGCAGGAACTGGTGTTCGATCCGTTCTTCACCGTGCGCGAGACGCTGCGCATCCAGTCCGGCTACTTCGGCCTGCGCAACAACGACGCGTGGATCGACGAAGTCATGGCCAATCTCGATCTCACCGAGAAAGCCGACGTGAACATGCGCGCGCTGTCCGGCGGCATGAAGCGCCGCGTGCTCGTGGCGCAGGCGCTCGTGCACCGGCCGCCCGTGATCGTGCTCGACGAACCCACCGCCGGCGTGGACGTGGAACTGCGCCAGACGCTCTGGAAGTTCATCGCGCGCCTGAACCGCGAAGGGCACACCATCGTCCTTACCACGCACTATCTCGAAGAAGCTGAGCAGTTGTGCGACCGCATCGCCATGCTCCGGCGCGGCGAGATGGTCGCGCTCGAGCGCACGAGTGCGCTGCTGCAGCGCTTTGCGGGCACGCAACTCTTTTTGCGTTTCTCGGAAGGCGTGTTGCCGAGCGATCTGCGCGCGCTCGAAGTCGATCCTTCCAACGCCAGCGCGCACCAGCATCTGCTGCGCCTCGCGAGCTACGACGACGTGGAACGCATTCTGGCGAAGTGCCGTGCGAACGGCTGCAAGCTCGAAGAAGTGGAAGTGCGCAAGGCCGATCTGGAGGATGTCTTCGTGCAGGTGATGAACGGTCCTGAAGTGGTCGAGGGTCTCGCATGAGCGGTTTCCGTACGCTGTTCTACAAGGAAGTGCTGCGTTTCTGGAAGGTCGCTTTCCAGACCGTGCTCGCGCCCGTCATCACCGCGCTGCTCTATCTCACGATCTTCGGCCATGCGCTGCGCGGCCACGTCGAGGTGTATCCGGGCGTCGAGTACACGAGCTTCCTGATTCCGGGCCTCGTGATGATGAGCGTGCTGCAGAACGCCTTCGCGAACAGCTCGTCGTCGTTGATCCAGTCGAAGATCACGGGCAATCTCGTCTTCGTGCTGTTGCCGCCGCTCGCTGCATGGGAGATGTTCGGCGCCTACGTGCTCGCCTCGATCGTGCGCGGCCTCGCCGTTGGCGCGGGCGTGTTCGTCGTGACGATCTGGTTCATTCCGATGAGCTTCGCCGCGCCGTTCTACATCCTCGCGTTCGCGGTGCTCGGCTCGGCGATTCTCGGCACGCTCGGACTGATCGCCGGGATCTGGGCGGAGAAGTTCGACCAGCTCGCGGCGTTTCAGAACTTTCTCATCATGCCGCTCACGTTTCTTTCGGGCGTGTTTTATTCGACGCATACGCTGCCGCCCCTGTGGCGCGAAGTGTCGCGGCTCAATCCGTTCTTTTACATGATCGATGGCTTCCGCTTCGGGTTCTTCGGCCTGTCCGACATCAACCCGCTCGTGAGCCTGTCGATCGTTTTCGTGTTTTTCGTGGCGCTGGCCACGCTCGCCATGCGTTTGCTCGCGAGCGGGTACAAGCTGCGTCACTAAGCAGGAGCCATACTCATGTTGCCGACTCCGGAACAGATCAAGCAGTACATCTCGGCAGGGCTCGCGTGCGAGCACCTCGAAGTCGAAGGCGATGGCCAGCACTTCTTCGCGACGATCGTCTCCTCAGCATTCGACGGCAAGCGCCTGATCCAGCGCCATCAACTCGTATACGCGGCGCTCGGCGACCGCATGCGCGAGGAAATCCACGCGCTCAGCATGAAGACGCTCACGCCCGCCGAATGGCAGAACGCATAATCTGGAATCTCAGTGCGAATTACCCAGGACAAAGACGCCGCCGCGAGCGGCGCAGCTCAACACCAAGCGACCCTGCAAACCGGCCGCACCGATCAGGAAACCTCAGGCATGGATAAACTCGTCATCGTCGGCGGGCAGAAGCTCGCAGGGGAAGTGGCTGTTTCCGGTGCAAAGAATGCGGCGCTGCCCATTCTCTGCGCAGGCCTTCTGAGCGCGGAACCCGTTCATCTGGACAACGTGCCCGACCTTCAGGACGTGCGCACCACGCTCAAGCTGCTCGGCCAGATGGGCGTGCGCACCGAGCAGCACGGCGCGCGCGTGCAGCTCGACGCCTCGAAGGTCAACAATCTCGTCGCGCCGTACGAGCTCGTGAAGACCATGCGCGCGTCGATCCTCGTGCTCGGGCCGCTCGTCGCGCGCTTCGGCGAGGCGAAGGTGTCGCTGCCGGGCGGCTGCGCGATCGGCGCGCGCCCCGTGGATCAGCACATCAAGGGCCTGCAGGCGATGGGCGCCGAGATCAACATCGAGCACGGCTTCATCGAGGCGCGCGCGAAGCGCCTGAAGGGCGCGCGCATCGTCACCGACATGATCACGGTCACCGGCACGGAAAACCTGCTGATGGCCGCCGTGCTCGCCGATGGCGAAACGGTGATCGAGAACGCCGCGCGCGAGCCCGAAGTGGGCGACCTCGCGCACCTGCTCGTGGCGATGGGCGCGAAGATCGAAGGCATCGGCACCGACCGCCTCGTCATTCAAGGCGTGGACAAGCTCCACGGCGCGCACCACACCGTCATTCCGGACCGTATCGAAGCGGGCACGTTCCTGTGCGCGGTCGCGGCCGCGGGCGGCGACGTCACGCTGCGCCACGTGCGCCCGCACATCCTCGACGCCGTCACCGACAAGCTGCGCGAAGCGGGCGTGTCGATCGAAGAGGGCGACGACTGGATGCGCGTGCGCATGCACGAGCGCGCGCGCGCCGTGAACGTGCGCACCTCCGAATACCCGGCGTTCCCGACCGACATGCAGGCGCAGTTCATGGCGCTCAACACGATCGCGGACGGCACCTCGCAAGTGGTCGAAACCATCTTCGAAAACCGCTTCATGCACGTGCAGGAACTGAATCGCCTGGGCGCCCACATCACGATCGACGGCAAGACGGCGCTCGTCGCCGGTGTCGAGAAGCTCTCGGGCGCGAAGGTGATGGCAACCGACCTGCGCGCCTCGGCGAGCCTCGTGATCGCGGGCCTGTGCGCCGACGGCGAAACGCTGATCGACCGCATCTATCACCTCGACCGCGGCTACGACCGCATGGAAGCGAAGCTCACGAAGATCGGCGCGAACGTGAAGCGGATCAAGGGGAGCGCGCAATGAGCACGGTCGAGTCCAGGCCCACGCCGGCGGCCGCGGCCAGCGCGCCGCTCACGCTTGCGCTCTCGAAGGGCCGCATCTTCGAAGAGACGATGCCGCTGCTCGCCGCGGCCGGCGTGCATGTGACCGAAGACCCGGAAACCTCGCGCAAGCTGATCCTGCCGACCACCGACCCGAACCTGCGCGTGATCATCGTGCGCGCGACCGACGTGCCCACCTACGTGGAGTACGGCGCGGCCGACTTCGGCGTGGCGGGCAAGGACGTGCTCAACGAGCACGGCGGCGGCGGCCTGTATCAGCCGATCGACCTCGACATCGCGCGCTGCCGTCTTTCGGTGGCCGTGAAGGGCGGCTTCGACTACGCGAACGCGGTGCGCCAGGGCGCGCGTCTGCGCGTGGCGACCAAGTACACGGAGGCCGCGCGCCAGCACTTCGCGGCCAAGGGCGTGCACGTCGACCTCATCAAGCTGTACGGCTCGATGGAACTCGCGCCGCTCGTCGGCCTCGCCGACGCGATCGTCGACCTCGTCAGCACGGGCGGCACGCTGCGCGCGAACAATCTGGTCGAGGTCGAGGAGATCATGGAGATCTCGTCGCGCCTCGTCGTGAATCAGGCGGCGCTCAAGCTCAAGCGCGCCGCGCTGCGGCCGATCATCGACGCGTTCGAACGCGCGTCGCGCGGCACGCAGGCGAGCTGACAGAGCAGGAGCAAAGGGCAGGCGCAATCACGCGCCGCCTCGCGCGCAGTGCGCCCCAAACGGCGCGGCGCGCACAACGTAACGGATGGATACCAGCATGGTTATCACGATGCGCAAACTCGATTCCGGCACCGAAGGCTTCAAAAAGGCGCTGCACGCGGTGCTCGCCTTCGAGGCGAGCGAGGACGAGGCCATCGAGCGCTCCGTCGCGCAGATTCTCGCCGACGTGAAGGCGCGCGGCGACGCCGCCGTGCTCGACTACACGAACCGCTTCGACCGCCTGGCCGCCCCGAGCGTCGCGGCGCTCGAGCTGCCGTTCAGCGAACTCGAAGCGGCGCTGGAAAGCCTCGAGCCCAAGCAGCGCGCGGCGCTCGAAGCGGCGGCGGCGCGCGTGCGCGGCTACCACGAGAAGCAGCGCATCGAGTGCGGCTCGCATAGCTGGCAGTACACCGAATCCGACGGCACGGTGCTCGGCCAGAAGGTCACGCCGCTCGACCGCGTGGGCCTGTATGTGCCCGGCGGCAAGGCCGCGTATCCGTCGTCGGTGCTGATGAACGCCATTCCCGCGCGGGTCGCGGGCGTGCGCGAAATCATCATGGTCGTGCCCACGCCCGACGGCGTGAAGAACCCGCTCGTGCTGGCGGCGGCGCTGCTCGGCGGCGTCGATCGCGTGTTCACGATCGGCGGCGCGCAGGCCGTGGCGGCGCTCGCGTACGGCACGGATACGATCCCGGCCGTCGACAAGATCTGCGGTCCGGGCAACGCCTATGTCGCTTCAGCCAAGCGCCGCGTGTTCGGCACGGTCGGCATCGACATGATCGCGGGCCCCTCGGAAATCCTCGTGATTTGCGACGGCACGACCGATCCGCGCTGGGTGGCCATGGACCTGTTCTCGCAGGCCGAGCACGACGAGCTCGCGCAATCCATCCTGCTGTGCCCGGACGAGGGCTTCATCAAGCGCGTGGAAGACGCCATCGACGAACTGCTGCCCGCCATGCCGCGCGCCGAAGTCATCGCCACGTCGCTCACGAACCGCGGCGCGCTCGTGAAGGTGCGCGACATGGCCGAGGCCTGCGCCATCGCCAACGAGATCGCCCCGGAGCACCTCGAGATCTCGGCGCTGGAGCCGCAGAAGTGGGGTGCCGAAATCCGCCACGCGGGCGCGATCTTCCTTGGCCGCTACACGAGCGAAAGCCTCGGCGACTACTGCGCGGGGCCGAATCACGTGCTGCCTACGTCTCGTACCGCACGTTTCTCGTCGCCGCTTGGCGTCTATGATTTCATCAAGCGCTCGAGCCTCATCGAGGTGAGCGCGGAAGGCGCGCAAACGCTCGGCGAGATCGCGGCCGAGCTGGCCTACGGCGAAGGCCTGCAGGCCCACGCGCGCAGCGCCGAATTCCGCATGAAGCAGGTGTAAGGCACGCCTCGCAACCGGCAGAAACCGGTTGAATGCGCCGCCGCGCGGCATGGAGACGCTGCGCGACGGCCAGCCCCGCGAGTGCGTGGGGCGCAGCAGTTAGACCTTCAGTTTGACCCGCACGCAGCAGAGACCACGACGATAACCAGGGCAGCCGGCTCGCCGAGCTGCCCGTGCCGGCGGCCCCGCTTTTCGCGAGCCGCCTTTCGACATGACGACACCACAAGACATCATCCGTCGCGACGTGCTCGCGATGACGAGTTACCCCGTGCCCGACGCTTCCGGTTTCGTGAAGCTCGACGCCATGGAGAACCCGTTTGCCCTGCCCGCCGACCTTGCAGCGCAACTGGGCGAACGCCTCGCGGCGGTCGCGCTCAACCGCTATCCCGCGCCGCGCCCCGAGGCGCTGATTGCGAAGCTCAAGCACACGATGCGCGTGCCCGCCGACTGCGACGTGCTGCTCGGCAACGGCTCGGACGAGATCATCAGCATGATCACCATGGCGTGCGCGAAGCCGGGCGCGAAGGTGCTCGCGCCGGTGCCGGGCTTCGTCATGTACGCGATGTCGGCGAAGTTCGCGCAGCTGGAGTTCGTCGGCGTGCCGCTCAAGACCGACTTTACGCTCGACCTCGAAGCGACGCTCGCGGCGATCGCCGAGCACACGCCCGCCGTGATCTGGCTGGCCTACCCGAACAATCCCACGGGCACGCTGTTCGACGACGCCGACATCGAGCGCGTGATCGCGGCGGCGGAAGCGGCGAAGAGCCTCGTGGTGATCGACGAGGCCTACCAGCCGTTCGCGATGCAAAGCTGGATGCCGCGCGCGGGCGAGTTCGACAACGTGGTCGTGATGCGCACGATGTCGAAGCTCGGGCTCGCGGGCATCCGCCTCGGCTATCTGGCCGGGCGTCCGTCGTGGCTCAACGAGTTCGACAAGGTGCGCCCGCCCTACAACGTGAACGTCCTCACGCAAGCGGCGGCCGATCTGCTGCTCGACCATGTCGACGTGCTCGATGCGCAGGCCGCCGAATTGCGCGCGCAACGTGCGACGCTGGCCGCCGAAGTGGCGAAGCTGCCGGGCGCCGAGGTGTTCGAAAGTGCGGGCAATTTCCTGCTCGTGCGCGTGCCCGACGCGGCGGCGGTTTTTGACACGCTGCTGTCTGCCCGGATTCTGATCAAAAACGTGGGTAAAATGCACCCATTGCTTGCGAACTGCGTGCGCCTGACCGTTGGCACCCCCGACGAAAACGCGCAACTGCTCGCTGCCCTGAAGCTCGTGCTCCGTTAGGCCGATGCTTCGTTCTCCCACTCTCCTGTTACGGGCTGTTTGAAGGAAATTGCCATGCGCGTCGCGCAAGTCGTTCGCAACACCAGCGAAACGCAAATCCGCGTGAAACTCAATCTGGACGGCACCGGCGAGCAAAAGCTCGCGACCGGTGTGCCGTTTCTCGACCACATGCTCGACCAGATCGCACGACACGGTCTGATCGATCTCGAGATCGAGGCGCATGGCGACACGCATATCGACGACCACCATACGGTGGAAGACGTCGGCATCACGCTCGGCCAGGCGGTGGCGCAGGCCATCGGCGACAAGAAGGGCATTCGCCGCTACGGCCACGCCTATGTGCCGCTCGACGAGGCGCTCTCGCGCGTCGTGATCGACTTCTCGGGCCGTCCGGGCCTCGAATTCCACGTGCCGTTCACGCGTGCGCGCATCGGCACGTTCGACGTCGACCTGTCGATCGAGTTTTTCCGCGGCTTCGTGAACCACGCCGGCGTGACGCTGCACATCGACAATCTGCGCGGCCTCAACGCGCACCATCAGATGGAAACCGTGTTCAAGGCATTCGGCCGCGCGCTGCGCCAGGCCGCCGAACTGGATGAACGTCAGGCGGGCAAGATTCCGTCGACGAAGGGCAGCCTCTAAGCGACGCCTTTCACCGACCAGAAGGCGGGCCGCGTTGCGCGCAACCGTGCCGGCGCGTGCCGGAGCAGGACTTCGAGCGCGCCGCGCCGGGGCCGGCCTCCCCATGCGGCGTGCGCGCCACATTAGCCGTTTGGCTTATGGGCTCGCACGCGCCGACTGGCGTACATTGACGGCTTCGAGCAGATCAGGGCACATCGCGGCGCACATGCGCCACATAGCCAAGGGCAAGGCCTTTTGAGCAGGCCGGATTCGAGATGACAACTTCAATTGCGATTGTGGATTATGGAATGGGCAACCTGCGTTCGGTGGCCCAGGCGCTGAGGCAGGCCGCGCCGGAAGCCGACGTGGCCATCGTCGAGCGTCCCGAGGCGATCCGCGCTGCCGACCGCGTGGTGCTGCCGGGGCAGGGCGCGATGCCCGACTGCATGCGCAGCCTCGCCGAATCGGGCCTGCAGGACGCCGTGCTCGAAGCCTCGCGCACGAAGCCGCTCATGGGCGTGTGCGTGGGCGAGCAAATGCTGTTCGACTGGAGCGCGGAAGGCGACACGAAGGGCTTGGGCCTGCTGCCCGGCAAGGTCGTGCGCTTCGACCTGGAAGGCCAGCTGCAGGACGACGGCTCGCGCTTCAAGGTCCCGCAAATGGGCTGGAACCGCGTGCGCCAGGCGCGCGCGCACGCCCTGTGGGACGGCGTGCCCGACGAAAGCTTCTTCTACTTCGTGCACAGCTACTATGTGGTTCCGGCGGATGCGTCGCACACCGTGGGCGAAACGCCGTACGGCGCGGCCTTTACCTCGGCAGTGGCGCGGGATAACATCTTCGCCACCCAATTCCACCCGGAAAAGAGCGCCGCTGCGGGCTTGCGCGTCTATCGCAACTTCGTCCACTGGAACCCCTGATTTCCTGCGGCGCTGACGCTCGCAGCCGCCTTCGCGCACGAGCGCCGCGGCATTAGATTTGCGTCAGCAAGGCCGCCGAAAGAGTTGTACTAAACTAGCGAAACGGCGTCGGATCGGGCCTTTTTTCCGCCGGCGCCGCAGACTTCAACCCCATTCCCAGACACACCCGAAGCTATGCTGCTGATTCCGGCCATCGATCTCAAAGACGGTCACTGCGTGCGCCTCAAACAAGGCGATATGGACCAGGCGACGATTTTCTCCGAGGAACCGGCGGCCATGGCCCGACACTGGGTCGAGCGCGGCGCGCGGCGCCTGCACCTCGTCGACCTCAACGGCGCGTTCGCCGGCAAGCCGAAGAACGAAGACGCGATTCGCGAGATCATCCGCGAAGTCGGCGACGAGATCCCCGTGCAGCTCGGCGGCGGCATCCGCGACCTCGACACCATCGAGCGTTATCTCGACGACGGCCTGTCCTACGTGATCATCGGCACCGCTGCCGTCAAGAATCCGGGCTTCCTTCAGGAAGCGTGCACCGCATTCGGGGGCCATATCATCGTGGGCCTCGACGCGAAAGACGGCAAGGTCGCGACCGACGGCTGGAGCAAGCTCACCGGTCACGAAGTCGTGGACCTCGCGCGCAAGTTCGAGGACTACGGCGTCGAGTCGATCATCTACACTGACATCGGCCGCGACGGCATGCTTCAGGGCATCAACATCGAAGCGACGGTGCGCCTCGCGCGCGCGGTGAAGATTCCGATCATCGCGAGCGGCGGGCTGTCCAACCTCGGCGATATCGACGCACTGTGCGAGGTCGAGGACGAAGGCGTGGAAGGCGTGATCTGCGGCCGCGCGATCTACTCGGGCGACCTCGATTTCGCCGCCGCGCAAACGCGCGCAGACAGCCTGCGCGAATCGGACGACGCGTAAAGCGTCGCATGCCGGCCTCCGTCACTGGAGGCCTTTTGTTTTTGGCGCTGCGCCGCCATCTCCATGGGGACCGGCGCTCGCGCGGGATAATTTCGCCTCAGGGCGCAAGGCACGGCGCAAAGCGCGCGACAATGGGCTGCGCGCCGCGCCCGAAGCGGGGCCGGCAGCCTTCTCGCGAAAGGTGCTCGCCGCACACACACCGACTGGCAACTTCGGCAAGATCATGGCTCTACCCAAACGCATCATCCCCTGCCTCGACGTGACCGCCGGGCGCGTCGTCAAGGGCGTCAATTTCGTCGAGCTGCGCGACGCGGGCGACCCCGTCGAAATCGCGCGCCGCTACGACGATCAGGGCGCCGACGAACTCACGTTCCTCGACATCACCGCGACCTCCGACCAGCGCGACCTGATCCTGCCGATCATCGAGGCGGTGGCTTCGCAGGTCTTCATTCCGCTCACCGTGGGCGGCGGCGTGCGCGCCGTGGCGGACGTGCGGCGCCTGCTCAACGCCGGCGCCGACAAGGTCAGCATGAACTCGTCGGCGGTCGCCAATCCGCAGCTCGTGCGCGATTCCGCCGACAAATACGGCTCGCAGTGCATCGTCGTCGCCATCGACGCGAAGCGGACGTCGGCGCCGGGCGAACCCGCGCGCTGGGAAGTGTTCACGCACGGCGGGCGCAAGGCCACCGGCATCGACGCCGTGGCATGGGCGCGCAAGATGGCCGAACTGGGCGCGGGCGAAATTCTGCTCACGAGCATGGACCGCGACGGCACGAAGAGCGGCTTCGACCTCGACCTCACGTGCGCGGTGTCCGACGCGGTGCCGATTCCCGTGATCGCCTCGGGCGGCGTGGGCGGCCTGCAGGATCTCGCGGACGGCATCGTCAAGGGCCGTGCCGACGCCGTGCTGGCGGCGAGCATCTTCCACTATGGCGAACACACCGTGGGCGAGGCGAAGCGCTTCATGGCCGACCAGGGCATTTCGGTGAGGATGTAACGCGATGAGCAATACTCAAACCGGCAAAGCCGACAACGACCTCGCCAACGCCAACTGGCTCGACAAGGTCAACTGGGACGCCAACGGCCTCGTGCCCGTGATCGCGCAGGAAGCCACCACCGGCGACGTGCTGATGTTCGCGTGGATGAACCGCGAAGCGCTCGCGAAGACGGTCGAGCTGCGCCGCGCCGTGTACTTTTCGCGCTCGCGCCAGCGCCTGTGGTTCAAGGGCGAGGAGTCGGGCCACGTGCAGCACGTGAGCGACATCCGCCTCGACTGCGACGAAGACGTCGTGCTGCTCAAGATCGAGCAGGTCTCGGGCATCGCGTGCCACACGGGCCGCCACTCGTGCTTTTTCCAGCAATTCGAAGGCACCGTCGACGAAGGCCGCTGGGTCGCCGTCGACCCGGTGCTGAAAGACCCCGAACACATCTACAAATGACGCAATTGAACACCAACGACACCTTGCTGCGCCTCGCGGCGGTGATCGACAGCCGCAAGGGCGGGGACCCGGACGCCTCCTACGTCGCGCGCCTGTTTCACAAGGGCGACGACGCGGTGCTCAAGAAGGTCGGCGAAGAGGCGACCGAAGTCGTGCTGGCCGCGAAGGACGTGCGCCAGGGCGGCGCGCCGAAGGCGCTGGTCGGCGAAATGGCCGACCTGTGGTTCCATTGCCTCGTGACGCTCTCGCACTTCGATCTGAGTCCCGCCGACGTGCTCGCGGAACTGGAACGCCGCGAAGGCCTTTCGGGTCTCGAGGAAAAGGCGCTGCGCAAGAGCCGCGAGCGCGAAGAGAACGGCGACTAAGGCTCTACGCTGCGCACAGCGCTCCACAGAGGGAGATGAACGATGTCCACGTCCGGCGACTACCCGCCCCCTTCGTACCGCAACGGCGTCGACGCGGACCGTTTGCGCAGCCTGCGGACGTTCACGCACGTGCTGTACGCGCTCTATGCGGTCTATTGGCTGACCGGCGGCATTTCGGTGCTGGTGGCCATCATCCTGAACTACCTCAAACGCGACGAAGCGCTCGGCACGCCTTATGAGCAGCACTTCACGTGGCAAATCCGCACGTTCTGGCTCGGGCTGGCCGGCCATCTGATCGGCGGCGTGCTCATCTTCGTGCTGGTCGGCATTCCAATACTGTGGGCTGTCGCAATCTGGACGTTGTACCGTATCATCAAAGGCTGGCTGTACTTGTACGACAACAAGCCGCTGCACAACCCGCGCGCCTGGTTCTGAGGGCTTCCGGGGGCGCGTGCGGCTTTGCTCACCAGGAGCACCATGAGTCACGACCGCAGCACCTGTCTCTTCTGCAAGATCGCCGATGGCCATATTCCCAGCACGCGGGTGTACGAGGACGACGAGTTCGTCGCCTTCCGCGACATCCGGCCTGCAGCCGAAACCCACGTCCTCGTGATTCCGCGCCAGCATATTCCCACCCTTGCCGATTGCAGTGAAAACGACGCACTGCTGCTTGGTAGAATGTTTGTATTGGTCGCACGACTCGCCAAAGAGTTGGGCGTCTCGTACACGGGCGGCGAAACCGGGTTTCGCACGGTGGTGAATACGGGGCCGGGCGGCGGGCAGGAGGTCTACCATCTGCACGCGCATTTGCTGGCCGGGCCGCGTCCGTGGCACCGCATGGGCTGAGTGCCGGCGGCGGTGAAAGTCGGTATAAATGACGCATGGCGTGGGTCACACTAAAGCGTCGCGCTAAAGGGTCGCACGCCACGACCATGCAACATCGAACAGGCACAATTTATCGCGTCGCGCACCTCGCGCGGCGGCGGGGTTAAGGAGAGAGTCAATCATGGGTTCGTTGAGCATCTGGCACTGGCTGATCGTCTTGTTGATCGTTGCGCTCGTCTTCGGCACCAAGAAGCTGCGCAATATCGGTAGCGATCTGGGCGGTGCGGTGAAGGGTTTCAAGGAAGGCATGCGCGAGAACGAAGGCGCCGGCGCCGACACGCAAAAGCGCGAACTCCCGGCCGACGGCGGTGCAGTCGACGTCGAAGCCAAGGACAAGACGCAGCGCTCGAACGACTACCGCTAAAACGCGTGGCGGCCGTTTTTTCCGCCGCCACAGGTTTTTCCGCATGTTTCCCGATCGTTTCCATTAAGGCAGCCAAGGCTGACGGAAAACTCCATTCATGCTCGATCTCGGTTTAACCAAGATGGCGCTGATCGGCGTCGTCGCGCTGGTCGTTCTCGGGCCGGAGCGGCTACCGCGGGTCGCTCGCACGGCCGGCGCGCTGTTCGGTCGCGCGCAGCGCTATATCAACGACGTCAAGGCGGAAGTCACGCGCGAGATCGAACTCGACGAGTTGCGCCGCATGAAGACCGAGTTCGAAGCGGCGGCGCAGAACGTCGAGAAGAACGTTCAGGACAATCTGCGCAAGCATGAAACCGAGTTGAACGATGCATGGAACGCGGGCACCTCGGTGTCGCCGAGCATCGCAGGCGGCGCGGATCCTGCCAGCCTGGAAGGCGCCGCCGCCAATGCGGACGGCGTCGCCACGCAATCGGGATGGCGCTCCGGCAACGCGGGCGCAAGCGGCGCGAAGCGCAAGAACTGGCGCGTGAAGCAGGGCGCCGCGCCGGTCTGGTACAAACGCGCCACGCTGCGCCGCACGCGGGTGCAATCGGGCGCTGCGCGCGTGGCGCAGCACACGCCGGCGAGCCTGCGCCGGCCCACGCGGTTCTTCTGAGGCGGATCCGCCTTTGCGCACGACCATTTCCAATAGAGGGCCGGTGTGAGCGACCCCCAGCAAAAACTGGAAGAAGGCTCCGAAGAGACCTTCATTTCCCATCTCGTCGAGCTGCGCGACCGCATCATTCGCGCAGGCATCGCCGTGATCGTCGTGTTCGTCGGGCTCGTCTACTGGGCGCCCGACATATTCCGGCTGCTCGCGCGTCCGCTCATGCAGAACCTGCCGCGCGACGGCAAGATGATCGTCACCGACGTGACCGGCTCGTTCTTCGTGCCCATGAAGGTCACGATGCTCGTGGCCTTCGTGATCGCGCTGCCGGTCGTGCTCTACCAGATCTGGGCGTTCGTCGCCCCAGGCCTCTACCAGCACGAAAAGAAGCTCGTCGTGCCGCTCGTGGCGAGCAGCTACACGCTCTTCCTGTGCGGCATGGCGTTCGCGTATTTCGTGGTATTCCCGACCATCTTCCGCGTGATGGCGCACTACAACGCGCCGCTCGGCGCGGAGATGACGACCGACATCGACAATTACCTGAGCTTCGTGCTCACCATGTTCATCGCGTTCGGCGTGACCTTCGAGGTGCCGATCATCGTCGTGCTGCTCGTGCGCATGGGCGTGGTCACCGTGAAGAAGCTCAAGCAGATCCGGCCCTACGTGATTGTCGGCGCGTTCATCGTCGCGGCCGTGGTGACGCCGCCGGACGTGTTCTCGCAGCTCATTCTCGCGCTGCCGCTCATCCTCCTCTACGAGGCGGGCATCATCGCGGCGCGCATCTTCATCGGCACGGGCGAGAAGAAGGCCGCGGACGAGAGTCAGGCAGCGAGCTAGCCCCGCTGGCTTGGCGGAGAACAGCCGCAGGAAAGCAAAAGGCCGCGAACCCACGTTCGCGGCCTTTTCGTTTTCCGGTTGTGAGTCCGGACGCGGGCAGGGCACGACACCCCGCCTGCGGTGAGATATCAACCGCCGTCGTCGCCCTCGCCGTCTTCCTGGGCCGGCTGCTTTGGCGGCGGCGGGCGCTTGCCGATCAGCACGTCGAGATCCATGTCCTTGTTCTTGCGCACGAGGTGGATCTTCGCGTCGGTGCCCGGCTTGATCTGCGCGATGACGTTCAAAAGGCGCGTGGTGTCGGTGATGGACTCACCGTTCACCGAGGTCAGGACATCGCCGGGCTTGATGCCGGCCTTGTCGGCGGGGCCGCCCTGCAGCACGCCCGCGACGATTGCGCCCGACTTCTCCTTCAGCCCGAACGAGTCGGCGATCTCCGGCGTCACGTCCTGTGGCTCCACGCCGATCCAGCCGCGCGTGACCGAGCCCGAGGTGATGATGCTCTCCAGCACGCTGCGCGCCGTGGAGACGGGAATCGCGAAGCCGATGCCGAGCGAGCCGCCCGAGCGCGAGTAGATGGCCGTGTTGATGCCGAGCAGGTTGCCGTTGACGTCGACGAGCGCGCCGCCGGAGTTGCCCGGATTGATCGGCGCATCGGTCTGGATGAAATTCTCGAACGTGTTGATGCCGAGGTGATTGCGGCCCAGCGCGCTGATGATGCCCATCGTGACCGTCTGGCCCACGCCGAACGGGTTGCCGATGGCGAGCACGACGTCGCCCACGCGCGTCTGGTCCATGCGGCCGAGCGTGATGGTGGGCAGGTTCGGCAGATTGATCTTGAGCACCGCGAGATCGGTTTCCGGATCGATGCCGATCACCTTGGCGTTGGTGGTGCGGCCGTCGGAAAGCGCGATTTCGATCTGGTCCGCGCCGTCGATTACGTGCTGGTTCGTTAGAATGTAACCGTCCGGACTGACAATGACGCCCGAACCGAGGTTGGCCGCAGGCTGCTCCTGCTGCTTCTGGTTTTTGTTGCGGTCGCCGAAGAAGTAGCGAAATAGCGGATCGTTCTGGCGAGGATCGGGCGGCAGCGACCCATCCTTGCTCGAGAACACGTTGACGACCGCGGGCATGGCCTTCTGGGCGGCGTCCGCATAGGAGCCTTGGGCGGCGCCTCCACCGATGCCTGGCGCCACTTCCCGCAGTGCGACGATCGGTTCGGCAAGCTGCTTGCCGAACTGCCCCTGGTGCTGCAGCCACTGCGGTTTGAGCGTGGCGATGATGAACATCAACGCCAGCAGGACCGTCACCGCCTGGGCGAAGAACAGCCAAAAGCGTCTAAGCATCTGAAGATTAGAGGATTATATGGATCGGATCGAACTGGAATTGTATCTGAACAATCTTCTGGAATCCGCGCGGTTCAAGGACTACTGCCCCAATGGCCTGCAGGTCGAAGGGCGGCGGCGCGTGGAGAAGATCGCCACGGGCGTGACGGCCTCGCTCGCCTTCCTTGAAGCCGCGCTCGAATGGGGCGCCGACGCGGTGCTCGTGCATCACGGTTACTTCTGGAAGAACGAAGCACCGCAAATTACGGGCCGCAAATACCGGCGCCTGAAGACGCTGCTCGCGAACGATATCAACCTGTTCGCCTACCATCTGCCGCTCGACTGCCATCCTGAACTGGGCAATAACGCGCAGTTGGGCGCCCGCTTCGGCTGGATCGGCGAACAACGCTTCGGCGACCAGGATCTTGGCTGGATGGCGACGCTGCCCATGCCGATCACGCTCGCGCACTTTACGGCCGAGGTCGAACAGACGCTCGGCCGCACGCCGCTCGTGCTCGGCGACCCCGACTGGCAGCTGCGCCGCGTGGCCTGGTGCACGGGCGCGGCGCAAAGTCTCTTCGACGCCGCGATCGAAGCCGGCGCCGACGTCTTCCTCACCGGCGAGATCTCCGAGCCGATCACGCACACGTCCGCGGAAAGCGGCGTGGCGTTCCTCGCCGCGGGCCACCACGCGACCGAGCGCTTCGGTGTGCAGGCGGTGGGCGCGCACCTCTCGGAAGCCTTCAATATCGAGCATCTTTTCATCGATATCGACAATCCCGTCTGATTGCGTATTCAGCGCAAATTGTCGTGGCGCAGCATCGATTTATTCATGAGGCATTTACAAACTGAAAAGAAAGTGGCCCTCTTTTCTGCGGGAAAACCCCGAGATATCAAGGACTTCCGAGGCTTTTTCGAGAACGCCCCTTGTAAATGCCAACTCCATTCGAGCAAACTAGCGTTCGGCAGCACCGCGGGTAAGCTGGCGTGACGGAAAAATCCAACTCAGAAGTGGGGCGATGTGATGCGAGACAACGAGAATGACCGCGTCGATGGCAGCCGCCGAACCTGGCTGATTGCGACGTCCGTAGCAGGTGGCATTGGAGGCGTGGCCACTGTCGTACCTTTCGTAGGGTCCTTTGCACCATCCGAAAAAGCCCGCGCCGCTGGCGCGCCCGTCGAAGCCGATATCACGAATCTGCAGCCCGGCTCGATGATGACCGTGGCCTGGCGCGGCAAGCCCGTGTGGATCCTGAACCGCACGGATCGCATGATGGCCGACGTGAAGAAGGCCGATCCCGATCTGGCCGACCCGAACTCCGAGCACCCGTTCTCGATGCCGATGCCGGAGTACTGCATGAACGAATTCCGTTCGCGCGCCGAGCATCAGAACATTCTCGTGGCGGTTGCCGTTTGCACCCATCTGGGCTGCACGCCGACGCCGCGCTTCCAGGAAGGCCCGCAGCCGAACCTGCCCGACAGCTGGCCGGGCGGCTTCCTGTGCCCGTGCCACGGCTCCACCTACGATCTCTCCGGCCGCGTGTTCAGGAACAAGCCGGCGCCGCAGAACCTCGACATTCCCCGCTACATGTTCGCGTCGCCGACGCAGATCGTGATCGGCAAGGACGAAAAAGGAGAAGCGTGATGGCGACGGGAACCGAAAAGGACGTGGTGGAAACGACCGGGCTGCAAGGCTGGATCGACAAGCGCTTCCCGATGACCGCGAGCTGGCGCGCGCACGCTTCCGAGTACTACGCGCCGAAGAACTTCAACTTCTGGTACTTCTTCGGCTCGCTCGCGCTGCTCGTGCTGGTGAACCAGATCATCACCGGCATTTTCCTCACCATGAACTACAAGCCCGATGCGACGCTCGCGTTCGCATCGGTCGAGTACATCATGCGCGAGGTGCCGTGGGGCTGGCTCATCCGCTACATGCACTCCACGGGCGCTTCGATGTTCTTCGTGGTCGTGTACCTGCACATGTTCCGCGGGCTGCTGTACGGCTCGTACCGCAAGCCGCGCGAACTCGTGTGGATCTTCGGCTGCGCGATCTTCCTGTGCCTGATGGCGGAGGCGTTCTTCGGCTACCTGCTGCCTTGGGGCCAGATGTCGTTCTGGGGCGCCCAGGTGATCGTGAACCTGTTCTCGGCGATTCCCTTCATCGGCCCGGACCTCTCGCTGTGGATTCGCGGCGACTACGTGGTGTCGGACGTCACGCTGAACCGTTTCTTTGCGTTCCACGTGATCGCCATTCCGCTGGTGCTGGTCGGGCTCGTGATCTGTCACATCATCGCGCTGCACGAAGTGGGCTCGAACAACCCGGACGGCATCGAGATCAAGGCGAAGAAGGACGCGAATGGCGTGCCGCTCGACGGCATCCCGTTCCATCCGTACTACTCGGTGCACGACTTCATGGGCGTGTGCATCTTCCTGATGATCTTCGCGGCGATCGTGTTCTTCGCGCCGGAGATGGGCGGCTACTTCCTCGAGTCGAACAACTTCGTGCCGGCCAACCCGCTGCAGACACCGCCCGAAATCGCGCCGGTCTGGTACTTCACGGCGTTCTACGCGATGCTGCGCGCCACCACCGACCCGTTCAAGATCGTGTTGATGATCGTGATCGCGCTGCTCGGGCTGCTCGCGCTCGTGCGCGCCCGCGGCAAATGGCGCGCCGGGCTGCCGCTGCTGGCGGTGCTCGTGATTCTCGCGATGTACTTCACCGAGTCGAAGTTCTGGGGCGTGGTGGTGATGGGCACGGCGGTGATCTCGCTCTTCTTCCTGCCGTGGCTCGACCGCTCGCCGGTGAAGTCGATCCGCTACCGGCCGTTCTTCCACAAGGTGTTTCTCGGCATCTTCGTGGTGGCGTTCCTGACGCTCGCGTTCCTCGGCACGAAGCCGCCATCGCCGGCGGCCACGCTGATCGCCCAGATCTGCGCGCTCGTCTATTTCGCTTTCTTCCTCGGCATGCCGTTCTGGACGCCGCTTGGCACTTTCAAGCAGCCGCCCGAGCGCGTGCGGTTCAAGCCCCATTAATTGACGAGCGAGGAAGATATGACGAAAAGAACTCTTTTTTCGACGCTCGCGAAGGTGAGCGTACGAGCTGCCGGCGTCCGGGCCGGCTTGGCCGCGCTGGCGCTCTCATGCGTCTTTGGGGTCGGATCTGTCGCAGCGCAGGAAAACATTCCGCTCGACCGCGCTCCCGATAACGGCGAAAATCTTGCTTCGCTGCAACACGGCGCCAAATTGTTTGTAAACTATTGTCTGAATTGCCATAGTGCGAACTTGATGCGCTACAGCCGGTTGCAGGTTCTCGGCATTCCGCAGAAGCAAATCGAAGATAATCTGTTGTTTACGACCGACAAGGTCGGCAACACGATGTCCATCGCGATGCGCCCGGACGACGCGAAGGCGTGGTTCGGCGTGGCGCCGCCGGACCTCTCCGTGGAAGCGCGGGCGAAAGGGCGCGACTGGCTGTACACGTACCTGCGCAGCTTCTACCGCGACGACACGCGGCCGACCGGCTGGAACAATCTGGTGTTCGAAAACGTGAGCATGCCGCACGTGCTGTGGCAGTTGCAGGGCATCCGCACGGCGAAGTTCGAGGACACGACGGACGAGGAAACCGGGGAAAAGGTCCGTCGCTTTGCGGGGTTCCAGCAGGTCACGCCCGGAACGCTCTCGCCGGTGGATTATGATGCCGACGTGGCCGACCTGGTGGCGTACCTCGGCTGGATGGCCGAACCCGAGCAGAAAACCCGCAGGCAGCTTGGCGTGTGGGTGCTCCTGTTCCTCGGCGTCTTGAGCTTTTTCGCGTGGCGATTGAACGCTGCGTACTGGAAAGATATCAAATAGGCACGTCCTGACCGACGTGGGGCCGGTGCGACGAGATGCCGTCTGACGGTTCAGGGACCGTCAGACGGTTTTTTCGCCCGCTGGCCTTTTGGGTTTATTGAGGAAATGTAAATCATGATGGTTCTGTACTCCGGCACTACCTGCCCGTTCTCCCAGCGCTGCCGGCTGGTGTTGTTCGAAAAGGGCATGGACTTCGAAATCCGCGACGTCGACCTGTTCAACAAACCGGAAGACATCGCCGTGATGAATCCGTACGGTCAGGTGCCGATTCTGGTCGAGCGCGACCTGATTCTGTACGAGTCGAACATCATCAACGAGTACATCGACGAGCGCTTCCCGCATCCGCAGCTGATGCCGGCCGACCCGGTCCAGCGCGCCCGCGCGCGTCTGTTCCTGCTCAATTTCGAGAAGGAACTGTTCGTGCACGTAAGCACGCTCGAAAACGAGAAGGGCAAGGCCGCCGAGAAGAACCACGAGAAGGCGCGCCTCGCGATCCGCGACCGCCTCACGCAGCTCGCGCCGATCTTCCTGAAGAACAAGTACATGCTGGGCGAAGAGTTTTCGATGCTCGACGTCGCCATCGCGCCGCTGCTGTGGCGCCTCGACCACTACGGCATCGAGCTGTCGAAGAATGCCGCGCCGCTCATGAAGTACGCCGAGCGCATTTTCAGCCGTCCGGCGTACATCGAAGCGCTGACGCCGTCTGAAAAGGTCATGCGTCGTTAAGCAGTATCCTGGCGGTTGCAGGTAACAGAGGCGGCGTGCACAGCGTGGGTGTGGATGCCGCCTCGTGAAAGGATTGTTGATGCAAGAGATTTCCACCAAGCCGTATTTGCTGCGCGCGCTGTACGAGTGGTGCACCGACAACGGCTTCACGCCGCATATCGCGGTGCGGGTCGACAACCGCACGCGGGTGCCACGCCAGTTCGTGCGTGACGGCGAGATCGTGCTGAACATCAGCTTCGAGGCGACGAGCCAGCTGCAGATGGGCAACGAGATGATCGAGTTCCACGCGCGCTTCTCGGGCAAGTCGCACAAGATCGAGGTACCGGTGTCGAACGTGCTCGCGATCTACGCGCGCGAGAACGGCCAGGGCATGGCGTTCCCCGTCGAGTCTCCGCCCGGCGACGCCGACGACGTGCTGTCCTCCGAGGACCACGAGGAAGCCGAAGCGCATGAGGCGCACGCAGTGCGCGACGAGCCCGCCGAGGAACCCGCTGCGCCGCTCGCGCCGGTTGCGCCGGTTGCGACGCGCGCCGCCGACAAGGATGACGAAGGCGGCAACAAGGGCGGCAAGGGCCACCTCAAGATCGTTAAATGAAGTAGAATAGCGGGCTACGCCGGCTTAGCTCATCTGGTAGAGCAGTTGATTTGTAATCATCAGGTGGCGGGTTCGAGTCCTGCAGCCGGCACCATATTCGAAGCAATGCGTCAAGACAAAGGGTTACGTGAATCTCACGTAACCCTTTGTGCTTTCTGCGCCCCTTTCCCCCAGATTCCTCACTCCGCCCATTCCGGATCGCTCGTGAACATGATCGTGAGCCAGCGGTGCGACTCGTCCCCGCCGATGGCCCGGCCGATTTCGTCGCGGATCGCATCCCATTCGGCGATGCGCTTTGCCGGCATGTCGGGCGGCACGACGAAATACAGCTCGATCTCGCGGGAGCGGCCCACTTTCGCGACATAAGCGCGGTAATACTCGAAGGCGTAGCGCTCGACGAAGCGTTTCGCGACGGCATCGACATGCTGCTTGAGATCCGCGGGCGCCACGAGCAAGACGTCCAGCAACGCCTGGCGGATTTCCGCGAGCGGAATCGGGATGATCACGACGCACACCACCACGAGCGCCGCCGGGTCGACATAGGGCGTGAAGCGTTGCCACGCCGTTCCCTGAATCGCATAGCCGACGCTGAAGGCGACGAGAAGCGCCGCCGTGATGCCCGCGGACATGATCCACGACTTGATGTCGAGGCGGAGGAAATCCGAGTGGATCCGGCGGTTCGCGCGCGATTCGAACACCGCCATCGCCACGCAGGCACTGACGGTGAGCACGGCGTAGACGAGGGCAGGACCGAAGTGCAGCTCGTGGCCGCCGGAGAGCAGGTTGGTGACGCCGTTGATCAGCGCGTAGACGGCCACGCCCACGAGCAGCGTGCTGTTGAGCCCGAGCACCATGGGTTCGAGATGCCAGAAGCCCATGGTGAAGCGCTCGCGCCATTTGCGCGGCAGGTCGACGTTGACCGCGTAGGAGGTGATCAGGCGCACGACGGCGAGCGCTAGCGCGCTCATGCTCGCGTCGACGAGTGAATAAACGCCGTCGAACACAATCGAAAACGAGCCAGAGATCAAGCCGAACAGAATGCCGATGAGGGCGATCAGCAACGTCGTAGCGATCGATAGCGTCAGCACGCTGCTCTCGTCGGAAGCACTGAAGAGGCGAAGCCGTTCCATGATGTCTGCCCTGCGCGAGGATGAGCAAGACTAGCCGACTCGCCGGGACGCCGTCGCTGCGCTGCGCGCTCAGCTTGCCTCGCGCGCCAGCGAGCCGGCGCGGCCTTCCACGAGGTCGATCTCCTGTGGCGACAGGCCGAATGCCGCGTAGAGGCGTCGATCGATCTCGCGCGCGATGCCGTCCACTTCGGCGGCGTCGCTGCCGGACTGCCCGGCGCGCAGCAAGCGGGTCACGCAGTCGGCCACTTCGCTGCGCACCGAAGCGCCGTCCGGCACGGGCAAGGCGTCGATCATCGCTGTCGTGAATGCCACGCCGCCGTTGTAGCTCGACGCGCCGTACTTCGCGCGGATCAGGAACAGCGAGAGCGGGCAATTGAGCAACGCCGCCGCGAACTTCAGCAGATTCTCGTCGTCCGCGCGCAGGATCAGCGTGGTCTTGCCGGGGATCGTGTCGCCAGCGAGATCGAGCGTCGCGTCGAGCCGTGTGAGGCCTTTCACGATCACCTTTTTCGCCCTGGCTTTCGCGCCGTAGCCGTTCGTGAACGTCGACGCGAAACGCTTGCGCTCGACCACGGGCGCCGCGTAGCGCCGTCCGAGATAGGTCATCGGTTTGCTGCGCCAGCGCGAGACATAGCGCCCGAGCGTGCCGGTGTTCACCACACGGTAGTGACGGTCCGGCTGGAAGCGGCCATCGGCCGCCTCGACGAGAGGCGCGAGCCGGTAGGCGTCCGATGTCGCACAGGCGTTTTCGCACGGCAGCAGCGAACCGAGTGTCGCGTGCGCACGGGCGAACCGCTGCACGAACGCGGCGTGCGGCGAGAGCAAGGCGTCGAGCGGCCATGGCGTCGCGAGCGTGCGTTTGTCGGTTTGCGCCAGCTCGGTGAGCGTCTCGCCGTCCATGCGCGCGGTCGCGATGGCGGGCGTGCCGGACTCGCGAAAGAGCGTGATGATCGAATCCACGCGCGCCTGCTCGAACACGTCGCGCCCGAGCCTGACGATGCGTTCGATCTTGTCCAGATGCCGTGCGCGCAACGCATTGCCGAAGGGCTTCGAGAGCCACTTGTCGGGCGTGAGATATGCCATCGCGCCGCCGGGCTTCAGGAGCGCGAGGCCCAGTTCCATGAACACGATGTAGAGATCCCAGTTGCCTCGCGCGCTCGGCCAGCGCCGCGCCAGCCGCTCACGCAGCGCGCGCTGGCCCTGGTTGATCATTCGCTCGGAGTCGATATAGGGCGGGTTCGCGATGACGGCGTCGAAGCGCTCGAAGTCGCCTTGGTCGGTGAGGAGTTCGGCGAATTCGATGCGCCATTCGAACGCCTCGGCTTCTTCGGCCGGCGTGTCGGCCTGGTGGTTCGCGAGGGCGTTGTGCAACGTGTCGCGCAGTTGCGCGCCTCGGGCGATTTCGGCGCGCCTCGCGGCTGCTGTGGCTGTCGCCCGCAGTCTAGCCGCGCTGGCGCGATAGTTCGCCACTGGCTCAGCGTAGCCGCGTAGCGGCGTATCGAAGTCGAAACGGCTGAGCGTCGCATTGCCTGCTTTGAGGTTGGTCTCGAGGTTCGGCAGCGTAGCGGTGAAATCCGCGTGTTCGAGCAGTTCGATCCACAGCCGCAAGCGCGCCATGCCGACCGAATCCGGCTTGATATCCACACCGAAAAGCGAGTGCTCGACGATGTCCCGCTTGACGCGAAAGAGCGCGGCTTCGATCTTGCGGATGGTCGTGCCATTGCGCTCGCGGGTGAGCGGCTCGCCATTTGCGTGCCTGACGCACAGCCGGTCCGCGGTGACGTCGATGCGGCAAGCGCCGAGCGCTTCGCGGTCCTGCGCGTTCAGCAAGCCGAGGCGCACTTTCAGCGCGAGCAACTCGTTGAGCGCCGAAACGAGCAGATGCCCCGAGCCCACGGCGGGATCGCAGATGCGCAGCGAGTCCAGAATCGCGCGCGCTTCGTCGCGGTTTTCGATCGAGTCGCCGATCAGTTCGGATAGCTGATCGATGTTCGTGCAGTGCCAGCCCCTGGCGCGATTCAGGCGATTGAGCGCCGCTTCGGTGATGGCGGGACGGGCGAGCTGCATCGCGACGCTGCCCGGCGTGTACCAGGCGCCGTCGCGGTAGCCGTTGAGCTTTTCGAAGACGAGCCCGAGCGAGGCGGCGTCGAGGCAAGGCCTGTTCGCCGCACCGGGTTCTCGCGCGATTAAACCGGCGGAGAAGTCGAACGCCGCGAGAAAATCGAGCAGATACGCAAGCGTGTGCCGCTCTCCGTTCGCGTCGGGGAGCACGGTCGCCGTGAAAAGCGGCAGCGTGGCGCGATCGTCGAGCGCGCTCATGCCGAGGAGGCTACCGTCCAGGTCTTGCGGCGCGAAAAGCGCACCGTCGAAGCGGGGAAGGTGAGCGAAGCGAGCCGGCGGCGTGTCGTCACCGGCGCCGAGTACGGCGTCGCACAGCGCGTCGAGATCGCTGAACGAGCGGATCTGCTGGGCGTTCAGGAACGCGTAGGCCGCATCGCCGCCATGGAGCATCAGCAGACGCGTTTCGAGCACCTTGAGAAAAACGAGGCGGCTGATCCATGCGATGCAAAGCCGAAGCGCGAGTTCGAAGTGGTCGGCCTCCGGCGCCTCGCTCTGGCGCTCTCCCTCGCGGGCGGCCAGGCGCGACAGCGCGTGTTCGAGCAGCGCGCCGGGCAAACGATCGTGCGGCGCGAGTCGCGCGACGGTGCGTCTCACGCCGGAAACGCTCTCCCGCAACCCGACGATATGCAGCAGTTCGGCGTAAAAGCCTTCGTCGAGCCCACCTCCGGTGCCGGCGCGGCGCGTGCGCGGTTTGCGCGCGCGGCGGGTCTGCTGGGTGGTTTGTGGCATGGTCTCGAGCGGGTGGGCGTGGCCTGGCGGGGCGCAGTCGGCGCACATTTTACTGCCGGGCGCGTGCGTTTCGTCCTACACCGTCTGGCCGAGTCGACGCGTCCGCCCGTCTGAGCGATCATCGTTGCGATGGCGAAACGGCGGAACGCGCCGCATCGCTCTGCTATATGATGGCGCCCCGCGGCGCCCACCCGCGGGCCCGGTACGAATCGACGAACTGGCCCGCCGCACCGAATATCCGACTATGACTGAACATCCCACTCTCACCTGGCCCGACACCGAAGGCCCGCGCACGGTGCGCTGGCGCTCCGAGGCTGGCGTGCCGGCGCCCAAACGCGTGGTCATCGCCGACGATCGCACGACCGCGGACGCAGCGTACCGCCTTGCCTGCGAAGGCACCGCGCTGCTGTGGCACGGCGACTATCAGAACGCGCGTCAACTGCTGCAGGCCATGGCGCGCCGTGCCGAGCGCAAACCGCGCAAGGGTGCGCCCAAGGCGCCAGCCTCACCGCTCGAAGCGTTTCATCTGCATCGCCAGGCGCAGGCGCAGCGCGCCCGCACGCTCGGCATGGTGCTGATTCCACTCGAAGGCGACTACGGCATCAACCTGCGCCGCGCACCCGACGTCCGGCTCGCGTGCGAAGAGGCGTGGGGCGCGGCCGATGGCGAAGCGTCCGTGGTGTCGCTGCGTGAAATTCTCGGCGTGGTCGGCGCACACGAATGGCGCAAGAAGGGCGTCGAGATCGCGGCGCTGAACGGGGCGCGCATTCATCCGTACTACGGCGTGTTCTCGCCGGTGCGCGGCGAATACGTCGATCTCGTCGCGCGCACGCCTCTGCCGTCGCTCGAAAAGGCCTTCGACATCGGCACGGGCACGGGCGTGCTCGCCGCCGTGCTCGCCTCGCGCGGCGTGAAGCGCGTGGTCGCGACCGATCAGGACTTCCGCGCGCTGGCCTGCGCGAACGAGAACCTTGACCGCCTTGGCTACGCCGCTCAGGTCGAGGTCGTCGAGGCGGATCTGTTCCCGCCGGGGCGCGCGCCGCTCATTGTCTGCAATCCGCCGTGGGTGCCGGCGCGGCCCGCGTCGCCCATCGAGTACGCCGTGTTCGATCCCGAGAACCGCATGCTGCTCGGCTTTCTCGGCGGCCTCAAGGACCATCTCGAACCGGGCGGCGAGGGATGGCTGATTCTGTCCGATTTCGCGGAGCATCTCGGGCTGCGCACGCGCGAATCGCTCATCGAGATGATCGTGCAGGCAGGACTCGAAGTCGTGGGTCGGGAGGACATTCGGCCGCGGCACCCGAAAGCGTCGGATCCCACCGATCCGCTCTATCGTGCGCGCGCAGCCGAACTGACGTCGCTGTGGCGCCTCAAGGTGCGCGCAGCGTGAACCGGCGGCGGGAAAAAGCGTTGGCAAAAAAGAAGAAGCCGGGCCGCTAACGGCCCGTGTGGGTGTCGAGTATCGACGTCGGCGGCCTGGCTGCCACGCCGGGTGTGCGTCAGATTTACATCGGCTTCACCCCGGATAGGCCTCGTCGACCTTCAGGCCTGCCAGCTTGAAAATCACGCGCAGCGTTTGTGGCTTGATATCGCGGCGCGACGCCAGCGCCGACATCACGAAATCGAGCACCTTCGCGTACTTCAGCAGAATCAGGCAGGTCTCGAGATCCGAAGGGCCGTCGCGCATGCTTTCCGCGACCCGCAGCATCTCCACCGAGATCTCGCGCGCCATTTCCAGCTCCAGTTGCTGCTTTTCCGTCCAGTCGGGAACCGTGACGAGTTTCGTAAGCAGTTCCTGGAATTTTTGCTCTGCGTTTCCGTCAGGTATCGTATTCATTGCATGCCCCATGCAAGGCCGTACAGCGTCGAGCGCTCTTCGCGCAGCGAGGACTGCGCCAGCCTGATTCATCGCAACCGGCACTCCCGGTGCGACCTCCCAATGCGCGCCTGTCGATTCGTTGCCGGCCGGTCGCGCTGCGTTTTGGTCCTTTTTTGGGCATCGGGGACGAAAATCCTCGTGTCTCTTCTATTCAACCCCTCCCTCCTGTCCGCACGTGGGTCAGCGTGCCTGGACGCTATTACGACACTGGCCGCTCTTATGGGTTCGGCAGCCTGGACTCGCTTTTTTCGTAAAATGACAGAATTACTGCAACCCGTCTGTCGCCTGTCGCACGTTTCGCGACATACCACGCCTTTCATCCGATCACGCCGATGTCCAGCAAGACTTACGAAGTCCGTCCGAACCAGTCTGTCGAACTCCTCAAGGAGCTCCACATCCTGACGCGCGACGGCAAGATGAACCAGGACAGCCGCCGCAAGCTGAAGCAGGTTTATCACCTGTTCCAGTTCATCGAGCCGCTGCTCAAGGACCTCAAGCAGGATGGCCGCGACGTGACCCTCGTCGATCACGGTGCGGGCAAGTCCTATCTGGGCTTTATTCTCTACGACCTGTTCTTCAAGGATCAGCGCGACAGGTCACACATCTATGGCATTGAGACGCGCGACGAGCTTGTGCAGCACTCGCAGGAGCTGGCCAAACGGCTGGGCTTCGGCGGGATGTCGTTCCTGAACCTGTCGGTAGCCGATTCGATCGCCTCGCCGCAACTGCCGCCGACCGTCGATATGGTGACCGCGCTGCATGCCTGCGACACCGCCACCGACGACGCCCTGCGCTTCGCACTCAAGAAGCACGCGCGCTACATCGTGGTCGTGCCGTGCTGCCAGGCCGAAGTGGCGGGGGTGCTGCGTCGCAACAAGGGCAAGTCGCTCGGCCAGGCGCTCACGGAGATCTGGCGCCATCCGCTACATACGCGCGAATTCGGCAGCCAGATCACCAACGTGCTGCGCTGCCTGCAACTCGAGGCGCATGGCTATCAGGTGAGCGTGACGGAACTGGTGGGCTGGGAGCATTCGATGAAGAACGAGCTCATCATCGCCCAGTACAAGGATTTGCCGCGGCGCCGTCCGGCGGCGCGGCTCAACGAGATTCTCGAAACGTTCGGGCTGGCGGACCTGCGCGAGCGCTTTTTCGCCGACGAGGGCGAGGCGGCCTCCGAAGCGGCAACCGAAAGCTGAATTTGTGGGCCGCGCGGCGTCAGTCGCGCTTGCTCATCCAGTCTTGCCAACCGTCGAAGCCGAGCTTGCGCAGCGTTTCCTGGTTGCGTTCGTAGATGTCGGCGGCGTCGGGGAATGCCTCGACTGCACGCTCGATGCTCGCTTCCCGCAGCAGATGCAGGATCGGATACGGCGCGCGGTTCGTGTAGTTCTCGATGTCCTCGGGCTCGGTGCCCTCGAACTGGAATTGCGGGTGAAAGCTCGCGACCTGAAGCGTGCCTTCCAGCCGCAGCTGCTGCACGAGGCGCTCGGCAAACCAGCTCGCGTCATTGAAATCGGCAAAGTCGGCCAGCGCGCGGGGCAGGATCAGGAGCGTCGTGTCGATATCCGCGGCATCGGCCCGAGCCAGCGTTTGCAATTCGCGTTCGAGATCGGTGAGGACACCTTCCAGATCAGTCGCCTCGCTGATCACGTAGCGAATCTGGTCCTTCACGTGCACGCTTTTCGCGAACGGGCAGAGGTTCAGGCCGATTACGGCGCGCGTGAGCCAGTGGCGGGTCGCTTCGAGAATGGCGGCGTGGTCGGGGGACAGAGCAGCGGTTTCGTTCATCGTGTCATTTTACGGGCGGCTAGCGCCCGGGGCATGCCGCCTCGATCAACAGCTTCGCCATGCGCGGCGCCGCGAGAATCGCGCCGCATCCCGGGCCGTAAGTCTGGCTTGCGGCATAGACGCCTTCGACTAGCAGCGCGAGTTCCTCGGCGAGCGCGACCGCATCGTTGGCTCCCGCTTCCTGTGCGAGCGCGGTGAGCCGCGCCATGAGGCGCGTCTTGTTGTTGTCGACGCTGCGTCGCGCGGGGTGGGTGGCGTCGGGAAATTCGGTTGCGACGTTGACGAACGGGCAGCCGCGATAGTCCGGCACCGAGGCGCGGCGCGCGAGGTCCTCGAAATACTGCACCAACTGCTTCGCCGGCTCGCCCGGATGCTTCGCGAGACTTTCGTCGAAGCGCTCGAAAAAGCGCACGTCGCAGCGCTGCAGGTAGGCGACGACGAGATCGTCCTTCGACGAAAACTGCCGGTAGAGGCTCATCTTGTTGACGCCGGCGCGCTCGACCACCGCCTCGATGCCGACCGCGCGCACGCCCTCGCGGTAAAACAGCTCGTCGGCGGCGCGCAGCAGGTGCTCTTGCGCGCGTGCGCCAGCCGTCTGCGCGCGGGGGCGGGGCGTGCGGGCAGCGGCGGTGGCGGTTTCGTCGTGGCCTTCGTGTTTCATGAGGGCATCTCGCGATCAGGGTGATTGCTTGACATGTTACCGAGCGGTAACTAGTATCGCAACACACTTGTGACCGATCGGTAACAATCGAGCGATGGCGAATCGTCGCAGCGAGCGGTCATGCCAACGAAAACATCGGCGTGTCGAATCTGGCGCGCCGTGACAGGAGCACCAATGGACTGGGCAGCGAGGCGAATAGTCGGGCGTTTCCACTACGGATGGCTCGTCGTGGCGGTGGTGTTTCTGGTGCTGCTGGCGGCCGCCGGCACGCGTGCGACGCCCAGCGTGATGATGGTGCCGCTCGAGCATCAGTTCGGCTGGAGCCGGGCGACGATCTCGCTCGCCATCTCCGTGAATATCGCGCTCTACGGCCTCATGGGCCCGTTTGCGGCGGCGGCCATGCAGCGCTTCGGCGTGCGTCCTACGCTGCTCGCGGCGCTCGGCACCATGGCGGCGGGCGTGGCGCTTTCCGCGCTGATGACGCATCCGTGGCAGATGATCCTGATCTGGGGCGTGATGGTGGGCGGCGCCACCGGCGTTGCGGCGCTCTCGCTCTCGGCGACCGTCGTCACGCGCTGGTTCCACTCGCATCGCGGGCTCGCCATGGGCATCCTCACCGCGAGTTCGGCCACGGGCCAGCTCGTGTTCCTGCCGCTCCTCGCGGCGATCGTGGAGAAGCACGGCTGGCAGTCGGTGGTGCTCGTGGTCGCGGTGGCCGCCGCCGCGGTGCTGCCGCTCGTGCTGTTCCTGCTGCCCGAGCAGCCCGCGAGCGTGAATCTGCGTCCGTTCGGCGAGGACGAGAGCACCCCCGTCGCGCCGCCCGCGCCGCATCAGAATCCGCTGAAGATCGCGTTCGACGCGCTCTTCTCGGCGAGCCGCACGCGTGACTTCTGGCTGCTGTTCTTCAGCTTCTTCATCTGCGGCGCGAGCACGAACGGCTACGTGGGCACGCACCTCATCGCCATGTGCGGCGACTACGGCATGACCGAAGTACAGGGCGCCTCGCTGCTCGCGACGATGGGCATTTTCGACCTGTTCGGCACGACACTCTCGGGCTGGCTCTCGGACCGTTTCAATAGCCGCTTGCTGCTGTTCTGGTACTACGGACTGCGCGGACTTTCGCTGATCTATTTGCCGCACGCGTTCGGCATCGACTTCTTCGGGCTGCCGATTTTCGCGGTGTTCTACGGCCTCGACTGGATCGCGACGGTGCCGCCGACCGTACGGCTCGCCACCGATGTGTTCGGCAAGGAGCGCGCGCCGATCGTGTTCGGCTGGGTCGTGGCGGGCCATCAGCTCGGCGCGGCATTCGCGGCGTTCGGCGCGGGCCTGCTGCGCTCGAGCCTCGGCACCTATACGGTGGCGTCGATGATTTCGGGCGGCCTGTGCCTCGTGGCGTCGTTCCTCGTGCTGCGCATCAACCGCGGGCCGCGCGCCTTGGGCGTGCAAACGGCCTGACGCGGCCGCCGCCGCTGCACCGCGCCGGTTCGAACTTCGGCGCACCCCGACGGGCGACGCTCATGCGTCGCCCGTTGCGTTTGAGCGTATTTCACGCGCTGCGGTTATTCTAGTGACCCCCGGGCAAGCCGCCCGCCACCCCAAGGACACACAAGGCATGACGAAGCACAAACCCGCACCGACAGCCGTGCCCATTCACGAACTCATCGCCGGCCGCTGGAGCCCGCGCGCCTATTCGAGCGAGCCGGTGAGCCGCGAGGCGCTGCACGCGGTGATCGAGGCGGCGCGCTGGGCGCCCTCGGGCTACAACCTGCAGCCGTGGCGCTTTATCGTGTTCGACCGCAGCGCCGACGAAATCGCGTTCAAGCGCGCATTCGCGACGCTCGTGCCGTTCAACCAGCAGTGGAACGCGCCGGCATCGGTGCTGATCGCGGTGACGGCACACACGCTCAACGCCAAGGGCGAAGTGAATCGCACGGCGCAATACGATGCGGGCGCCGCTGCCATGTCGCTCGTGCTCCAGGCGCATGCGCTGGGTCTCGCGGCGCACCAGATGAGCGGTTTCGACGTGCAGGCGTTCCGCACGGAATTCGCGCTGCCGCACGACGTGGAGCCGCTTTCGATCATCTCGATCGGCCACTATGGCGAAGCCGAGAAGCTCGAGCCCGTGCTGCGCGACCGTGAAAAGGCGGAACGCACGCGCTCGGCGATGGGCGAGATCGCCTACGCGAACGCCTGGAAGCAGCCGTTCAAGGGCTGAGTCGGGAGAAGCCCCGCGCCCATGAGAGGCTGCGAGCTTTAGCAATAAACGCGCGGCATGGCCCGCGCGTTTATTTCTTGCGGGGTCGCATCGTGGGCCCGCGGTTGCCCCGCGCCGCGCTTTCGTGCTACAAAGCCGATCCCCCCGACCTTTCCTCTCCTGCGCGCGCACTCGCTGCGGCGCGCTCTTGCCATGACCAGCTTCTGCGCGATTGACTTCGGAACCTCCAATTCGGCGGTGGCGCTCCCGGCAGCGGCCGACGGCGCGATGCGCCTCGCGCCGGTGGAAGGCGCGCACACCACGTTGCCGACGGCGGTGTTCTTCAACGTCGACGAGCACACCCGCGAATTCGGCCGTGCGGCGCTCGCGTCCTATATCGACGGCTTCGACGGCCGGCTGATGCGCTCGATGAAGAGCATCCTCGGCTCGCCGCTCGCCGAGAGCACGACCGACCTCGGCGACGGCAGCGCGATGCCCTATACCGAGATCATCACGATCTTTCTGGAGCACCTGAAGCGCAGCGCCGAGCGTTGCTCGGGTACGCCGATCACGCGCGCGGTGCTGGGCCGTCCGGTGTTCTTCGTCGATGAAGACCCGCGCGCCGACCAACTCGCCCAGGACCAGCTCGAAGCCGCGGCGCGCCGGGTGGGCTTTCGCGAGATCGAGTTCCAGTACGAGCCGATCGCGGCGGCGTTCGACTACGAGTCGCGCCTCGCGCAAGAGGGGCTTGTGCTCGTCGCCGACATTGGCGGCGGCACGTCGGACTTCTCGCTCGTGCGCGTGGGGCCCGATCGCATGGCGCGGCTCGAACGCAAGGACGACGTGCTCGCGCACCACGGCGTGCACGTGGCGGGCACCGACTTCGACCGCCGCGTCGAACTCGCGACCATCCTGCGCGAACTGGGCTACCAGTCGCTCGACCCCGAAGGCCGCGAGGTGCCGAACCGCATCTACTTCGATCTGGCGACGTGGCACCTCATCAACACGATCTACACGCCGAGGCGCGCGACCGAACTGAAGCTCATGCGCCATCTGTACACCGAGACGCGCCATCACGACCGGCTGATGCGGGTGGTCGACGAGCGTCTGGGTCACGCGCTCACGGCGCGCGCCGAGGAGGCGAAGATCGGCGTTTCGGCGGGTGGGGAGACGATGATCGACCTCGAAGCCGTCGAGGTGGACTTGCGTCTGGCGTTCGGCGACACGCAACTCGTCGAGGCGGGGCGCGAGGAGACGCGGCGCATCGTGCAGGCCGCGCGTGAAACCGTGCAGGCAGCGGGTGTCGCGCCGGCTCAGGTGAGCGCGCTTTACTTCACGGGCGGCTCGACCGGCCTCTTGTTCCTGACGCAGGCGCTGGCGGAGGCGTTTCCGCAGTCGCAGGCCGTGTTCGGCGACCGTCTCGCCAGCGTGGCGACGGGCCTAGGCATTCACGCGCAGCGCCTGTTCGGCTAAACGCGCGGGGCGCCTAAACCTCGCGCTAAAGCGCCAGACAAGAAAAAACCCCACCTTCCGGAAGAAGCGTGGGGTTTTTCGGTAAGCTTGCTAGTCAGGCACTACGCAGAAGCTGCGTTCAGGTCCTGTAAGCCGTAGCAGACCGATGAGCGCAGTACTTAGACCGGCTTGATGTTGGCAGCTTGCTTGCCCTTCGGGCCCGTGCGCACTTCGAATTGAACCTTTTGGTTCTCTTGCAGCGTCTTGAAGCCGTCAACCTTGATTTCCGAGAAGTGCGCGAACAGGTCTTCGCCGCCGCCGTCCGGAGTGATAAAGCCAAAGCCCTTAGCGTCATTGAACCACTTGACGGTACCGGTTTCCATATTACTTTCCTAAAAATGAATGAGAGAGGTGCACGAAAATCAAGGAAGGGGTATGGGACCAGCCGGAGTACCGTTGATGGGCGAACTACGAAAGACCTATTCACACTCGCCGCTTGAAATCCTGCCCGAACTTTATACGGCTAATTGGCAGGAAGGTCAACTAGGTCTCCGGGAAAGTGCGTATTTTTTTGCGACAGGGTCGAAACGAACCCTTACAAACCTTGATAAGCAAATGACTTTTTTGTATTAGGCGGTCGTTTTTGACGCCCTTGCGTGGTGCAACCGGTTAAACTACGCGCCGCGCAGGAGTTGCGCCTACAGGCGCAATCTTTTGTGTGGAGGTACGACAACCGCAGCAAACCCGCCCGCACAACAGACGGGATAAAAGCGTTGTCGATCTGCTCTTGAAACAGGAGAAGACGTGAAAAGTTCTATTCAACGGAACATCGGCCCGTTTGCGCTGATGTTCACCGGCCTCGGATCGATCATCGGTTCGGGCTGGCTGTTCGGCGCGTGGAAGGCGGCGAAAATTGCAGGTCCGGCGGCCGTTTGCGCCTGGATCATCGGCGCCGTGGTCATTCTGGCCATCGCGCTCACCTACGCCGAACTCGGTGCGATGTTCCCGGAGTCGGGCGGTATGGTCCGCTACGCCCGCTACTCGCACGGCGCACTGGTGGGTTTCATCAGCGCGTGGGCAAACTGGATCGCCATTGTCTCGGTGATCCCGATCGAAGCCGAAGCCTCGATCCAGTACATGAGCACCTGGCCCTATGAGTGGGCGCACGCGCTCTTCGTCGACGGGTCATTGACGCATTCAGGGCTCGGACTCTCGGCGATTCTCGTGATCATCTACTTCATGCTCAACTATTGGGGCGTGAAGCTGTTCGCGCGTGCCAACAGCGCGATCACGATCTTCAAGTTCATCATCCCGGGTCTGACGATCATCGGCCTGATGGCGGGTAGCTTCCACCAGGAAAACTTCGGCCAGACGACCTCGTTCGCCCCCTATGGCTGGTCGGCGGTGTTCACGGCGGTTGCCACGAGCGGCATCGTGTTCGCGTTCAACGGCTTCCAGAGCCCGATCAACCTCGCGGGTGAAGCGCGCAATCCGGCCAAGAGCGTGCCGTTCGCAGTGATCGGCTCGATCCTCTGCGCACTCGTGATCTACGTGCTGCTGCAGGTCGCCTATATCGGCGCGGTCAATCCGGCCGACGTCGCGAAGGGCTGGAACACGTTCAACTTCAAGTCGCCGTTTGCGGAACTCGCGATCGCGCTGAACCTGAACTGGCTCGCGATCCTGCTGTACGTCGACGCATTCGTGAGCCCGAGCGGCACCGGTACGACCTACATGGCGACGACCTCGCGCATGATCTACGCGATGGAGCGCAACAACACGATGCCGAAGATGTTCGGCAACGTGCACCCGTTCTACGGCGTGCCGCGCAACGCGATGTGGTTCAACCTGCTCGTCTCGTTCATCTTCATGTTCTTCTTCCGCGGCTGGAGTTCGCTCGCGGCGGTGATCTCGGTGGCGACGGTGATTTCGTACCTCACGGGTCCGATCAGCCTGATGGCGCTCAAGCGCGCCGCCACGGACATCGAGCGCCCGCTCTCCGTGCCGTTCATGAAGGTGATCGCGCCGTTCGCATTCGTCTGCGCATCGATGATCCTGTACTGGGCGAAGTGGCCGCTGACCGGCGAAATCATTCTGCTGATGGTCGTCGCGCTGCCGGTGTACTTCTACTTCCAGAGCAAGCAGGGCTTTGAAGGCTGGGGCCAGGATCTGAAGGCCGCATGGTGGCTGTGCGCGTACCTGCCGATCATGGCGCTCCTCTCGCTCGTCGGCAGCAAGCAGTTCGGCGGCGCCGGTCTGCTTCCGTACGGCTGGGACATGCTGGTCGTCGCGCTGGTCTCGCTGGTGTTCTATTACTGGGGCGTGAATTCGGGCTATCGCTCGCCGTACCTCGCGGAACGCCAGGAGCACGACGAAGTCCTCGAAGGCATCGGCGCGCACTAAGTGTCGAACCTGCGTGTCGAACCAATCGATGCGCAATACAAAAAGCCCGCCTGAAGCGATTCAGGCGGGCTTTTTTGCTTTTGGAGCGCAAGCGAAGCCGGCGTGGCGGCTCGCGGCGGCTTTATTGCACGGCGCTGCCGAACACGTAATTCGTCATCGCGAGCGCGCGCTGGTAGGTGCCTAGCGACTGCACGCCGAGCGTGTAGTCGTCGTCGGCTGCGCCGAGCGCCGCGAAGACGGGCAGCAGATGCTCGTCGGTGGGGTGCATGAGCACCGCGTGCGGGGCGCGCCGGCGGTAGTCGAGCAACGCGTCGATGTCGCGCGCGGCGAGGTGATTCTCGAACCATTGCGTGAACTCGGCCACGCGCGGATCGGCGTCTTCCGGCCGCGCCGAGAAGTCCGCCTCGCGCAGGTTATGGGTGATCTGGCCCGAACCGATCACCATCACGCCTTCATCGCGCAGCGAGCGCAGCGCACGGCCAAGCGCGAAGTGATGCGCGGCGTCGGCGCGCGGCTGGATCGAAAGCTGGGCGACGGGCACGTTCGCGTCGGGGAACATCAGCAGCATGGGCACCCACGCGCCATGGTCGAGGCCGTGCGCTTCCTCATCGACGGGAACGCCTTGCTCGCGCAGCAGCGCCGCCGCGCGCTGCGCCATCTCGGGCGCGCCCGGCGCCGGATACTGGATCTCGTAGAGCGCACGCGGAAAGCCGTAGAAGTCGTGGATCGTCTGAGGCTGTGTGGCCGTGCTGACCACGGGGCGCATCGTGCCCCAATGCGCCGAGAGCATGAGCACCGACTGCGGACGCGGCAAATGCTCCGAGAGCACGGTGAAGCCGCCGGAAGGCAGCGACGGGTCGATCGGCAGCGTCGGAGCGCCGTGCGAGAGGAAGAGGCTAGGCGTGCGGGTGGTCATGATCGTGGGCTGACCGCGCCAGGGCGGTCCGAAAGTATCGTATTGCGATCAATATAAGACCCTACCGTCGCGAATTAAACGGGGGGAACGGATTTGATTGTGTCGCCGATATTGATAATCGGCGCTGCGTGCGAGGATGCGCCCGGCGCTTATTCGTCGGTGCCGCGCAGCCCCGGCCAGGCGGGCGAGAGCGCGGGCCCGAGCGCGAACAGGTCGAGCACGCGTGCGACCGTGTGATCGACCATCTCGTCGATCGAAGCCGGCTGGTTGTAGAAGGCCGGCAATGGCGGGAAGATCACGCCGCCCATTTCGGTCACGGCCGTCATGTTGCGCAGATGCGCGAGGTTGAACGGCGTTTCGCGCACGAGCAGCACGAGACGGCGGCGTTCCTTGAGCGTGACGTCGGCGGCGCGTGCGATCAGGTTGTCGGAGAGACCGTGGGCGACGCTCGCGAGCGTCTTCATCGAGCAGGGCGCGACGATCATGCCGTCGGTCGCGAACGAGCCCGAAGCGATGGTCGCGCCGACGTCGCGCACGGAATGCACGACATCGGCGCGCGCGTGCAGATCGTCCTTGCTGAGCTGCAGCTCGTGCTGGATGTTGAGCCAGCCGGCCGCAGAAACGAGCAGATGCGTTTCGACGCCGCCCAGACGCCGCAGCATGTCGAGCATGCGCACGCCGTAGATCGCGCCCGTGGCCCCCGTGATCGCGACGATCAGCCGGCGTTGCGGCACTTGTGCGATAGCGGACGAGGCAGGAAGGGCGGTATTCACGTCAGGCGGGAGTCGAAGCGAAGGCGAGGCGAGGTCGAGGCGAATGCGCCTCTTGAAAAAGCGCCGGCGTTGCATACCGGGCGCTCGGGGCGCAACAGGCGCAACGTCGTGCGCCCGATGCCGCCCCGTGGCTGGCGATTACGCCGCGGCGAAGAGCTGCTGCAGCTCGCCGTTCTGGTACATCTCCATCATGATGTCCGAGCCGCCGATGAACTCGCCCTTCACGTAGAGCTGCGGGATGGTCGGCCAGTTCGAGAATTCCTTGATGCCCTGACGGACTTCGTCGTCCTCGAGCACGTTGACGGTCTTGAACTGATCGACGCCGCAGGCTTTCAGGATCTGCACCGCGCGACCGGAGAAGCCACACATCGGGAACTGCGCGTTGCCCTTCATGAAGAGGACGACGGCGTTTTCGTCGACGATCTGCTTGATGCGTTGTTGGGTGTCCATGACTGACCTTGCGATTGAATTGATGCTGAATACGTTGGAATGCAGGATGAAATGATAGCGGATTTCGCCCGTGCAAGCCCGGCGTTGCCGGGAGCGTGCCTGGCCGGCGGGCTACGGTAGACGGCCCCCGCTGATGCGTTCGATGCCGGCCAGATCGCGCTCGGAGCGCACGTCCCCAAAACCGGCGCTTTCCAGCAACGCCCGGACGGCGGCCGCCTGGTCGTAGCCGTGCTCCATCCAGAGCACGCCGCCCGGCGCGAGCCGGGCCGGTGCGCCCGCGACGATCGCGCGCAGGGCGGTGAGGCCGTCGGCTTCGTCGGTGAGTGCGCCGCGCGGCTCGAAGCGCAGGTCGCCTTGTTCGAGATGCGGATCGCCGCTGGCGATATACGGCGGATTGCTCACGATCGCCTCGAATCGCAGCGCCGCATCGAGCGGGTCGTACCAGTTGCCCGCCACGAACGCGAGCGGGCCGCCAGAACGCTGGGCGTCGAGCAGCTTCGCGGCGTTGCGCGCCGCCACCTCGAGCGCGGTCGCCGAGCGATCGACGGCCCAGACGCGTGCATCGGGGCGTGCCGCGGCGAGCGCCACGGCAATCGCGCCGCTGCCGGTGCCGAGGTCGAGCACGCGCGGCTGTGCGACGCCTTCGAGCGCCGCGAGCGCCGTTTCCACCAGCAGTTCGGTATCGGGGCGCGGAATCAGCACGTCGGGCGTCACATCGAAGTCGAGGCCGTAAAATTCGCGCGCGCCCACGAGCTGCGCGATCGGCTCGCCACGCACGCGGCGCGCTTCGAGCGCGCGGTAGGCGTCCACGCGGGCCGCGTCGAGCGCCTGATCGCCGCGCGTGATGAGTTCGGTGCGGCGCCAGCCGAGCACGTGCATCAGCAGAATGCGCGCTTCGAGCGCGGGCAGCGGCGTGGCGCGCAGCAGCGCCTCGGCGGTAACGGCTTCGCTCATGGCTCTTGCGCGCTCAATCGGCGTCGCCGAGCGAGGCGAGCTGCTCGGCCTGATGTTCGGAGACGAGCGCGCCGATCAGTTCGCCGAGGTCGCCGTCCATGATCGCTTCGAGGCGATAGAGCGTGAGATTGATGCGGTGATCGGTGAGCCGCCCCTGCGGGAAGTTGTAGGTGCGAATGCGCTCCGAGCGGTCGCCCGAGCCCACGAGGCTCTTGCGCGTCGCCGCTTCCTTGGCGTGCTGCTCCTGGTACTGCTTGTCCTTGATGCGCGCGGCGAGCACCTTGAGCGCGCGGTCCTTGTTCTTGTGCTGCGAGCGGTCGTCCTGGCACTCCACGACGATGCCGGTCGGCAGGTGCGTCACGCGCACGGCCGAATCGGTCTTGTTGATGTGCTGGCCGCCCGCGCCCGAGGCACGGAAGGTATCGATGCGCAGGTCGGCGGGATTGATCTCCACTTCGCCGATTTCGTCGGCTTCCGGCATCACCGCGACCGTGCAGGCCGACGTGTGGATGCGGCCCTGCGTTTCGGTGGCGGGCACGCGCTGCACGCGATGGCCGCCCGACTCGAACTTGAGCTTCGAGTACGCCGCTTCGCCTGCAATGCGCACGATCACTTCCTTGTAGCCGCCCAGATCCGACTCGCTCGCCGACATCATCTCGATCTGCCAGCGGTTGCGCTCCGCGTAGCGCAGATACATGCGCAGCAGGTCACCCGCGAACAGGGCCGACTCGTCGCCGCCCGTGCCCGCGCGGATTTCGAGGAACACGTTGCGGTCGTCATTGGGGTCCTTCGGCAGCAGCATCATCTGCAATTCGTGCTGGAGCTGCGCCATGCGCTCGCGCGACGCTTTCACCTCTTCTTCGGCGAAGTCGCGCATCGAGGCATCGGAGAGCAGGTCTTTCGCCGCGGCCTCGTCGTCCTTGGCCTGACGCCACTGTCCGTAGTGCTCGACCACGGGCCCCAGTTCCGCATGCTCGCGCGTGAGCTTGCGGTACTGGTCGCGGTTCGAGGTCACGTCGGGACGGCTCAACAGGTCGTTCAGCTCGGCCAGGCGCGTAGTCAGCTGGTCGAGCTTCGATTGCATGCTCGTTTTCATCGGGCGGTGCGGAGCGGGCTCCGGATAGGACTGCGAGAGAGAAGAGGCGGGCGGGTGGCCCGGTCGTGCAGGGCACGCATGGCGCGCGCCCGACCGCGAACGTCGCTAACGGTCCGAGCTACCGGACGAGTCTGACGAGTCGGAAGAGCCGGCGGAACGCGGCGAGGTGGTGACGTCCGCCGCGGGCTGCGCGGCGTCGTCTGTCCTGGCCGGCTGGCCGTGGCGGTAAAAGCCGCCCATCAGTTCGATGAGCGAATCGCGCTGATCGCCGCTCGACGTGTTGAGCGCATGCGTCGGACCGTGGATCAGCTTGTTGGTGAGCGACTGCGAGAGCGCTTCGAGCACGGCCGACGGGTCGTCGCCGCGCGCCAGCATTTTGCGGGCGCGTTCGAGCTCGGCGCGACGCAGCGCGTCGGCCTGGGTGTGCATGTGGCGGATGACCGGCACGATGCTGCGCGAGTCGAGCCACTGCATGAAGTTCGCCACGCGCGACTCGATGATCGTTTCGGCCTGCGCGACGGCGGCCTGGCGCGAGGCATTGCCTTCGCGCACGATCGTGCCGAGATCGTCGACGGTGTAGAGGAAGACATCTTCGAGCTGGGCGACTTCGGGCTCGATGTCGCGGGGCACCGCGAGGTCGACCATGAAAATGGGGCGGTGACGGCGCGCCTTCACTGCGCGCTCCACCGCGCCGAGACCGATGATCGGAAGCGTGGACGCCGTGCACGAGACGATGATGTCGAACTCGTGCATGCGCGCGGGCAGGTCGGAGAGCGGAATGGAGCGGCCGCCGAAGCGTTCCGCAACGTAGCGCCCGCGCTCGGCGGTGCGGTTGGCGACCACGAGTTCGCGCGGCTGCTGCGCGGCGAAGTGCGCGGCGCACAGTTCGATCATCTCGCCCGCGCCGATGAAGAGCACGCGCTGGTTGGCGATCTTGTCGAAGATGCGCTGCGCGAGGCGCACGGCGGCAGCGGCCATCGACACCGACTGCGCGCCGATCTCGGTCGTGCTGCGCACTTCCTTCGCCACGGCGAAGGTGCGCTGGAACAACTGGTTCAAATAGGTGCCGAGTGCGCCGGCCTCGGTCGCGGCGCGTACCGCCGTCTTCATCTGGCCGACGATCTGCGTCTCGCCCAGCACCATCGAATCGAGCCCCGAAGCCACCCGGAACGCATGACGCACCGCTTCGGACTGCGGCAGCGTATAGACGTGCGGCGCAAGTTCCTCTTCGCGGATGCCGTGATAGTGCGAGAGCCAGCTCACGGCGGCGTCGCGCGAGCTTTGCGCGTCGGTCGCGCAGTAGAGCTCGGTGCGGTTGCAGGTGGAGAGAATGGCGGCTTCCGGCGCGCTCAGCGAACGCCTGGCGGACCACGCTTCCTTGAACAGGGCGAGCGCGGGCTTGATCTGTTCGAGCGGAAACGCCACGCGTTCGCGCAAGGCGACGGGCGCGGTGTGGTGATTGATTCCGATCGTTAGAAGCTGCATACCATGGGGGCGAGATTTAGGCGGATATTATAACTTTTCCTCGCTTCCGACATTCGCGCCGACAGAGTCCGACACTCCAGCAGGTGATATGGGGAGCCGTTCGAGCTGGTAGCCATAGCCATACAACGTGGTCAAACGCCAGCCGTGCTCGGGCCCGAGCTGCAATTTGCTGCGCAGCCGGGAGGCGTGGGTGTCGAGCGTGCGCGACCGAACGTCGCGGTTCAGATTCCACACGGTTTCGAGAATGCGCGCCCGTGAAACGGGGCGCGATGCATTGGTGAAGAGCAGCAGCGCGAAACGGTATTCCTTGGGCGTGAGCGTGACGGTTTGACCCCGAAACGACACTTCGTAGCGGCCGGAATCGAAGAGGTAGTCGCCGAAGCCATGGCGGGCGCGGTTGCGCGGCCGGCGCACGCCGGCGCGGCGCAGGAGCGCGTCGATGCGCGCGAGCATTTCGGGGCCGCGCACGGGCTTGGCGATGCAGTCGTCCGCGCCGGCTTGCAGGCTCGCGACGATTTCGCTTTCATGGGGCGCGAGCATCAGCGCGATTGCGGGCAGACCCGGCAGCAGCTTGCGCGCCTGGGGGATGAGGTCGTCGGCGCCGACGTCGCCGCAGCACCACGCTGTGATCAGCAGGTCGAAGGTTTCCTGTTCGAGCGTTTCGAAGAGTTGTGCGCCAAGCGGGAAGTGGTGGCACGCGTGCCCGCCCGCAATGAGCAGGCGGACGAGGGTTTCGGCCTGACGGGTGTCCGGTTCGACAAGGGCGATTCGCATACGAGAGAGTGCGGCTGGGGCGGCCCGGACGCGCTTGCCTTGCGCAATCCCGCCCCCTACACTCAACCGCTACGCGGGAAGCGCCGAGCCGACCGTTTTCCAGTTTTAATAGAGACTAATCAGGCTACAAATGCTAGCTCTCGTGCTTCGGCGGTCCTATCGGACTTATCCGAAAACCTATAGGACAAGTCCTTAATGGGCTGGCCCGGTATCGTCATTCTTGGTCTGGCGGTGGGCTGTGCGGGGTGGTGGCTCCATCCCCTGCGCCGCGCCGCACGTCACGGACTCGCGCTGGCGGCCGTGGCCGGCGTGCTCGGCGCGGCGCTCGCGAACGCGGCGGGCAATGCGACCGGCCTTTTCTACGATGGGGAGTTGCTCCAGTGGCCGCTTTGCACGGCGCTCGCGCTCGTTTTCGTGGGCGTGAGCGTGGCACTGCGCGCGCGGCGCAGCTAGTCACGTACAGCCGGTCCTCAGAGACGCAGCCTTTGGCCGAACCCCGATCTTCCGCTTCGAATTCTTTGCAGGTGAAAACATGAACGCCCGACTCCCCGAAACCTCCTCGATTCCCGAACGCATTGCCGCCCTGCGCGCCGCGATGACGCGTGCCGGCGTGGATGCCGCCCTCGTGCCCTCCGCCGATCCCCATCTGTCCGAGTACCTGCCGCGCCGCTGGCAGGGGCGCGAGTGGCTTTCGGGCTTCACCGGCTCGGTGGGCACGCTCGTGGTGACGAAGGATTTCGCGGGCGTGTGGGTGGACAGCCGCTACTGGGTGCAGGCCGAGCAGCAACTGGCCGGCACCGGCATCGCGCTCATGAAGATGATGGGCGGCCAGCAGAGCGCGCCGCACATCGACTGGCTCGCACAGAACGTGAGTGCGGGCGGCGCGGTGGCCGTGGACGGCGCGGTGCTCGGCGTCGCCTCGGCGCGCGCGCTGGCCGAGGCGCTCGAGGCGCGCGATGTCGCGCTGCGCACGGACCTCGATCTGCTCGACGATGTCTGGCAAGGCCGCCCGTCGCTGCCGCTCGAGCCCGTCTACGAGCACGTCGCGCCGCACGCCGACACGAGCCGCGCCGGCAAGCTCGACCAGCTGCGCCGCGCGATGCAGGAGAAGGGCGCGCAGTGGCACTTCATCTCCACGCTCGACGACCTCGCCTGGCTCTTCAACCTGCGCGGCGCGGACGTGAACTACAACCCGGTGTTCGTCGCGCACGCGCTGATCGGACCCGACGACGCGACGCTCTTCGTCGCCGACGGCAAGGTGAGCGAGGCGCTCGTGCAGTCGCTCGCGAAGGACCAGGTGCGCGTCGCGCCGTATGCCGAAGCCGCGACCGCGCTCGCGGCGCTGCCCGCGAAGGCCGCGCTGCTTGTCGATCCGCGCCGCGTGACGTATGGCCTGCTGCAGGCGGTGTCGTCGGCGGTCAAGCTCGTGGAGTCGGTCAATCCGAGCACGTTCTTCAAGTCGCGCAAAACCGCCGCCGAAGCCGACCACGTGCGCGCGACCATGGAGCAGGACGGGGCGGCGCTCGCCGAATTCTTCGCGTGGTTCGAGGCGGCGCTCGGCCGCGAGACCATCACGGAGCTGACCATCGACGAAAAGCTTTCGGCCGCGCGTGCGCGCCGTGCGGGCTTCAAGTCGCTGTCGTTCGCGACCATCGCGGGCTTCAACGCGAACGGCGCGATGCCGCACTACCGCGCCACGCCCGAGTCGCATAGCGTGATCGAAGGCAATGGCCTGCTGCTGATCGACTCGGGCGGCCAGTACCTCGACGGCACCACCGACATCACGCGCGTCGTGCCCGTGGGCTCGCCGAGTGCGGAGCAAAAGCGCGATTTCACGCTCGTGCTCAAGGGCATGATGGCGCTCTCGCGCGCGAAATTCCCGCGCGGCATTCGCTCGCCGATGCTCGACGCGATTGCGCGCGCGCCGATCTGGGAAGCGGGCGCGGATTACGGCCACGGCACGGGCCACGGCGTGGGCTACTTCCTGAACGTGCACGAAGGTCCGCAGGTCATTTCGCACTACGCGCCGGCCGAGCCCTGGACCGCGATGGAAGAAGGCATGATCACCTCGGTCGAGCCGGGCATCTACCGGCCGGGCAAATGGGGCGTGCGTATCGAGAATCTCGTGCTCAACCAGCGCGCCGAAACTACCGGGTTCGGCGAGTTCCTGAGCTTCGAGACGCTTACGCTCTGCCCGATCGACACGCGATGCATCGATCTCGCGCTCCTGCGTGCGGACGAGCGCGAGTGGCTCAATGCGTACCACCAGACGGTGCGCGTGCGCGTGGCGCCGCACGTGAGCGGCGATGCGCTCGCGTGGCTCGAAAAGCGCACGCAGCCGATCTGATTTCCCTGGCATCCCGACAACGAATCAGAGAACGATCAGATAACGATCGGATAGCGATCAAGCAGAGCGAGAAACGCATGGCGATCAAGGCAGTGGTGTTCGATTTCGGCGGGGTGCTCGTGGACTGGAGCCCCGAGTATCTCTATCGCAAGCTGATTCCCAACGACGACGAGCGCCGCTGGTTTCTCGCGCACGTCTGCAAGATGGACTGGGTGGTCCGCCAGGACGGCGGCGAGCCCATTGCCGTGGGCACGGAGGAACTGGTCGCCGCGTTTCCCGAGCACGAAGCGCTCATTCGCGCGTTCTACGAGCGCTGGCACGAGATGATCGGCGGCTTGCTCGCCGGGGGCGTCGCGACATTCGAGCGCCTGGAGGCGGCCGGCATGCCGATCTTCGGTCTCACGAACTGGTCGGCCGAGACGTTTCCGTGGGCGTGGGAGCGCTTCGGCATCCTGCGGCGCTGCCGCGATATCGTCGTATCGGGCCACGTGAAGCTCGTGAAGCCCGATCCGGCGATCTTCCACGAGATGTTCCGCCGCATCGAGGCACAGTTGCCGGGCGTGAAGCCCGAGGAACTCGTTTTCATCGACGACAACGCGCACAACGCCGCAGCGGCCACGGCGCTCGGCTGGCACGGCGTGCACCACACGAGCAACGCCACCACCGACGCGAAGCTGCGCGAACTCGGCCTACCGGTCTAAGCAGCTCAACCAGGCAGGCTAAAGCCGGCGTCCCGCGCTATTTCGAAGCGGGCGCCGGCACCGGCTGCAGCAGGCTGCGCAGCGCGTCAGCGATACCCTTTGCGGTTTGCCCGGCGCCCTTCGCCACCCCTTCCGCGCTCACCCCGAGCGCCTGCGCAAACCCTGCGCGCAACTCCGTCATCAGGTTTTCGTTCAGCTTGAATTTAGGGTCGCGCAGGTTGCCGTCGAGCACGAAATGCAGCGTGATTTCACCCTTGTGCGCCTTCAATGCGGCCACGGCGGCGCGCGTCGGGATCGACAGGAAGGTGTCCACCGCGTCGCCGCTTTCCGAGAGTTGCAGGTTGTGCAGCGTGACGATGCCCGGCGCGTGCAGGTGATAGCCGCGCACGGTCGAGTTGAGATCGAGGTCGAGTGTGCCGCCCGTCACATTGGCCTTCGCGCCAGCCTTTTTAAGCAGATAGGGATCGATCGTGCGCACATCCACGCCACGCAGCGTCGTGCGGAGTTGCGAGTCTTTATTCGCGATTTGCATCCAGCCGTCGAAAGTGACGCGTCCTGTGTGCGCCGGGCCGACGACGTTGCCCACGACCGAAACGCGCGTGGGCTCCGTCAGCGCCGGCAGCTGGATATTGTCGACGCTCGCCTGCGCGCGGTTCACCGTGACGCGCCAAGGCGGATTGCTCACCGACCGGTCGTAGAAGTCGAATGTGCCGTTCTCGAAGCCGATATGGTCGATGACCTTTTGCTGCGGCAGGCTGCTTTCGCCCTGCGCGCCTCTCGAGGGCGCGGCGCTTTGCGCCATCGCTTCTCGCAGATTCGGCAGGATCAGGATCGAGCCGCTTTCCCGGCGCAGCACCGTCATCGTGAAATCGCTCACCGTGACGTCGCGAATATGGACGCGGTGCGAGATCAGCGCGCGCAAGTCGGGCGTGATCGTGATGCGCGCGGCGCGCAGCGTGTCGGCAGTCGGCCAGTTCGGGGGCGGCTTCAGGCGCACGTCGGTGAGCTCGACGTATGAGAGATTGAATGCCACGTTCACGCTCGCGGCCGTGCCGACGGGCGCGAGCGCGCGCTCCACGTACGCCTTTGCCTCGCGCTGCAGCGCGTAGAGCGTGCCCAGCGCCGCGAGCACGAGCAGCGCGACGACGATCGCCACGATGAGGACAACACGATTGCGCAGCGGCATCGCCATACGGAATTCCTCGCGGGAGCTGGGCTTGATCAAGCCCCAAGTGAGCCTAAGCGTAGCGGCTTTCGAGCAACCGCCATGCCGTGCGTGCTAGCAGTGCCGGTCAAAACGACAACGGCGGCCCGCGGGCCGCCGTTGTTTGCTATCGATCGCGCCTGCCTAGCGGCTGATCGGCTTGTAGCGCAGACGCTTCGGACGTGCAGCTTCTTCGCCGAGACGCTTGATCTTGTCGGCCTCGTACTCCTGGTAGTTGCCGTCGAAGAACGTGACCTGCGAGTCGCCTTCGAACGCGAGGATGTGCGTGGCGATACGGTCGAGGAACCAGCGATCGTGCGAAATCACCATCACCGAGCCCGCGAATTCGAGCAGGGCGTCTTCGAGCGCGCGCAGCGTTTCGACGTCGAGGTCGTTCGACGGTTCGTCGAGCAGCAGGACGTTGCCGCCCGAGATCAGCGTCTTGGCCAGGTGCAGACGGCCGCGCTCACCACCCGAGAGGTTGCCGACGATCTTCTGCTGATCGCCGCCCTTGAAGTTGAAGCGGCCGATGTACGCGCGCGACGGCGTTTCGTACTTGCCCACCGTGAGCACGTCCGCGCCGCCCGAGATTTCCTCGAACACGGTCTTGTTGGCGGCCAGCGCGTCGCGGCTCTGGTCGACGTAGGCGAGCTTGACGGTCGGACCCTGGACGATTTCGCCCGAATCCGGCTGCTCCTTGCCCGTGAGCATGCGGAACAGCGTCGACTTGCCGGCGCCGTTCGGCCCGATGATGCCGACGATCGCGCCCGCGGGAATCTTGAAGCTCAGGTCGTCGATGAGCAGACGGTCGCCATAAGACTTGCTGACGTTCTTGAACTCGATGACTTCGTTGCCCAGACGCTCGCCCGCCGGAATGAAGATTTCCTGCGTTTCGTTGCGCTTCTGGTATTCCGAGCTCGACAGTTCCTCGAAGCGCGCAATACGCGCCTTCGACTTCGCCTGACGGCCCTTCGGGTTCTGGCGCACCCACTCCAGTTCCTTCTTGATCGCCTTCTGGCGCGCCGATTCCGACGCTTCTTCCTGCTTCAGGCGCTCTTCCTTCTGGTCGAGCCAGCTGGAGTAGTTGCCCTTCCAGGGAATGCCGTGGCCGCGGTCGAGTTCGAGAATCCACTCGGCGGCGTTATCGAGGAAGTAGCGGTCGTGGGTCACGGCGACCACGGTGCCCGGGAAGCGCGTGAGGAACTGCTCGAGCCACTCTACCGATTCGGCGTCGAGGTGGTTGGTCGGCTCGTCGAGCAGCAGCATGTCGGGTTTTTCGAGCAGCAGCTTGCACAGCGCGACGCGGCGCTTTTCACCGCCCGACAGGTTGCCGATCTTGGCGTCCCAGGCCGGCAGGCGCAGTGCGTCGGCGGCGATTTCGATCTGCTGTTCCGCGCTGCCGTCGGTCGTCGCGAGGATCGCTTCGTACTTCGCCTGCTCGGCAGCCAGCGCGTCGAAATCGGCGTCCGGTTCGGCGTACGCGGCATAGATCTCGTCGAGCTTTTTCTGTGCGTTGAACACGTCGCCCAGACCTTCCTCGACCGCTTCGCGCACGGTCTTTTCCGGATCGAGCTGCGGCTCCTGCGGCAAGTAGCCGATGTTCAGGTTGGGCATCGGCGTGGCTTCGCCTTCGATGTCCTTGTCGACGCCGGCCATGATCTTGATGAGCGTGGACTTGCCCGAGCCGTTCAGGCCGAGCAGGCCGATTTTCGCGCCGGGGAAGAACGACAGCGAGATGTCCTTCAGGATCTGGCGCTTGGGCGGCACGATCTTGCCGACCCGGTTCATGGTGAAGACGTATTGGGCCATGAGAGTGTCTTTTGAAAACGGGAAGAAAAAGGTGTCGCTTAAACGTTGAACAGGAAGTTCATCACGTCGCCGTCGTGCACGACATATTCCTTGCCTTCGGCGCGCATCTTGCCGGCTTCCTTCGCGCCGGATTCGCCCTTGTACTGGATGTAGTCGTCGAACGCGATGGTCTGCGCGCGGATGAAGCCGCGCTCGAAGTCGGTGTGGATCACGCCGGCGGCTTGCGGGGCCGTATCGCCGACATGGATCGTCCACGCGCGCACTTCCTTCACGCCCGCCGTGAAGTAGGTCTGCAGGCCGAGCAGCTTGAAGCCCGCGCGGATCACGCGGTCGAGGCCCGGCTCGTCCATGCCCATGTCGGCGAGGAAGGCGATCTTGTCTTCGTCTTCGAGGTCGGCGATTTCGGCTTCGATCGCGGCGCACACGGCCACGACCGGCGAGTTCTCGCCTTCAGCGTACTTGCGCACGGCTTCCAGATGCGGGTTGTTCTCGAAGCCGTCTTCCTTCACGTTCGCGACGTACATGGTCTTCTTCGCGGTGATGAGGCAGAAGGGCTTGATCAGCGCCTGCTCGTCCTCGCTCAGCGCGAGCCCGCGCACGGGCTTTGCCTGATCGAGTTGCGCGCGCACCTTTTCCAGCACGGCCACGAGCTTCGCGGCTTCCTTGTCGTTGCCCGATTTCGCGGCCTTCGAGTAGCGCGTGAGCGCCTTCTCGACGGTGGCGAGGTCGGCGAGCGCCAGTTCGGTATTGATGACTTCGATGTCGGCGAGCGGGTCGATCTTGCCCGCCACGTGGATCACGTTTTCATCTTCGAAGCAGCGCACGACGTGCGTGATCGCATCGGTTTCGCGGATGTTCGCGAGAAACTGGTTGCCGAGGCCTTCGCCCTTGCTCGCACCTGCGACCAGACCCGCGATGTCGACGAATTCGACCACGGCCGGCACGACGCGCTCGGGCTTGACGATTTCGGCGAGAGCCTTCAGGCGCTGATCCGGCACTTCTACCACGCCGACGTTGGGCTCGATCGTGCAGAACGGATAGTTTTCGGCCGCGATGCCCGCCTTGGTCAGCGCGTTGAAGAGGGTGGACTTGCCGACGTTAGGCAAGCCGACGATGCCGCATTGGAGGCTCATGTAAATCTCTGCATGTCAGGGTGGTGACGTGCGGCTCGCCGCGCGCGAAGCGCCCGGGGCCGGGCGTCTCGCGAAAGCGGGAGCGGCGGGCGGGGCGGCGCAGGTGGCACGTCGGGGGACGTGACGGGGAGTCACGAAAACCGTAATTGTAACCTCGTCCGCGTGAGGGTTAGCCGCGGGTGTCGCCGCGCCGCCGGGCCGTCTTCCTGCAACGCCTTGCTGCGCCGCAACACCGCGCCCGTCCGGGCCGGCCACACAGGCCCCCCGGCTATAATGCGCGCATGACTGCAAGCAACCAGACCTTTGATGTCGCCGTGATCGGCGGCGGGCTCGTCGGCAAGTCGGCGGCGCTCGCGCTGAGCCAGAGCGGCCTGCGCGTGGCGCTGCTCGCGCAGCCGTGCGCGCCGCTGCCCGCGGGGGCCGTGTTCGACGCGCGCGTGTACGCCTTTTCGCGCAGTTCGCAGGCGCTGTTCGAGCGGCTGCGGGTCTGGCAGGCCGCCGACGCCGCGCGCCTCACGCCCGTCTACGACATGCGCGTGTTCGGCGACGCCGCGGCGGAGCTGCACTTCTCGGCTTATCAGGCGTCGGTTGCGCAGCTGGCCTGGATTGCCGAGTCGTCGGTCGTCGAGCGCGCGCTCGACGCCGCGCTGCACTTCCAGCCCAATCTCGCGTGGATCGACACGCGTGCTGAGACGCTCGACGTGAAACCCGACGCGGCCGTGATCGGCCTCGCCAACGGCCGCACGATCGAAGCCGACCTCGCGATCGGCGCGGACGGCGCGCATTCGTGGGTGCGCGCGCAGATCGGCTCGAAGGTCGAGCGGCGCGATTACCGGCAAACCGGCGTGGTCGCCAACTTCCGGGCGGAAAAGCCACACGGCGAAACGGCCTACCAGTGGTTCCGCGAGGGCGAGATCGTCGCCTTGCTGCCGCTGCCCGATCGGCACGTGTCGCTCGTCTGGTCGGCGCAGAGCGAACATGCCGACGAACTGCTCAAGCTCGAACCGGCGCAGCTTGCCGCCGAAGTCGAGCGCGTCTCGCAAAGCCAGCTGGGCGTGCTCGAATGCGTTACGTCCGCGCGCGGCTTTCCGCTGTCGCTGCAAACCGTCGACCGGCTCGTGGCGCCGCGCGTCGTGCTGGTCGGCGACGCCGCGCATCTGATTCACCCGCTGGCAGGCCAGGGCGTCAATCTCGGCTTGCGCGACGTGGCCGCGCTCGTCGACGTGGTCACGAAGAAAGAGGCGTTTCGCGATCTCGGCGACATCGTGCTGCTGCGCCGCTACGAACGCGGCCGCCGTGAGGACATCCAGAAGCTCGTCGTCGCCACCGACGGTCTGCAGCGGCTCTTCGCGTTGCCCGGCACGCTCGCGCGTGCGGTACGCAATACGGGTATGGCGTTCGTGGGCGCGCAGCCGCTGCTCAAGCGCTGGCTCGTGGCCTCGGCGCTCGGCTAATATCAGCGGGCTCGCCTGCGCAAGCAGGCATTTCGGTGGCTTGAGGCCAGTGCGGCTTAGAATGGGCGTATTGGCCGCGCCCGCGGCGCTTACCGCTCCGGCCATTCAACGGAACTCTGCGCGCGTCGCCCCTGCGCGGCGCGCCTGAATCAGGAATGCATCCCATGCAAACGCGTATTCGATTTGCCGCGCTCGTGATCGCGGTAGCCACCTCGGCGCTCGGCTGTTCGGCCCAGGCCGACCAGACCACCGACAAGATCAGGTCGGCGCTGCAGACGCGCCTCGGCATCGACGCCAGCGATATCAAGGGCATCACCAAGGCACCCATGCCGGGCCTTTACGAGATCAATCTCGGCACGCAGATCGTCTACAGCGACGCCAGCGGCGACTACGTGCTCAACGGCGAACTCATCGACACCAAGGCGCACCGCAATCTCACCGAGGCGCGCCTGAACGAAATCAACAAGGTCGATTTCTCGAAGCTGCCGCTCGAGAACGCGGTCAAGGTCGTGAAGGGCGACGGCAAGCGCAAGATGGCCGTGTTTTCCGACCCGAACTGCCCGTATTGCCATCAGCTCGAAAGCACACTCAGGTCCATCGACAACGTGACGGTCTACACCTTCCTGTATCCGGTGCTCTCGGCGGATTCGACGGCGAAGGCCAAGCAGATCTGGTGCTCGGCCGACCGCGGCAAGGCGTGGGAATCGTGGATGGTGGACCGCAAGGCGCCTACGGCAGCCGGCACGTGCGACACGGCCGCCATCGACAGCAATCTCGCGCTCGGCCAGAAGATGAACGTGACCGGCACGCCCACCGTGATCCTCGCCGATGGCACGCGGCTGCCCGGTGCCGTCAGCGGCGACCGGCTCGAAAAGGCGCTGAGCGCCGCCCACTGAAGCAACGCCCGAACCCGCCGGCCGCTTTCGCGGCCGGTGCTTTTTTTGCCCGGCGCTTTTTGTGCGTTTTTTCCGCCGGGCATACTGAAATTGCATTGCAGCGTCTGCTGACCGAATCTCTCACCGATCCCGCCGATGAAGCCGATCCGATACACCATCGTCCCGAAGAATCCCGCCGCGCATCTGTTCGAGGTGACGCTCACCGTGGAAGACCCCGCGCCGGACGGCCAATGCTTCATGCTGCCCGTGTGGATCCCGGGCAGCTACATGGTGCGAGAGTTCGCGCGCAACATCGTCACGCTGCGCGCCTTCAACGACGCGGGCCGCAAGGTGCGCGCGACGAAGACCGACAAGCACTCGTGGCAGGCCGCGCCCGTGAAGGGCGCGCTCACGCTGCGCTACGAGGTCTACGCGTGGGACCTGTCGGTGCGCGCGGCGCATCTCGACGACACGGTGGGCTTCTTCAACGGCACGAGCGTGTTTCTCGCGGCGCTCGGCCATGAGGAGGCGCAGCACGCGGTCGATATTCAGCGTCCGGACGGGCACGCCTACCGCCACTGGCGCGTGGGCACGGCGCTCACGGAAGCGCGCGGCACCAAGCGTTACGGCTTCGGCGAGTACACGGCCACGAATTACGACGAACTGATCGATCATCCGGTCACGCTCGGCGAGTTCACGCTCGCGAGCTTCAAGGCGCACGGCGTGCCGCACGACATCGTGATCGCGGGCCGCGTGGTCGCGCTCGACACCGAGCGTCTCGCCGCCGACCTGAAGAAGATCTGTGAGGCGCAAATCGCGCTGTTCGAGCCGCGCACGAAGCGCGCGCCGATGGAGCGCTACGTGTTCATGACGCAGGCCGTGAGCGACGGTTACGGCGGCCTCGAGCATCGCGCATCGACGGCGCTGATCTGCAATCGCACCGACCTGCCGGTGAAGGGCAAGCCTGAGACGTCGGACGGCTATCGCACCTATCTCGGCCTGTGCAGCCACGAATACTTCCACACGTGGAACGTGAAGCGCATCAAGCCCGCGGCGTTCGTGCCGTACGACCTCACGCGCGAGGACTACACGTCGCTGCTGTGGCTGTTCGAGGGCTTCACGTCGTACTACGACGACCTCATGCTCGTGCGCAGCGGGCTCATTTCCGCAGACGAGTACTTCGGCCTGCTCGGCAAGACGATCGCCGGCGTGCTGCGCGGGGCGGGACGCCTGAAGCAGAGCGTCGCGGAAAGCTCGTTCGACGCATGGGTGAAGTACTACCGCCAGGACGAGAACGCGTCGAATGCGATCGTGAGCTACTACACCAAAGGCTCGCTCGTGGCGCTGTCGTTCGATCTCGCGATTCGCGCGCAGACGAACGGCCGCAAGTCGCTCGACGACGTCATGCGCCTGTTGTGGCAGCGCTATGGGCGCGACTTCTATCGCGGCAAGCCGGTGGGCGTGGGCGAGGACGATGTCGAGGCGCTGATCGCCGAGGCGACGGGCGTGGAGCTGGGCGCGCTCTTCAGCGACGCCGTGCGCGGCACGCGCGACCTGCCGCTCGCGGCGCTGTTCGAGCCGTTCGGCGTGACGCTCGAAGGGGAGCCCGAGCGCGGCGCGAAGCCGTCGCTCGGCGCGCGGCTGCGCGGCGGTGCCGAGGCGACGCTTGCCGTGGTCTACGAAGGCGGCGCGGCCCAGAAGGCGGGGCTTTCGGCCGGCGACGCGCTCGTTGCGCTCGACGGCCTGCGCGTGACGGGCTCGAATCTCGACGCGCTGCTCTCGCGCTACCAGCCGGGCACGAAGGTCGACATCCACGCGTTCCGCCGCGACGAGCTTCGCGTCGCGCGTCTGACCCTCGATGCGCCCGAAGTCGCGCGCTACAAGCTCGCCGCCTCCGACAAGCGTACGCCCGCGCGCGCATTGCGCGAGCGCTGGCTGGCGGCATAAGCCGCCGGGCGGGGCGCGGCGGCACGGGGCACCCTCAGCGGCGTGGGGTGACGGATCCCACGCCGTTTTTTCATGCCGGGGATTGTTCTATCGCTGCAACAATCCGTCGTCGGTGGACTACTTTTTCGGGGCGCGGTAAAAAAACACAATGCCTTCACTCGCGCAACGTTGCGCAACTGAGACCCGAAGGAGCCACCATGACCACGATCCTGCAAATCAATTCCGCCGCCCGCTCGCAAGGCGCCCAGTCGACGCTGCTCGTCAACGAATTGACGGCCAGGCTGCAACAATCGAATCCGGGCGCGCAAGTCGTCACGCGCAACCTGCAAGCCGATCCGCTGCCGCACCTCGACGACGCCGTGCTCGGCGCGTTCTTCACGCCGGCCGAGCAGCGCACGCCGGAGCAGCAGGCCATCGCCGCACGCAGCGAAGCGCTGATCGCGGAACTGCAGGCAGCGGACATCATCGTGATCGGTGCGCCGATGTACAACTTCGGCGTCTCGTCGCAGCTCAAGACGTACTTCGACTGGATCGCGCGCGCCGGCATCACGTTCCGCTACACCGCGAACGGTCCCGAAGGCCTCGTGAACGGCAAGAAGGTCCATGTCGTTTCGGCACGCGGCGGCAAATATCAAGGCACCGCGCACGACAGCCAGACGCCGTACCTGAAGTCGTTCCTCGGCTTCCTCGGCATGACCGACGTGAATTTCATCTTCGCCGAAGGCCTGAACATGGGCCCGGACGCGGCAAGCGCCGCGCTCGCAGGCGCGCGTGAGGCGATCGCTGCAGCGTAAAGCGCAGCACGATCGACGGCGGTAAAAACAAAAACGCCACGAGAGCGATCTCGTGGCGTTTTTTTGCGCGTCGCGCGTCGCGAGGCTCAAGCGGCTCAGGCGAGCACGAGGCCTTCCTCCGGCAAACGCCAGTCAATCGGCTGGCGGCCGTGCGCCTGCAGATAGTCGTTGGCCTGCGCGAAATGCCCGCAGCCGAGAAAGCCGCGATGCGCGGAAAGCGGCGACGGATGCGGCGCTTCGAGCACGCAATGCGCACCCGAGAGTAGCGCGCGCTTGTTCTGCGCGTGCGCGCCCCACAGCATGAACACGAGGTGCTCGTGGCGCGCGGCGAGTTGCTCGATCAGCGTGTCGGTGCAGCGCTCCCAGCCGCGCTTGGCGTGGCTCGCGGCGCTCGCGCGCTCGACGGTCAGCACCGTGTTCAGCAGCAGCACGCCCTGGCGCGCCCAGGCGTCGAGACAGCCGTGCGTCGGCGCCTGAATGCCGAGGCTCGCCGCGATCTCCTTGAAGATGTTGCGCAGCGAAGGCGGCGGGCGCACCGAGGGCGGCACCGAGAACGCCAGGCCGTGCGCCTGCGGTGTGCCGCGATCTTCGCCGTGGTACGGGTCCTGGCCGAGGATCACGACTTTCACGTCGTCGGGCGAGGTCAAGCGCAGCGCGCGGAATACGTCGGCGGGATAGACGGTCTTGCCGGCCGCCCGCTCGTCGTCGACGAAGCGGCACAGCGGCGCGTAGGCGTCGCTCGCGATGAACGGCGCGAGCAGCTCGCGCCAGGCGGCGGGCAGCGCGTCGAACTGGTCTTCAAGACGCGTGGTGTCGATGGTGGCCAGCGGCATGGCGGGTTCGTGGGGCATGGCGGGGGCGGGCATAACGGCGTGCGTGCGCTCGGGCGGCGGGAATTCGTCGGCGTCGAACAGCGAGAAGATCGTGATCTGGCGCGGGTCGATTTCGGGCAGCGGCGGCTCGTCGAGCGTGCCTTGCGCCGTGTCGGACAGAAAGTCGTCGAACAGCGAGGCCTGCACCGGCATCGCGACGCGCGGGCGTTTCGTGGAGGTCATGGGCGGCAAGTGTCGCAGCAATTGCGCGGCGATTCAATCCGGCGCGAGCGCGGCAGGGCGGCCTTTTGCGGCATCGGCGCTGATGTTGCAACTAACAGCACCTTTTCGCGCTTTCCTCGAGCAAGTGGGCGCGTTTGCGCGGCGCGCCGAGGCCGCGCCGCGTCGTCCTCAGCCTTCGCGCAGCTTGTAGCCGCGCTGGGCCTTGCTGATGTCGTCCGGCGCAAGGCCTGGCAGCGCCTGCGCGAGTTCCGCCGCGAGCGTGTGCAATGCCGCTTCGTCGCCCGACTTCAGTTCGAGTTCGATTTCGCAGATCGGCGTGCGCCGCGTTTCGCCGCTTACTTCCGCGGTGACTTCGCCCTGATCGATGGCCGCTTCCACTTGCGCGCCGTCGACTTCGAGCGTCCACAGCGTGCGCTGGAAGTCGGTGCGAAAGAGCGGGATCAGGTTCGCGGCGGCATCGGAGAGCGCCGTCGAAACACCGGCTTCATCGCATTCGTGCAGCAGCCGGTCGATTTCGAGCGCTTCGCCCGCCACCGGCATTTCCCATTCGTGCCGCGCGTGCAGCCCGTTTTGCGCCACACCCACGGTCTTGAACGTCTGCAGCCAGCCTTCGGGCGCGCGGCGCAGGCGCAGCGCGCTCTTTGCGCGCGCGAGCGCAAGCGCCGGCGTGTCGAAGTAGATGTTTTCGAGCCGGATGGCGCGACCCGGCTTGCCCGCGCGCGTCTCGAAGAGGCGCCGCGCCGCGTCCACCTGGTCGCGCGGCAGTGCGAGCTTGATTTCGCGTTCGATACCCATGATGCGCGCGATCAGAAGAACATGCGGGCGAGTTCCGCGCCCGGCTGTTCGGCGCGCATGAACGCCTCGCCCACGAGGAACGTGTGCACGGAAAGCGCGCGCATCTTCTCGACGTCCGCGCGCGAGAGAATGCCCGACTCGGTCACGACGATGCGGTCTTCGGGCACGTCGTCGAGCATGCCGATGGTCGTCTCCAGCGTCGTTTCGAACGTGCGCAGATTGCGATTGTTGATGCCGATGAGCGGCGTCTTCAGCGTGAGCGCGTGCGTGAGTTCGGCGCGGTCGTGCACTTCGACGAGCACCGCGAGACCGAGCGAATGCGCGAGCGCTTCGAGATCGCGCATTTCACCTGGCTGGAGCGCGGCGGCGATCAGCAGGATCGCGTCGGCGCCCATCGCGCGGGCTTCGACGACCTGATACGGATCGACGATGAAGTCCTTGCGCAGCACCGGCAGGTTGCACGCGTCGCGCGCGGCTTCGAGGTAAGCGGCGCTGCCCTGGAAGAACTGCACGTCGGTCAGCACGGAGAGGCAGGCCGCGCCGCCCTCGGCGTACGAGCGCGCGATTTCGGCGGGCTGGAAGTTTTCGCGCAGCACGCCCTTCGACGGACTGGCCTTCTTCACTTCGGCGATCACGGCGGCCTGGCCGTTGTCGTGCTTCGCGCGCAAGGCGCCGACGAAGTCGCGCAGGTCGCGCGTGCCCGCCTGTAGACGCAATTCTTCGAGCGGGGCGCTCTGCTCGGCGGCGCGCACTTCTTCGCGCTTGACCGCGATGATCTTTTCGAGGATGTCACTCATATGTTCGGAGGCAAAAAACGGTGCTGGATCAGCGTTTGAACTGTTGCGTGAAGCGTACCAGTTCGTCGACTTTGGCGCGCGCGCGGCCGCTGGCGAGCGTCTCGCGCGCAAGCGTGATGCCTTCTGCGATCGAGTCCACCACGTTCGCCGAGTAGAGCGCCGTGCCCGCGTTCAGGGTGACGATCTCGCGCGCGGTGCCCGCCTCGTTCGAGAGTGCGCCGAGCAGCATCGTCTTCGACTCTTCGGCGTTTTCGACCTTGAGCGACCGGTTCGAGACCATCTGCATGCCGAAGTCTTCGGGGTGAATCTCGTACTCGCGAATCTGGCCGTCCTTCAGTTCGCCGACGAGCGTGGCCGCACCGAGCGAGACTTCGTCCATGCCGTCCTTGCCGTATACGACGCACACGTGTTTTGCGCCAAGACGCTCCATCACGCGCACCTGGATGCCGACGAGGTCCGGATGAAACACCCCCATCAGCTGATTGGGCGCGCCGGCCGGATTCGTGAGCGGCCCGAGGATGTTGAAGATCGTGCGCACACCCAGTTCGCGGCGCACGGCGGCGATGTTCTTCATCGCGGGATGGTGGTTGGGAGCGAACATGAAGCCCATGCCCGTTTCGGCGATCGAGGCGGCCACCTGGTCCGGCTGCAGGTCGATGTTCACGCCGAGTGCCTCGAGCACGTCGGCGCTGCCGGACTTGCTCGAGACGCCGCGGTTGCCGTGCTTCGCGACCTTCGCGCCGGCCGCCGCGACCACGAACATCGAAGCCGTGGAGATATTGAACGTATGCGAGCCGTCGCCGCCGGTGCCGACGATGTCGATGAAGTTCGAGTTGTCCTTCACCTCGACGTGATTCGCGAACTCGCGCATCACCGTCGCGGCGGCGGTGATCTCGCCGATGGTCTCCTTCTTCACGCGCAGGCCGGTGAGGATGGCCGCCGATTGCACGGGCGAAAGCTCGCCGCGCATGATGAGGCGCATGAGGTGGAGCATCTCGTCGTGAAAAATCTCGCGATGCTCGATCGTGCGCTGAAGCGCTTCCTGCGGGGTAATCATGATGGTCGCCTCCGGGTCAAGCGCTCTTGGTTTGCTTCAGGAAATTCTCGAAGAGGGCATGGCCGTGCTCCGAGAGAATCGATTCCGGATGGAACTGCACGCCTTCCACCGCAAGCTCGCGGTGACGCACGCCCATGATTTCGCCGTCGTCGGTCCAGGCCGACACTTCGAGGCAGTCGGGCAGCGACTCGCGCTCGATGGCGAGCGAGTGATAGCGCGTGACGTTGAAGTGCTTCGGCAGGTCGGCGAACACGCCTTTGCAGTCGGTTTCGATCTGGCTCACCTTGCCGTGCATGATGGTCTTCGCGCGCACGACGCGCCCGCCGAACGCTTCGCCGATCGCCTGATGGCCGAGGCACACGCCGAGAATCGGCGTCTTGCCTGCGAATTCGCGCAGCACGTCAAGCGTGATGCCCGCGTGCTGCGGGTTGCTCGGTCCGGGCGAGAGGCAGATCCGCGCGGGGTTGAGCTTGCGGATTTCGTCGATGCTGATTTCGTCGTTGCGGTACGTGTGAACGTCTTCGCCGAGTTCGCCGAAGTACTGGACGATGTTGTAGGTAAACGAATCGTAGTTGTCGATCATGAGCAACATGGTCTTTTCTCCGCTCAGAAGTCGCTGTCGAGGCCGTCCTGCACCTGCTCGGCGGCGCGCAGCACGGCGCGCGCCTTGTTCTCGGTTTCCTGCCATTCGGATTCGGGCACCGAATCCGCAACCACGCCCGCGGCGGCCTGCACATACAGATTGCCGTTGTGGATGAGGCCGGTGCGGATCGCGATGGCCAGGTCCATCTCGCCGTTGAACGAGAGATAGCCGACCGCGCCACCGTAGAGCCCGCGCTTCACCGGCTCGAGTTCGTCGATCAGTTCCATTGCGCGAACCTTCGGCGCGCCCGAGAGCGTGCCGGCCGGGAAGGTGGCGCGCAGGACGTCGAAATTGTTCGTGCCGGGCTTGAGCTTGCCTTCCACCGAACTCACGATGTGCTGCACGTGCGAGTACTTCTCGATGATCATCTTGTCGGTGACGGCCACCGAACCGATCTCGGCGATGCGGCCCACGTCGTTGCGCGCGAGGTCGATCAGCATGACGTGCTCGGCGATTTCCTTCGGGTCGTTGAGCAGTTCGGTCGCGAGTTCGGCGTCGCGCTCGGGCGTGTTGCCGCGCGGCCGCGTGCCCGCGAGCGGACGGATCGTCACGATGCGGTCCTCGCCGCGCTTTTCCTGGCGCACGAGAATTTCCGGCGACGCGCCCACCACGTGGAATTCGCCGAAGTTGTAGTAGTACATGTACGGCGACGGGTTCAGCGAGCGCAGCGCGCGGTAAAGCGACAGCGGATTGTCGCGATACGGCTTGGTGAGGCGCTGGCCCACTTGGACTTGCATCAACTCGCCCGCGGCGATGTATTCCTTCGCCTTGCGCACGGCGGCGAGGTAGTCGTCTTTCTTGAATTCGCGGAACGTTTCGGTGCGCACGCTGGCCGAGGTCACCGGCGGCTGCACCGTGGTGCGCAGGCGCTGCTTGAGTTCGCGCAGGCGGTGCTTCGCCTTGGTGTAGGCCTCGGGCGTTTGCGGATCGGCGTAGACGATGAGATACAGCTTGCCCGCGAGATTGTCGATGACCGCGACTTCTTCGGTCAGCAGCAGCTGGATGTCGGGCAGGCCGAGGTCGTCGGTCGGGCAGGTATCGGCGAGCTTCTTCTCGATGTAGCGCACCGCGTCGTAGCCGAAGTAGCCCGCGAGACCGCCGCAGAAGCGCGGCAGGCCTGGACGCTGAGCGACCTTGAAGCGCGCCTGGTACTGCGCGATGAATTCGAGCGGATCGCTGTCGTGCGTCTCGATCACCTGGCCGTCGCGCACGACCTCCGAAACGCCGTTGCGCGTGCGGATCAGCGAGCGCGCCGGCAGGCCGATGAACGAGTAGCGCCCGAAGCGCTCGCCGCCCACCACGGACTCCAGCAGGAAAGAATTGGCGCCGCCGCGCTCGGGCTGCGCGAGCTTCAGATACAGCGAGAGCGGCGTTTCGAGATCGGCGAGCGCTTCGGCGATCAGCGGGATGCGGTTGTAGCCCTCGTTGGCGAGGGACTGAAATTCGAGTTCGGTCATGTTCCGATCCTGTTCGTGCTGCCAATCGCGGCGGGTGCGGGCCCAGTGCGGCTCAAAACGGGGCGCGCGGTGAGCGCGAGGCGTTTGTTTTTGAGTGCTTGATGGCCGCTGGCGCTCGCTCGTGCGGCCCAGGATCGTGCTGATGAGGCAGCGCTTGCCGGGCCGGCGTGCGGTACATCGGCGGAAGGTGAGGCGCAGCCGCTCGTGCCTGGCGCACCTCGCCGCGAACGGCGAAACGACACGCAAGGACCACGAAAGCCAACGGCCAGACCAGCCGACGGGTTACCGCAACAGTTTAGAGTCGAGACACGCGCGAGTGCGCAGCGAAGTAAAAAACGGTGCTGAAGGCGAACTTCAGCGAACCTCAAGTGAGGTTAGCGCGACCAGCGACGCCAGGGCCAGGCTCCCCGGTCGATCGTGCTCAGACTCCGTTTTTTATTCAGAAACATGAGGATAGTTGACGTTCAGTTGAGAACTTAAGTCAGATCATTGTGCGCTGCGACCGCCTTGGCGGCGTCGAGCAGCGAGGCAACTATACCATCCGATCCAATTTTTTGTACAGGTTGGCCGTGGTTATAGCCATAGGGCACCGTGAGCGTGGCCATGCCGGCCGCGCGGCCCGCAATCGCATCGTTCTCCGAATCGCCGATCGCCACGGCCGCCGCGGGCTTGACGCCCAGGCGCTCGCAGGCCGTGAGCATCGGCAGCGGGTCGGGCTTCTTCTTCGCGAGGCTGTCGCCGCCGAGCACCACTTCGAAGTACTGCGCGAGGCCGTATTGCTGCAGAAGCTCGACGGCGAAGCGGTGCGGCTTGTTGGTCACGCACGCGAGCTTGATGCCCTGGTCGCGCAGCGCGGCGAGGCCCGCCTCGACGTCCGGGTACAGATGCGTGTGGCGGCCGTTGATCTTCGCGTACTCATCCTGGTAGAGCGCGAGCGCTTCATCGAAGCGCGCCTCGACGTTGTCCGCGGCAAAGCGCGGCGCGAGCACGCTGCGGATCAGGTGCTCCGAGCCCTTGCCCACGTAACCCATCACTTCCTCGCGCGTGGTTTCCTCGGCGTCGAGCTGCGCGAGCATGCCGTTCAGGCCGGCAGCGAAGTCGTCGGCGGTGTCGACCATCGTGCCGTCGAGGTCGATCAGCGCCGCTTCGATGCGCGGCGCCGTGAACTGGATGGGGGCGTTCATTTTGCGTTCGCGCTGTTGGCGACGCTGGCGAGCTGCGCGCGCATCTCGTCGATCACGGTCTTGTAGTCGGGCTTGCCGAAGATCGCCGAGCCCGCCACGAAGGTGTCCGCGCCAGCCGCCGCGATTTCGGCGATGTTGTCGACCTTCACGCCGCCGTCCACCTCGAGGTGGATTTCGCGGCCCGTACGGGCCGTGTAGGCGTCGATCTTCGCGCGCGCCTCGCGCAGCTTGTTGAGCGCCTCTGGGATGAACGACTGGCCGCCGAAGCCCGGATTCACCGACATGATCAGCACGAGATCGAGCTTGTCCATCACGTGGTCGAGGTAGTTCAGCGGCGTGGCCGGGTTGAACACGAGGCCCGCCTTGCAGCCGTGGTCGCGGATCAGCGAGAGCGTGCGGTCGATATGGTCCGAGCCTTCCGGGTGGAAGCTGATGAGGTTCGCGCCGGCCTTGGCGAAGTCGGGCACGATGCGGTCGACCGGGCGCACCATCAAATGCACGTCGATGGGCACGCTCACGTGCGGGCGGATCGCCTCGCACACCAGCGGGCCGATGGTGAGGTTCGGCACGTAATGGTTATCCATCACGTCGAAGTGGATCCAGTCGGCGCCGGCAGCGACGACGTTGCGGACTTCCTCGCCAAGACGCGCGAAGTCGGCGGAGAGGATGCTGGGGGCGATGCGGAATTGCGTCATGGCGGCAATCGGAAAACTGTCGGAAAAACCGTATTTTACCGTCAGTAGGAGAGCCTTTCGCGGCGGGCGCCGCGGGCCGCGCCGGGTTGCGGGTGCCCGTTGCATCAAGCAGAATGCCAAACCATGTGCCGCGCCTCGCGAGCGCCTTGCCGCGCGGGCGTCTCAGTCAACCGACTCAGCAGCCGCGCCTAAGCGAATGGAACAGGGATGAGCCAGTACGAATTCAGCGTGACGTCGCAGGTGCGCTACCTGCCCGAAGAATCGGACCCGGAGCGCCGGCAATATGCCTTCGCGTACACGCTGACCATTCGCAATACCGGTCAGGTGAGCGCCCAGCTGATCGCGCGCCACTGGGTGATCACCGACAGCGAAAATCACGTGCAGGAAGTGAAGGGGCTGGGCGTGGTCGGCCATCAGCCGCTTCTGAAGCCGGGCGAGCAGTTCGAGTACACGAGCTGGGCCGTGATCGCGACCCCGGTGGGCACCATGCGCGGGGAGTACTTCTGCGTCGCCGAGGACGCCGAGCGCTTCGAGGCGCCCGTGCCCGAGTTCGTGCTGCGCATGCCGCGCACGCTGCATTGAACCGCCGCGAGAAATCGGGGTCTGCTAGTCCTGACGCCGATCGTCGCGCGAGGCTTGCTTCCTCCTGCCCGACGCGGTCCACACAACGATGAAAACCAGCAGGAACAGCGCAAGGAGCGCTTCCAGACCAAACATGAGCATCGGGTATTCGTCGAGCAGTTCTGACATGGCGGCATCCATCGAGAGCCAATATTGTAGGCGTGATTTTGACGTCGATTCCCCTCTCGATGCCCCGGTGATGCCGGGATTCACAAAGGTGCGATATTGCGTGCGGTCCGCACTTCGACGTGGGGGAAGCCGCCTGGGCTTGCGGTTAGGCGGCTGGTTGGGCGCGGCTTCGCTGGCGGCTTTGCTTGCCGCATGCGGCGGCCCGAGCTACGTGCACAACGTGCCGCCCAAGGGGGCGCCCACGCTGCCCTCGCAGCTCGCCGCGCAACGCCTCACGGCGGTCGCCTGGCAGCAGGTGCCGGGCTGGCAGGACGACTCGCTGATCGGCGTGACCGCGGCGCTGCGCGCGAACTGCACGCGCCTCGCGCGCGATCCTCGCTGGCAGCGCGCGTGCTCGGCGGCCACGCAGCTCGACGACCTGGACGCCTCGAGCGCACGTGCATTCTTCGAAACGTATTTCACGCCCTATCAGTTTGCCAACAACGACGGCACGCTCGACGGCCTCGTGACCGGCTACTACGAACCGCTGCTGCACGGTTCGCGCACGCGTCACGGCGTCTATCAGACCGCGCTGTACCGCTGGCCGTCCGGCTATCGTCCGGGGGGCGCGCTGCCGCCGCGCGCGCAGCTCGAACGTTCGGGCGCGCTCAACGGCAACGAACTCGTGTGGGTGGACGATCCGATCGAAGCGTTCTTCCTGCAGGTGCAGGGCTCCGGGCGCGTCGTGATGGAAGACGGCAGCGTGATGCGGGTGGGCTTTGGCGGCACCAACAACCAGCCATACAAGTCGATCGGGCGCTGGCTGCTCGACCACGGCGAACTCACGCCCGCGCAGGCGACCATGCAGGGCATCAAGGCATGGGCGCGCGCGAACCCGACGCGCGTGGACGCGCTTCTCGACACCAATCCGCGCTTCGTGTTCTTCCGCGAGATGGGCGGCTCCGAGGGCGACGCGCAGGGCGGCGCGGACGGTCCGATCGGTGCGCTCGGCGTGCCGCTCACGCCGGAACGCTCGATTGCCGTCGATCCGTCGTCGATTCCGCTTGGCACGCCGGTGTTTCTCCAGACCACGCGCCCGCTCACGAATACGCCGCTCAACCGGCTCGTGTTCGCGCAGGACACGGGCACGGCAATCAAGGGCGGCGTGCGCGCCGACTATTTCTGGGGCTTGGGCGACGACGCCGGCGATCTGGCCGGCAAGATGAAGCAGGGCGGCCGCATGTGGCTGCTGTTCCCGAACTCGTGATCGCCGTGGCGCTTGCGCTGAGCACGAGAAGCGAAAAAGCCGGCGTTTGCCGTAATGCCGTTCAGTTAAGCAACTGAACGGCATTTTTGTTGGTGGAGCAAAGGGGTTGTAAACACGTCGCGGCGATGTTAACTTTCGTCGCCATGCTGGTTGACACCCTTCCCCTGCTTGTCGAAGCG
>NZ_JBFRCG010000022.1:0-144722 GCF_040965595.1 Paraburkholderia sp. EG287B
GCGTCAACGATCACCGGTACCCACAGGCCCAGTGCGGCAGAGTAGACGTTCGCGACCAGCGGTCGCGAAGGCGACCTCGCGATCGTCAACGCTTGAGGGTTGATGTCGAACGACCGTTCGTGGCCGTCAAGCGTCTTTGGCTCCAATTGGCGTCAGTCATCTGTCGGCGCCGTCTCCACGGACAGCGGGAAAAAGGTGGACAGCCTGATCGGTACTGCCATCCTGTCTGGCGGGCCACACGTATATGTATCGAAAAAATGCGGCCGATCCCACGGCAGAATTATTTTGCAGTACGAGATATATGCTCCTTCGTGATTACCCTCCACTGGATCGGAGACACTGGCGACGTGGGTCAGCGGCCCGGTTCATCCCCGCTGCGCGCAATCAAGACGTCGCAGCCAGAGGACTTCGGCGGCGACAGCAGTGCGCCATCGGCGCGGCTACCCATCTGCCTGAAGACCGGGTTTGGCGCGGTCGACCTGTGTGGCGGGCGAAATGGCGCAAGACCGTTAGTCGCGTTTTCCTGACGGATGGACTCAGCAGGTGGCAGCGAATGGCGATTTGACAGTTGGCCAGGTAATGTCGAAAAAATGCGCCCGGTGATCGGCGCCCCGCAGTCGGCAACCGTTACGCACGCCCGCCGCGAAATTCACAACGGTCGGCAAGCTGTGACGCCCCCCAGCATGGCCGCTACCCAGACGTCGTGGTCGGCGTCGCGCTGGTGATGGCGCGTGAGTCGCCTGCAGGAAGCGGAGCATCCATCAGGAAGATGGGCGGGTGTCGGGGAACCGTGAATCGTTCAGACTGGCCTGGTCGGCGAAACACCGGCGAGATGCAGGATCTTTGCTGCGACCCTGCGAAAAAACGCGTCGTCCCGTTCCTTCTGGGCAGCATCATCAGCGACGCGATGCTCGATCAGAATGCCACGGCGCTTCATGATTTCCTGAGTACGCAACTTGCGCTCGAGGTAGTCAGGATCGTCGGCGCCCATCGTCTCGATGACGATACGGTGCAGCCGTGCCGCAACGCCAACGGCTGCCACCGACCGGAACGTCAGTTCAAAGTCGGGGCGGCACCACTGGCTCGGCGCGTCGGTCCGCCTCACCTCCCGGTCAAAGAGCGGTTTCCAGAGCGTCACGTCAACGCCGTGCTTTTTTACCCACGCCATGACGTCGAACAGCAATTTCAGCGTGACTCGCTCATACCGGCTGTCCAGAGGTACGGGGCGCGCAAACGAATACGCACACTGCGCGAACGCTTCCCGGACGCGCGCGTTGCCGTCGCGATCGCGGTCAATAACGCTGAGCACCCAGTAGGGCGGCTGCGTCAGTCGCTGATCGCGGCCACCGGCGCGGATACCCTTTTCAGGGCGCACCACACACTCGCCCATGCTTGTTTTCTTGATCGCAACGCCCGCACGAATCTCGTCGGCGACGAACAGCAGGAGCGCGCTGCGCGCCTTCCTTTCCGGCCATACCAGGGCGTCGATCTCCGTCATCTTCCTGTTCAGAGGAGTCCATGGCTTGAAGTAGAGTATCTGCGAGAGTGATAGCTGCGGGCTCAGCGCCTGACCGGCTGCATATGCCTCGAGCCGCTCCCACGATCTGAACTTTTCGTTCAGCGCTTCGACGTGCAGCCGTGCAAAGTCGGCGTCCTCAAGAAGCGTATGCAGGATGCGTCCGAGGCGCGGCAGGCGACGGCCCCGCTCGCCCACGCCGCCCTCTGATCCAGTCGAGCCACCCGGCCGTGCCGCGCCTTCGTTCAGATTATCCAGGTAGTCAAGCGCGTCGCCCACTGGTCTGAGCGGATTGTGCTGGCCAGGGCGCGCGCGATCATCGCCCGGCTCAACGTCTTCCGGCTCCGGCATCTGCCGGAACGACGCCAGGGCGCAGTGGTGCTCGCCGTATTGATGCATGCGCACGAAATGACGCGGACCGTCTTCACGCATCCGGGCAGTCAACCGCGGCCGGCCACCGGGTGCTCTGACGCAGTCGCACTCGAGCCACAAACGCACATGTCGTCCGTCGTGCATCTCTTCGAGCACCGCTTCCACGAGTCTGACGTCCTCAGGCCGCACTTGCTGTCCGTCGCCACAGAACCGCCGCACAGCTGCGGCTTCTTCAGCACCCAGATGTCGCCTCACCGTCCCGGGGTGATCCCGCTCGACAAGTTCCATGCTGCGCTCAGCGTGAAGGTCGGACGGGCATCGCGAAGCTGTGCACGCCCAGGAGCGACGCCTCGCAGTTCCGCGACCAGCCATGCATCTGGCGGGCGAACGGTGGGGTGGATACAGGTGCCCGTGTAGCCGTGTCTGATACAAGCGGTGTCGGTGGCAGAGGCGCGAACGACAGCCGTTCAAGGCGGACGATGCGTGATGAATGACTGCTCATGCGCACAAGACCTTCTTCGGCAAGAGTGCAAAGCATGTCGTTGATCTGCGCCATCGACGTATCGAATCGCCTGGCCAGCTCGCCCGCCAGGTACTCGCGGCTCGACTCCATGATCTCAAGCATTCTTGCAGAATTGAGTTTCATCGGACTCCCCAGGAACAATGCTGAGAATATACTGCCGTCGCAAGGGTCCCGTCGCCGCCTGCGCATGAAAAGCTCGAAGTGCACAGCTGGGAGCACGCCAATTTCGTGCTCACGGACATCGCGCAGGCCGACGCCTTTGCGAAGATGCGCATGCAATTCCTTCGGTGAAAAACACCTGGCGCGCCCGGACGCACGTGCCACCGGTCTGTCTGCAAAGCAGCGCCGAGCGCGCTCGTTGGCGGCGGCTGCCGGGTTCTCCAAGGGGTATCCCCTTGGAGCACGGTATATGTAGACGGAAATGCGTTAGCATTTCCGTCTACATATACGTCGTGCCTCGACCTGCAATCCAGCGCCGTTTGATAGATCACCCATGGATCACGATGAATCAACGCTCAATCATTTCTGGATAGCCTGCGGATCATGAAAGATCGCATACCTAACAGATAGGATGCAGCCTTCGATCATTCGCGCCATACTGTGCCCGTTCCCCCTGACGTGAGCGCTCAAAATGGACGCCCTGATTGCCGTACAACGCGCACAACGCCTTGATGCCCTCGCGGCTGCATCGGATGGCCGGTCCAAGACCGCCCAGCTTCGCGACGTGTTCGAGAGCGTCGAACGTGCCATTCGCTCGGGCGTCCGGTACGCCGCAATCATCCAGGAACTCGCCGCAACCGGACTCGTCTTCACCTATCAGACCTTCGCTCTGACACTCAAAAGAATCCGGCGCGAACGGGGCATCGTGTCCCGCCTCGCGCGCGCGTCACAGGCGGAAACTGGCCCGGCAGTCAGCCGTGCTCCCGCAGATGTGCCAGGGCAGGCGGCCAACCCGGTAGCAGCCGAACGCGGTGTGCCCGACAGTGAAACCGGCGCGGCCCCGGCTGAGGCAGCCGCGCGCCCCGCCGTGCGTGAGCGTCGCCCGATTGCGCCTGTCGGTGAAAGGTTGCCCGACGACTGGCTCACCGCAGAACTGACGCGCGAACAAAAACGCCTGTTGACGCACGAACAGCGCATAGCGCGCGCAGAGGCCACCGTTAAAAGCCTGTGGCCCAACCCGTTCGACCCGGTGCCCCCCGAAAACGACAAACCGGCATGAGCGCCGGTAACTTGGCCCTGCAATCGCGCGTGCAATGAAAAGCCGCCCGGACATGCATCCGGACGGCCTCGTGTGGACTACTCGAATACGCGCGACGCGCGCTCAGTACGGCTCGCCTGCCTCCTCGCCAGGCGAGGCCTGCGCTTCGGACACTCCGTCCGCTTCGGCGGCGGCGTCGCCGTTTTCGTCATCTTCCCCCTCGTCGTCCTCGTGGTAGCCGTACGTGACGCGCTCCGGAACCTCCCGGTTACGCAGCACTTCCGGCAGCCAGCCCGAGTCAGTCATGCGAAGCTCTGCCGCCTCCGCTGCGGCGTCTTTCTTCATGCCGCGCACTTCGCTTGCCGCCTGGGGCGATACGCTTTCGCCCACAACGGTAGCAATCCGGTCTTTCGCCACGTGTTCGAAATACCCGGAGCGCGTCGGCTTCCAGTAGCGCGAAAGATCCACCGCAAGCGTGTTCGAGATCTCGTTCACCGCGTGCGGGCGGTCTGCGCTGCTAATACCGTCCACCGTCGCCGCCACGCAGAACGCGAAGAGATTCGACAGCACGTCCTCGCCCTGTTCCAGCAGCCAGGGCAGCAGGTCTGCCGCGCGCCTGGGCAGCATGCGCGACCACTTTTCACGCTCGCCTTCCAGTGCCTTCCAGGCCACGCTCCCGGCCATGTCGTCGGCATTCGATACCAGCGCCTCGCGCGTCGAGCGCACGTCGATCCTGATCGCGTAGTCGAAATGCGCGCGCCCGTACACGTCATCGAAAACGACCGGAATCATGCGCTGCATCAGCACAGCAAGGGCTACGGTCGGTTGCTGCGCAAGCTCGATCTGGACGGCGGCGGTACGGTGCGCGGTCAATCGTTTGCACAGCTTCTCTCCGTGCAACGGACGCTCCTTCGGTGCGCTCGCCGCACCTGCGCTCACGGCGTGCGTTGCGCCTGCCTGCGCGGTCGCTGCCGCCTCGCGTCGCACCAGCCCGCGCTCAATGCAGACCCGCCCATCGTCATCGAGATAGACATACGCGCCTGCCTGTTTTATCTCTTCCGGGTCGAACGCCTCGAAGCGCTCCGCGTACTGGTCCACCGCAAACGTCGCCGCTGTGGCCTGAGCCTCCAGACGCTCGCCCCGTTCCTCGTCCGGCTCGCCGTCCTCGTCGTAGTACGCATTTAGCGCGGCCTGGGCGGCGTCGTTCGTTGCGGTGAGCGCGGCCAGTTCGGCTTTCTCGGCCTTCGTAGGCTTGCGCGTGGTCGAGCCAATGCGGCCACAACGCAGGATTTCCATTGCCGGATACTGCGTCCGCGCCTCGGTCCAATGCCAGCCTTCGTTTCCGACCGCCTGGGTAAGCTCGATCAGCCGTTCCGTTGCGAGCCGGTGCAACAGTTCGGCATCTTCCAGGTATCCGGCGTTTGCGTCGTCGCTGAACAGGTCGCGCCTCACACGTCCGCCTGCCGCCTCGTAAGCGTCCAGGCCAACAAACCGCGCGAGGGCGCTTTCGCGTGCATCGACTTCCGCGCGCGTGATGGCCTTACGCAACTCGTCCGGTCGACGCTGCCAGTTATTGACGGCTTCGCCCCATACGCGCTCCTGCGTCGCGTGGTCATCAGCCAGGGCCAGCACCTTCGCCTGTTCGTAGTCGAGCCTGTCATCGCGCAACAGGTCGAGCAGTGACGGCGAAAGGTTGGCGATTTTTAGTGCGCGGCGTACCGCAACATCCGGCACCGCGAACAGGGCCGCGATATGCGCCACGCTCCTGCCTTCCTCCGTCAGCAGCCGGAACGCCACGCACTCATCCGCCAGACTCATCGCCTCGCGTTCGCGGTTTTCGATCAGCGACGCGGCCACCGCCTCGCCTTCGCTGACGATCAGCACCGGCACCTGGTAGTCCTTCGTAATTCGCCCCTGCTCAACCAGAAGGTCGAGAGCAGCCAGGCGACGCTGGCCAGCACAGACGCCAAGCTTCGGCGGCTTCGCGCTGCCCTTGATTTCATGCACAACGAGATTCTGAATCAAGCCCTTTTCGGCGATGGTCGCCGACAGGGCGTCGATGCCGGTCGGCGCTTTCTTGCGCACGTTCAGGAATGACAGACAAAGGCGGTTGTATGGAACGTACTGAATTCCACCGGCCGTGTTCGAGGTGGGTTCGGTCATCAGATTTCTCCGGTTCGGCCATCGCTTCATTGCGCGGCACAAGTAAATCATAGAGGTCTTTTAGACCTAATAACGACGATTGAAAAATCTAATTGATTCCCGTTTTCAGTATACATATCCAATTTAAAATCCGGACTCCTTCATTGATATATAGGTCTTTTAGTCCTAAACTAAATATGTGCCTCGCAATGAAGCGATGGCCGAACCGGAGAAATCCGATGACCACTGAAGTTCAAAACCGCGTTACTTCTTCTGTCGTCCCCGACGAGTTGCGCCTGAACGTGCTACCGCGCTACCTCGGTCGTCACTACCTCACCGGCGAATCCATGGTGTATGACTGGGCCGCGCGTCTGTGCAGCAGATACGAGGGAGGTTTCTGGCATTTCTTCTCCCTCTCCAATGACGGCTTTTACATGGCTCCGGCCGATATGGGCCGCGTGCATGTGCGCTGGCATATGAACGGCTACAGCGACATGATGGGCGCGGATGCCTTCGGCATTACCGTCACCCTTTTCGCTCTTTGCCACCTCGCGGAAAAGACGCTTGATGACACGATCATCGAGCGTTACCACCAGCTACGTGAGTTCGCTACGCAGCACGTGGAAGCGGCCAACATCCTGCGCGCCATCGACTAACTGACCGGCCCCGGCCCACGGGCCGGGTTGGCTCCTTCATTGGGGAATCAAATGAACAAGCTTGCAACCCGTTTTAGCGGGAATGCCGTCGCACTGCGTTCGCAGCATCCTTTGACAAATGACCAGATTGCAGAAGTCGCGCCTTCCATTCTTGCCCACACCGCGCACGAAAGCCGCTCGGCGCGCTACAGCTACATTCCGACGGTCGATGTACTCGACGCCCTGCGCAAGGAAGGGTTTCAGCCTTTCATGGTCTGCCAGACCCGTGTGCGCAATGAGGACATGCGCGATTTCACCAAGCACATGATCCGCCTGAGGCATTAACCGCAAGCTTGCGGTTAATGGCGTAATAAAAAGGAGGCCGTAATGCAGAGGAAACGGCCCGCTAGTGCGCTGATTGGCATATCGGATATTTTCCTGCTTCGCATTACGAGACGGCTAAAGGGAATCGAGCCAATCGAGGAGATTCGGGTTACGTCGCCAACGCGGCGGACTGCGAGGCCGGGTTGCCTGATCCATTTGTTCAAGAGCGCGCCGCTTGGTCTCGATGTTCGCGCGCGCGTAGCGATTTGTCGTGTTGAGACTCACATGTCCGAACCAGCTTCTGATCACGGTGATGTCAACTCCGGCGGAGACGAGTTCGACCCCGACCGTGTGGCGAAACGTGTGCGGGTGCACGCGTTTCCGCCGTAAAGACGGTAGCTCGTTCGTCGCCGTCCGCAAGTACTGCGCGAGCTTGTACCGCACTCCGGCGGCACTGATTGGGAAACCGTAACGATTTACGAACAACGGTTCGTTCTCCGGTCTTGGGTTTCGTTCGAGCAACGCAGCCAGCAAGGCCGCCGTTTCCGGCCAGATCGGACAGATGCGCTCCTTGTTGCCCTTACCACTTAGCTTCACCTGTTCCGGCGCCGTCAGACGGATATTGCATGGACGCAGACTCAATGCTTCCTGGATGCGCGCGCCAGTGTTATACAGGAAGGCAAGAAGCGTGTAGTCGCGTTGTCCCTCTGGTGTCGAGCAGTCAGGCTGGCGCAGGATCGCCTCGACCTCCTCGATGTCGAGGTACGCGGGTTCAGCAATCGGCCCTCTCTTGGCAGGGATGCGCAATACGGCAGCGCATTGCATGGCCGCCAACGGTTCCCGGTCTGCGATGAACCGGTAAAAGGAATGGAGTGCTGCCAACCGGCAGTTTCGCGTGCCTATCGAAGTATGTCGCTCTGATTCGATGTACTTAAGGAACGCGAGCACTTCATCAGCGGTCAATTCGCTAAGATTGATTGAGCTTACCGGGCAGTGCCGTCGTGCAGCGACGAACCGCAAGTAAAGTCGCCAGGTATCGCGATAGGACAGAATCGTGTGTCGCGAACAGTTGCGTTGCTCAGCGAGCCACTCGTGGAAGAACGCATGGAGCCAGTACGCGAGAGGTGCCATTTTCATGATGATTCTCCCGGCGAACGCAGCATGCTCGCATTGTGACGCCGATAGCGCTCACTTGCCTGTCGGAGCAGTTCTGGAGAGATATTCAGGTATGCGAGTGTCGAGCGGATATCCTTGTGACCCAGATAGGCTGCCAGATGCGGTAAGCGATCTTGAGGATTGATGCCAGCTCGATACCATTGCATCATCCGATGCCCAACAAATGTGTGCCTAATATCATGAACCCGTGGCCCTCGATGACCATGCGCGGGTTTAAGCCCTGCCCGACGGATTACCTCGGTCAACATCCATTCAATTAGCCTTTTGCAATATCCCGAGCGACGCAGCGGCGACCACCACAAGGGGGCTCCCGGGGTGATCGGTGCACCGAACGCCGCGCGTGCTTCCACATAGGCGCGTAGGACGTCGAGCGCGCTTGGCGACAGGGCCAAGCGGCGCGACTTAAAAAACTTCGTCTCGCGGACCACGAGCAGCCCACGGGCGAGATCCAGATCGCCGACGGTTAACGATGCGATTTCGCCGAGCCGCAAACCAGCACAGTATGCCAACGTCATCATTGCGTGCAGCGCGACTGGCCGTAGAGGTGCCTTCGGTGAAGGGAATGTGCGAGCCGCATCGAGCAGCATACGAATCTCAGCTTCGGTAAAGAGATATGGGCGCCGCTCCTGCTGGGTCAGTCGGCCATACAATCCTGGCTCTATGAGCAGAGTCGGAACCTCAGGGGCCTTTCGGCGTAACGCCTTTGACAGCGCGACTCCACATTGCTGAACCAGGTACTGATGCCGCAAGCCGGGGCTTTCGTTACGCCAGGCATCGAGTTGCTGCCGAAGCGGGACAGTTGCCAATGCCGGATGTTGCTGCAGGAAGCGGTCGAAGCGCTGCAGATCACTCGCGCGCGTGTCGTACCGGTAACCCAGTGACTTCATCCGTCCAACGTGCTCCTGCATCGCAGGGCCAAGTACGCTGCCCCAAACGGGCAATGGAATCAGCCGTCGCAGAGCGCTTCCGTTGTCGTCTTCGAGCAAGGCCCGAACAACCGGGCCGATCGATCGTCCGTAATGCGCGTACAGTTCCAGCACGGGATGCGAACCACCTCCTGCGTTCGTGCGCCATTCTAGGTAGCGGACGACTACGCGCGCCCGGTTTTCCACGCCACTCAATGGCGATTTTTGGATTTCCTGTCGCATCCAAGTTCGCAGGACTTCAATCGCGCTTTCCTCGTCCGGAAGCGTTTTGTCGGACATGAAGCTCTCAAACTTCCGCAAGGCACGAGCGTAATCGCTACGCGTCTCAGGTCCTATCGACAGCGTGTCGAGGAACCTGCAGATAAGGTCTTTGCTAATCATGTCGCCACCTCTTGCGGGAGATCAAGTGCGACTGACCGTAAATCGTCAGTTGCCAGCTTGAGATACATTGCTGTACCTCGCACACTGTAATGTCCCAGGATATCTCCGATCACCTTGATCGATACGCCACTATCCAGCAAAGACTCTGCCCGGCTATGCCTCAAGACATGAACCCCGCGTTTTCCTGTCAGCGATACTCCTGCGGCCTCAGTGGCGTGGTTCACCACACGATGAAGACCGGCATGCAGTGGCCCATAAGGCGCGACCGCCTGCACAAATACTTCTCGCGTTGACGTCGGGGGACGACCGCACTTGAGATAGTCGAATAGCGCATCGGCGGGACCACGTAACAGTGGCAACTCCGAGCACGCACCTGTCTTTGTATGTCTGATGTGAATCCGTTCATGCCGCCAGTCGATGTCCGACAGGCGCAATCCACGGATCTCTCCGCAGCGAAGGCCATAGGTCGACAGAAGCATCAGAATCGCATAGTTACGGATACCTAATGGTGAGCGATCACATCGGGAAACTACCAGCACCCGATCGAGGTCACTTCGAGGGATTGTCGTCGGAATAGCCTCGTGCTCGTAGATGATAGGCCCATCAATGGCGTCTGCCAGATCCGTTGCGATTTGATTGCTGTCGAACAGGTAGCGCAGTACACCACGTAACGCGCTTATTACATTTGCCTTTGACCGCCGCTTCATCACGACGAGCCGCGATGCAATATAGGCATCGAGGTCCGGAAGATGTAACGTTTCGAGGCTTGTTCCATGAACTTGCAGCCACCTCAGAAGAGAAACCATTTCGAAGCGGTTATTTCTGCGCGTGTTAGGAGATAGCCCGCGCATCTCCGCCATCCATGTATCGTAGCTACGCACCAAATCGAACACGACGATATCGTGGTCAGTTGTCGGCACCACCTCTGGTGGCCACTTGTCGTTGTGGACCAGTCGCAACAGCATCTTGATAGCGGCGCAATCTTTCCTTCTGCTGCCGACGGGTCGCGGATGTTGGTCACGTAGCCGCTTCAGGTTTGCGAGATACATGTCGACGTCCGACAGAGATACAGACTCGATAACTTTCCCTCGACGCTCCAGATCGAGAAGGAAGCATCGCGCAGCAAAGTCGTATTGCTTCACGACCCTGTGACAGTAGCCTCCCTCCTGGAGACGATGCCTCAACAGATCAAGCCACGGACTTGAACAAGGTACCGATCGATACATGATGACCTCCTTTCCTGGCGGAAGCGCGAGCGTCAGAATTTTCGGTTCAGGAGGCTGTCAAATAATGCCGAGTTGAACAGTCAAAACCTACGCTCAGCACCGAGGTACACGATACTCCTTCGCATTACGGCTTCCTTTTTATTACGCCACGCCGACCAGATCGGCGGCCGCGAAGCCAACGAGGTTATCCTGGTCAACTCGCACAATGGCGCATCGAGCTACCAGATGATCGCCGGAATGATTCGCTGGGCCTGCCAGAACGGCATCGTATGCGGCAACGTGACGAACGATATCCGCATCCCGCACAAGGGTGATGTGATTGGCGAGGTCATCGAAGGCGCATTCAAGGTGGTGAAAAGCTTTGATGAGACGGCAGAGCAACGCGAAGGGATGGCGGCAACGGTGCTCGATGAGGGCGAACAGGTCGCCTTCGCCCGCGCAGCGCTCGCGTTGCGCTACGACGAGGGCGCGCCTGTGCCAGTGACGGAACGGCAGATTCTCGCGCCGCGTCGTGTCGAGGATCAGGGCTCCGATATCTGGACCACCTTCAACCGTGTGCAGGAAAACATGATTCGCGGTGGGCTGCATGGTCGGAACGCGAAGGGCAAGGCGACCACGACCCGAGCGGTCGCGGGCATCGATCAAAACATCCGTCTGAATCGTGCCTTGTGGGTGCTGGCTGACGAACTGCGCCGCCTGCGCGGCTAACCGGACCGCCCCGGCCTCCCGGTCCGGGCGCACCCATAAGGGGAATTCACATGGATCCGCTCAACACCCGTCCTACGTGGCTGTCCGCCCTGCTGCCGCTCCTGGCTGTCTGGCAGTACGGAGACCGTGGCATCGTTCGCGGCGAACTGTACCGCATGGCCCTGTCGGCTGACGCGGCGGCACAATCCGCCGATGCGCTCCGGCGCATTGCCAGCATGCTCGATCACAACGGCAATCCGGCAGAGATGCGTCGCGAGGAGTTGCGCGCCATCGCCCGCGTGGCCCTGGCTGGTTTCGAGCGCGTGCCGCCCTGCGCACCTGTTGCCATGCTCATGGAGCACGACGGGGATCTGCATTAAACTTTGGTATCCTTAGTAATACTCAACGCCCGCGTAGAAATCGCGCGGGCCTGTGAGGCAACCATGACTGCCGTCTTAACCATTGCTGAAATCGAACAGGCAATCAACTACTGGTGCGCACAGGAATCGCGTGGCCAGGGCGGCGCTCTGTGTGCGAAGGCGCGCCCCCTGGCTGACGTGTACGGCCTGATGATCTACGAGCGCGCCACGTCTGTAGCGGTGTCGCGGCTCACGCCTAAACAGGTCGACGCCGTCCGCACGGCGCTTGGAAACCAGCAACCGCCACCGCGTTAGCCTCGCGATCTGTCGCGACGCTAACCGGACTGCCGCGCGCTGGCGCCGCTCCCCCTGCAGGCCAGGAGGTTGGATAATCGCGGGAGCATCGCGCGCGCCGCGCGCCCGGATCGAGGCGCACGGGGTCCCCCATGGCCGCATCGTCGGACATGGGGAGAGCGCCGGCGCGCCGCGTCAGCGGCGGGACGATCCGGGTCAGCCCGGGCTGACCACCAACCGGGTCGTCAAGCGCCCACAGGGCGCGTGTATCCCCCGCGGCGTAAGCCGTGGGGGCTGGATAATTGCGGGAGTGTCGCGCGCGCCGCGCGCCCGGATCGAGGCGCACGGGATCCCCCATGGCCGCATCGTCGGACATGGGGAGAGCGCCGGCGCGCCGCGTCAGCGGCGGGACGATCCGGCATAGCCCAGGCTGACCACCAGCCGGGTCGTCAAGCGCCCACAGGGCGCGTGTATCCCCCACGGCGTGAGCCGTGGGGGCTGGATGATCACGGCAGTGTCGCGCGCGCCGCGCGCCCGGATCGAGGCGCACGGGGCCCCCCATGGCCGCGTCGTCGGACATGGGGAGAGCGCCGGCGCGCCGCGTGAGCGGCGGGACGATCCGGTATAGCCCAAGCTGACCACCAGCCGGGTCGTCAAGCGCCCACAGGGCGCGTGTATCCCCGCGGCGTGAGCCGTGGGGGCTGGATAATCACGGCAGTGTCGCGCGCGCCGCGCGCCCGGATCGAGGCGCACGGGTCCCCATAGTCGCATTGTCGAAAATGGGAAGAGCACCGGAGCGCCGCGTAAGCGGCGGGACGATGCGGTATAGCCCAGGGCGGCCACCAGCCGGGCGCGTGTATCCCCCGCGGTGTAAGCCGTCGGGACTTAATCGTCACGAAGTACGTGGAAAAATAAGCGGTTCGAGGGAAGGATGAGCTATCAAATTGAAATCCGGGCCGCCTGCCTGCGATCGGCGGAGGACGGCTGGGAACAGCCGAACGGAGCCGAAATTCAGGAGGTTATCCGTCGCACCGGCTTGCCGGGACGCGCGGTTGCTCGTTATCTCGGCTTGTCGGATAACGGCGGTCGGCAGGTGCGCCGCTGGATCAGCGAAGACGCCGCAATCCCTTACTCGGCTTGGGCCTTGTTATGCGACCGGGCCGGGCTCGGGTGTATCTGGCGCCCGGCAGCAGACCGCGCCGGGCCGGATCCACTCCCATGACCGTGCACCTTTCGCCCGAACCGACTCGAGGGGATGCTTTATAGATGCAGTTGGCAATCGGGAAGCGAGAACGGGAAAGCGGGTGGGTGACGCACGATCTCATCGACACCCGCCGCGCGTCGGCGGATTGCGAGGCGGAAGTCACTCACCCGCTGGTGACGACCCCTGAGATTTGCGGCATGTGATCCATCGCGCTTGAAACAAGCAGGTCGGCGCCATTCTCGCCTGCCTGGGCGCGTCTTGCCTCCTGCTTCACGACGCGCGGGTTCCGTAACGCATAGCGGCGATCGCAATGCGGCGCGTTCTAACAGCTATCGAATCGATCCCTGGTGATGCCGACTATACTGATGCGGAATTTCGCGTGCACGCGATGCGAAATCTCAGCCAGGAAAAATCGGCATTCTATTTTCAATGCCAATCGATCAGGTCTCTCACGCACCCGACCTATAACTCGGCAATACGAACGAATTGTTGTGAAAGGTGAATACCCGTCATGAAGCGAGATCGAATGGCAGATCGATGTGCTCGCTATCAATCAGCTAGTCGTCTCCAATCGAAAGGCAAAGCGCGGAGGTGCATCCGCGACGCGGCACCTTCAGCGGCCGCACGAGAAGCATGGTGGTGAAACGGCCTCGGTTAACGCAACGACCGCGAATGCGAGCTAGAGGGAAATGCTTGAGCAGGTCTACAAGGTGTGAAGCCGAGAGCTCGCGTACCGTTAAGCCTTGGAGACGGCCTTCGCTTTGGTGCGCAGAAACACGAACGAGTAGAGCGCAAAGGATAGATCCTTATGTGCCAGCACTTCCGACTCATGAATCGTCGCCGGGTTGAGCTTCACCCGCTTGATGGCCAGTTTACCGGCCGCGGAGGCGATAAAGGCGCGCATGAAGTCCTTTTGCGCCTTACCGTCTGCCTTGTGATACGCCTCACGACCGAGGTCAGCATTCTCGACGGTCTGTGTTTTGCTGCGCTCCTCTGCCGCCTCGGTGCTTGCGGCGACGGCCGCGGTCGCCAGTTGCTTCGCGCTGGATTCCGACCTCTCCTGCTCCCGCTGCTGTTGCTGTACCGTTAGCATTTTGCGGTCAGCATCCGATAGCTTGTAGCCATCAGTGATAGCTTTTAGCAGGTATGCGCCCGGACTCTTCTTGACTTGGCCGGAGTCGACCTTGGCGCGGGTGTACTCGATTGCCTGGAGAATGCGCTCATCCGACCACACGGCTCGGTTTTGCGAGATGGTGTTGAACTGCTTTTCTGTGAAGCCGAATTCGTTCTTCAGCGTCGTGTATATCTCTTGTGCGCCAAGCAGGCTCGCTCGAATGGCTCCAGCGGTTTCCTTTCGCGTCAGCCTGAAACGAATCCGGTCAATCTTTTTCGACTTCGGGCTCACGGTGCGAGTCTCGTAGCTCAGATCGATGTCCGAGACTGCGTTTATCTGCTTAACCGCCTTGTCGAGGTTGTCGCGTTTGAAATACTTGAATTCGGTTGCAGTCGACGCAGCCCTCCCTGGCCAACCACGTACCACATCGACTTCGATCCACTCGGTTATGCCTTCTGCCACGTAACCGATGACGTGGTCGTAAATGGCTCGAGCATAGGTGAGCGTGAAGGCAGAGGTGATTCTCAGGCTCAACCAGTGCGACTTGACCGGGTCCTTGATGTGCGGAATGAGCGGCTCAGGAACCGCAAAAGTGATGCGCCCTTTGTCGATACCGACGATACCGATGAGCTGTACGGACACCCACTTCTCGTCCTCCGCGGACGTACTGCCAGGGGGCGAGGCCGAAACCTGAATTAAGGCCTTTTGAGCCTCGGACACCACTGTTCGCAGGTGCTTGTAGTTGTAGCTGTCATAACGCATGAGCCATCGGAAGTAGCTCAGCTCGACATCATAGACCTTTGGGGTGGTCGGCTCCTGCGCCACGATGAAGTGCGCTGCATCCAGGAGTCGCCTGGCTGTAATGCCCACATCGGTAATGTCGATAAAAACGTTATTACGCTGATAGCCAATCTCCTTCGTTGATTCATTGATTGGCGTATCGGTGCCGAGCATCTCCTCGAACAGCTCTAACGACAGCTGGCGCGAGGTTGCGCGCGTCATGATGTTGTTTGCCATCGAGGTCCCTGTCCCTAGTTGCCAGTCGCGCAGACTGTAGCACGCGTAGGTGAGATGTCAAAACAAAAAGACTCACCATGACGTGGATCGTTTCAACAATTTTGATCACCATCCTCTAGGCACATGCCCGTTCAACAAATTTGCTCACCTTTCTGGTTTCGAGAGGCTGAGGGTCCCGGGCGACGGTTGTATGTTTTTCAAAGTCTTTTAAAAAGCAAAACCAACGAACAAACAACAGGGAAAAGCAAAGATTCGTAAAAACAATGGGTTAGACACGTGTAGGTGAGCGATTTTGTGCTTGAGGTGAGGACTTTTGTTGGCCGAAAGTGAGGGGAAATCCATTGCGAGCGTGAGAAGTTTACCAGCGCCAGGTGAGTGATTCTGTGGCTGAAGATTGACGGTGAGCATTTTTGTTGAATGTTGCACCCGATTGCGTAAAGCCTTACCTGGCGGGGTCTTCGGCCGAAAACCGCTCGAAATGGGTGAGTCGTTTTGTTGAAGCATGGTGAGTGCTTTTGTGGCGCGGCAGCCGCAGGGCTGCTCGGTTTACCGGCATGAACCGTAACAAGGTTCGCCGCGCGGCAGGTTGCGGTCAGGGCACTGTGGATAAGTCGATAGCCGGTGGACGATGGTGAGCACTTTTGTAGGCGAGTTGCCGTCGACCCTGCGTTCAACGCCGCTGCAACGCTTAGGTTATGGGCTGCCGGGAGACTTACGACCACGCTGCGGAGGAAGCTTCTGGGGCAAAGGTGCCTCGCGTTGTGTGCCAAGGCGATATGCCTGGCATTGGATGGTGAGAGAAATTGTTGAAAATGCGCGGCAAGGCGAATCAATTGGCAGACTTCAACAATTCTTCTCACCCACCTTCACCCCCTCCTCCACCGACTCCTTCAACGCATTTCAACAATTTCTCTCACCATGAAACGTCGGAATGCTTGCGCACGAACCGGCAATTCTTGCCCTTCCGTTCTTTCGTTCAATCTTTTTGTGTTGTTTTCCAAGGGGTTAGGTGGAAAATTTAAGAAACTCGCTTATCTGGAAGCGATTTTTCTAAAGTTTTCGAGTATTCTACGCTTCGTCCCGATTTCAGGTGAAAGTGTAAAAACCATGTCTAAAGCCGAATTTCCTGCTATCACACGCAAGGTTCCCCTCGCGAAGATCGCCAAATTTGCGAAAAAACTGGACGGGCTGACGGCGGAGCTGCGCGAGCAAATTCTCACGCCGAGGCCGCGAAAGGCGCCGCCAAACTTTACGACTGCCGAAGTGGCAGACCTGTGCGGCTTGGACCGAACCAAGCTCCACTACCAAGCGACGCGGGAAGGAAGTGCGTTGCCGCCGGGCGTTGCGCACGGCACGGGCCGTAGCCGCCTGTTCACTTTGGCCGAGGCGCGTACCTACGTACAACAGTTGTCGGAAATCTATCAGTCGCCGCTCGTGACTGGTCGCGACGCCGACGGCAAGATTCTTCTGGTTGCCAACTTCAAGGGTGGGTCGACGAAGACCACGACGACGATGTGCATCTCGCAAGGGTTGTCGTTGCGCGGACGGAAGGTGCTCGTGGTTGACTTGGACCCGCAGGCCTCTCTGTCTGAACTCTGTGGACTCTATGCCGAGAACGAGGTCGACGAGGATTCGACCGTTCTGCCTTTTATCTATAACGAGGAGATGGAAGGCGGTCTGGAATCTGCAATCAAGGAAACTTATTGGGACGGCTTGGATGTAATTCCCGCGCATCCATCGCTGTTCAGTGCTGAGTTCTTCATCCCCTCGATGCTTAAGACTCGCCCGAGCTATCAGTTTTGGGCAATCCTGCGGAAAGGCCTGGAGCCGCTGCGCAAGAAGTACGACTACATCATTCTGGACACAGCTCCCTCCCTCTCGTACCTCACATTGAACGCATTGATGGCGGCAGATTCGATGGTGATGCCCTTGGTGCCGGAGAGTCTAGACTTCATCAGCTCGGTATCGTTCTGGGGGCTGTTCTCGGATATTGCCGCGAACTTCATGGAGAAGGAGTCAGACAAGGTCTACGATTTCATCTCCGTCATTCTGTCGAAGGTGGATACAAGCCCGACGTCGTCAGCACCCATCGTTCGCTCGTGGACGCAACGCGCCTACGAAGACTGGCTGACCACGACTGAGATTCCGGCGAGTTCGGTGATGAGCAACGGCGCGCTCGCTCTCTCGACAGTGTTTGACCTCAGCAAATCCGACGGGGTCTCAAAGACGGTGCAGCGTGTACGCCAACCGTTGGTTGAATACTGCAGGTGGATTGACAACACGTACGTCGACGAATGGAGTCTCGCACAATGAGCAGTATTCGTGACCGGATGGCTCTCCAAACCGCCAACCTCCGGAAGACGTCCTCAATCTCTGACGATGAGATGGACGCGGCTAAGCCTGTGGTTGAGAAGCCGAAGACAGGGCCTGGGATGGCAGGAGCCTTGGCAGCTGCACAACTCAAAATTCAAGAGTTGGAAGCGAGCGGTGGCCAGGCAACGATTCCCGTTGCGGAGGTTGTGCCGAATCCATGGCAACCGCGGCGGATTTTTGTCGAGGCTGAGCTTTCGGATCTTGCCGAGTCTATTCGCGAAAAGGGGTTGGTTCAGCCGGTGGCAGTTCGGCGCGTTGACTCCGGCTATCAGCTGGTTGCTGGTGAGCGGCGATTGCGTGCGCACAAAATCTTGGGCATGGAGCAAATCAAGGCCGTCATAGTCGAGTGCTCCGATGAGGATATGGTTGTTCTCGCGTTGGTCGAGAACATCGGGCGATCCAACCTAGCCGACTATGAAATTGCGATATCGCTGCGTCGTGCGGAAGCAGAGTTTCCGAATCGAAAGCGGCTCGCTGAGTCCCTCGGTATGTCTCGCACCGGACTGTATCAGTTCTTGGCGTTCGACAAGCTGCCTGATTTCATTAAGGATCAATTGGACTTGCAGCCCGCGCTGCTTGGGTGCAATGCTGCAGAAGAAATTGTGTCGGCTATCAAAAAGCATGGCGCTGCCGGTTTGGCTGCGGCAAAGGACTTGTGGTCAGACGTTGTCAAAGGAGAAATTCTTCAGGGACGATATGCTGCCGCGATCGTAGCGCAAGCCACCCGTCAGGGTTCGAGAGCGGCGGCCCGCGAGCGGAGCATCGCGAAGTTCTTTTCGGGAAAGGAACAGGCCGGGAGCATTACGAAGGACGTGAACTCGTTCACCGTCAAAATCAAGACCGGGTCGCTTAGCGAAGTTCAAGAGACTCGAATCCGGCAACTTATCAGCGAGCTTTACAGGGAAGAACCAAGCGCGCAGCAGTAATCGAACTTATTGGACAGAAGCCCGCAACTTTGCGGGTTTTTTTTCGTCCCCAAAGCGATACGCCCGTAACACTAGAGTGTCGGCAATAAGGGAAGTTACAGGGAGCGCTCGGAGAGCGCGTGCCCGCGAGGTTTCGACGCGCTGAACCCCAGATGGCGCCACGACTCGGGCGACGTCGTGCGGTGTCAGTAGTACCGGCACTTCGGTCTTTCGTTGCGGCCTGACCCGCGCTGCACGTTGTACCTCGAGCGGATGTCGAGGTGTCAGTATTACTGACGCGCTGAACCTCCGGATAGCGCCATGGCTCGGGCGACGTCGTGCGGTGTCAGTAGTACCGACACTTCGGTCTTTCGTTGCGGCCTGACCCGCGCTGCACGTTGTACCTCGAGCGGATGTCGAGGTGTCAGTATTACTGACGCGCTGAACCTCCGGATAGCGCCATGGCTCGGGCGACGTCGTGCGGTGTCAGTAGTACCGACACTTCGGTCTTTCGTTGCGGCCTGACCCGCGCTGCACGTTGTACCTCAAGCGGATGTCCAGGTGTCAGTATTACTGACACGCTGAACCTCCGGATAGCGCCATGGCTCAGGCAACGTCGTGATGTGTCAGTAGTACCGACACTTTGGCGACCTGTGCTTACGTCGACTGCAGGTTAGGTGTTGCCTGAATGAGAACAGGCTTGAACGAGGCCTGACTGTCTGGAAGACATTCCGTCGAATAGACCATGTGACGGAAGAACACGCCAAGCAACTCGAACGCCAGTATCCATGGCCTCCAGTGTTCCCGTCATCCTGACTTGAGGTCGGTCGCTAGGCGCGCCCAGCTAGTGCATCGCCGTCCGCCAAATGCTAATTCAAAGCGCCGCCGCCGGCCCTTCGCCGGCACGGTGTCGGCGAAGCCACGCGGGCCCGTGGAGCTTCTGGCTTGGCATATCAGAGACCCGCCGGTTCAGCGCGCCGGCAACTTTGCATGATGTCGTTGAAACTGACCGGAGAAGGAGGTGCCGGCATTTACCGTGAGCCGTGCGAGGCGAGCTGCAAGTCGTTAGCAGCCTGTTTTGCGCGGGGATGGTCGCGCGCAGCCGGCGGTCGGGGCGGCCGAGATGCCGCGGTTCAGTCTTGCCTGCGGTGTGCGGGTGCGAATCGTGGTGTTGGCCCGGAAGTGATCGTTTGGCATGAGCAGGAAATATCATTCATCAAGCCTCCACGCCAGCATCAACTAATAACTTCGAGGTGGCGCGCACCGTCCGGCACCGCATCGACCACCAGCCGGCGGTCGAAGGTGGCCAAGGCGCCCTCATGCAGGCGCGCGAGCGCGAGCAGGTACGTGTCGGTCACCTGGTCGGTCGCGAGGATGCGGCTCGCGGCGACGTGCTCCCGATCGAGCAGGCTCAGGCCGTTAGACCAAAAGATGTGGCTAGGAGGCGCGCGCAGCTTTGCGACGAGTGGCGCGACTGCGGCCGGCTTCTCAATTGCTTTCGGGTAGCGCGATGATGCGCACGCCGTTTTCGATCAACGGGCAGGTTGCCCACGCCGGGTGGTTGACCCGACCGAACCATTCGTGTGCAGCTTCGTGCTGTACGTGCCCGGCGTCGAGTAGCGCAATCAGTACGTTGATGTCAAGCAGATACGCCATCAGGGTGCCTCGTCGCGCATCTGGTTGACGGGTTCGGGCGTGACGGAGCCGGCGGTGTGAGCATGGCAATACCGGCAGGCCGTCGCGCGTGGTGGCTGCGACTGAAGGGCGCTGCAGCGCCGTGCGGGCGAGCTGCGAGATGACGCGGCCGATCGACACGTGCTCGCGGTCGGCGCGCGCGCGGGCGAGGGCGAGCACCTCGTCATCTATATCGAGGGTGGTTCGCATACAGGGGCCTCCGCAGATACCCGGTTGTTTCACACCCGTCAGGATCGTCGGGTTCGCATCAAGCATCAAACATCATTCAGGACTCCTTCTGACTTGGGCTGCGTTCTCCGGTAATCTGCGATGAACGACAAAAACCGGTTGTTGAGATCCGCTCTAGGCGGCACTTTGCGAAACCCGATCGCGATGAGGGCCTAAGAAAGCTAGGGAACCTTCAGGCGATAATAGGGCCAATCTGTCGTCCCCGTGAAACATTCCAGGGCGCATGCCGTGTCGGCGAAAATCGTTGTCTGGCAAGGCTCCCACAGTGATCGCCGAGGAATGTTTCACGAAAAACAGGGTGCCGGCGTGTGGCCCGATCGCCATTCCGCCCTTGACCGATGAGCGACAGTGCTTTTGTCCCCATTCGCCTGCACGTTGTAGCAAAAAGAACGTAATTTGTAGCATTCCCGCGCGCCCACGTGTGGTGCATGATCGCTGGCTGCCGGTCTCCGGAAACTGCCGGCGGGACGGGCGAACTTGCCGCGGCCGTCAGATGACCCATTCCGGCAGCGGAACATTGGCCGGCGCGCGCCGTCGTCAACGGTACTAGCCGCCTTGCCGGCGGCGTGAAAGACCGCGGGAGCAGCAGATATCCATTTCACATAATGAGAAACAGTTTGTAACCGTTCCACGATTTGAACAGGTTCTTCCTCAGACTATTCGTGTCGTTGAAGTCTCGGGAGAACCAGCGATGGCCTTGTCGAAATCGCGGAGAACTGCCTTGGCTCCTGGTCGTCTGGCCGAAGTATTGAGCGCCTACGCGGATCGCACTTTCACGTTCCCGCTTGTCGCGCTGGTGTTAATTGCGACGATCTGGGCAGTTACGGTTCAACGTATTCAAGACGAAGGTGAGCAGGCCCGTACTGCCGCAGCTGTCACGAGCTCACAGCTGGCCAGCGCCTTCGCGGCGCACATCGCCAAAACTGTGCACGACGCCGATGTAGTCGTGCAGTGGGTCAAGTATGAGTACGAGCGCTCGCCGGCGACATTTTCGCTCTCCGACTACAAGCAGCGAGGGCTTGTCTCGGCCGATACGGCGTTACAGGTAACGATCGTCGACGCGGCCGGACAGGTTGTGCAAACAACGACGCCGGACGCACGCGCCGTGAACCTATCAGATCGGCTGCACTTCCGGGTTCATGAGAAAGGGAACATCGGGCTCTATATCAGCCAGCCAGTGCTCGGACGCGTTTCGTCACACTGGACCCTTCAGTTCACCCGCCGACTCAGTCATCTTGACGGTTCATTCGCAGGGGTGGTCGTTGTCTCAGAAGATCCAAATTCTCTAACTGACGGGTTCTACAACCTTGATGGCCTTGGCCTCCACGGGATGCTGGCTGTGCTGTCCGACAATGGCTATTTGCTATCGCGACTGGCCGGTGGGGAGCCTGCGTCGCCCAATGGGCCACCCGCCTCGGCCTATTCGGCAATGACCGGAGCGAAGGGAAAGGTCGTTAAGGACCCCGTGGATGGTGTTCAGCGTGTAGTTTCATATCGCCATCTGTCTGCGTATCCCGTCTCAGTAGTCGCGGGCGTTTCGGCCGAAGACGCACTGACTCCGTATCGCCGAGCCAAGGTACTCTACTGTGTGATCGCCTCCTTTTTGAGCCTGTCGCTTTTGGCTGCTGCTGCTTGGCAGGTGGTAGTGACCCGTCGATTTCGGAAACTGGCCGAGACGGACTCACTAACTGGGCTGCCGAATCGGCACCTCATGCTGCAAACGGCGCGCCGATGGATGCGCAATGAAGAACCAGGCATGGTCGGGCTCCTCTACGTCGACCTGGATAACTTCAAGGCCATCAACGATACGTTGGGACATAAGGTTGGGGACGATCTGTTGCGTAACGTTGCCTTTCGTCTTCAAGAGTGTGCGGCTTCAGAAGATTTGCTGGCGCGGATAGGCGGCGACGAGTTCGCGTACGTCCTGCGTGGCGAGCACGCACTCGCGCACGCGGAACGGATAGCTGTCGATATCATTCAGGCGTTCAAACGTGTATTCGTCATGCGTGGGCACGACTACACAGTCAACGTCAGCATCGGTATTGCCTTGCATAGCGATCCGGATGACAGCGAGTTTGGACTACTGTCGAAAGCAGACTTGGCGATGTATGCGGCCAAAGAACGTGGTCGCCAGGGCGGGGAAAGTCGGTTTCATATCTATACCCGTGACCTTTCTGATCGCGCGCTATCGCTGATCGAGCGACAGCAGGCGTTGCAATACGCAATCACCAATCGTGAATTTTTCGTGCTCTATCAACCGATTGTTAGCGTCGAAGGTACGCTACGCGGCGTAGAGGCGCTTGTCCGATGGAGGCATCCGCAGAAGGGCGTATTGAAACCCGACCAGTTCATCCCCCTCGCTGAATCCTCCAGTCTGATAGTGCAGCTTGGTGAGTACGTCTTGCGGCAGGCGTGCCGCGAGTTCCAGGCCTGGCAGGAAGCGAGTGACAACCGGCTCTTTCTGTCGGTCAATGTGTCGCCGGTTCAACTCGCCCGGGGAGGGTTGGCGCACACCATCAAGGAATGCCTTAACGACAATCTGATGGATCCCGATGTACTCCAGCTCGAGATAACTGAAACGGCGGTGCTTTCCGGAAGCCGCGAACTGCGATCACGGCTTCAGGATATTCGCCGACTGGGCGTCAGGGTTGTGCTGGATGATTTTGGCACCGGTCAATCGTCGCTATCGCATCTGACCTCGCAGACCGTAGACGGTATCAAGGTCGACCGGCAATTCACCGAAGCAGCGCCGGGCCAGAAGATGGCAGCGGCCCTGGTTGAAAATCTTGTTCGGCTTGCGCGGGACGTCGGGCTATCGTTGGTGGTTGAAGGTGTCGAGACCCGGGAGCAGGCAGCATGGTTATCGCGTTTCAAGGACGTGTCACTTCAAGGATACCTTTATGGTCGTCCGGCACCGATCACTGAACTAACGGCAATGCTCAAGGTAGGTCAGTAATGTTCGGCTCGGTGGTCGAAAAGTTACCAAATGCTCGCGCGAACGTCGTGTATCAACGACGTGAGAGGGGCGGGTCGGATAGCGTCATTTTGCGCCTGCGGGATTATGGCGAGGGACGCTTGATCCTCGAGCGGGTGATCTCCCGTCCGGATGATGTGAGTCTTACGCTCCTTTTACCGCTGCGGGGCGAGCGGGCGCTGCAGGAATTTTCGGGCGCTGATCCGTGGGGCGACATTCTCGCGCCGGCCTACGATGCGATCAAGAGTGCGTGCCTACAGACGTTCAATGGGAGGAAGCGCTCGCCACGGCGCATTCGATCCGTGAGCGTCGACGATGTGCTGGCAAGCATGCCTGCCTGCACCAACGAATACGATCTCGCAGCGCTGTTGGATGACCTTTCCAGTTCGCTTGGTGCCGAACAATACTGCATCACCTGGATCGATTTCGATAGTCGTGGCGACAGGGCGGAGCATCGGTATCTCGTCGGATGCGATCCTGCCTGGATGCAGAAGTACGTCTATCGATCGGGCTACATGAATGACCCATTGCTCGAATATGCGAAGCGAAACGCATCTCCGGTAACGACATCTGATCTTCAAAACGGAGCGACAGAACACTGGTTACTTCAGGAAGCGCAGGGCCATGGTTTGTACAGCATGCTCACGTGTCCAGTGCACGAGCCCGCGAGATCGACATTAACAATTCTGCAGGCAGCTGTCGGGGCGAACTGCGCGGATGGCGATGGGATCCTTTCGCGCAATCAGAACAGGTGGCGTAGCGCCGCTGGCGCCCTGTCGGACTGGCGGCTGAATCAGCTGCGCGAGTTTGCAGGACAGTTTCAGCTCGTTGGTGAGGAGTTGACCGTGTTGCGTGCCCTATTGCATTGGAAGGACAGCTCTGCAGAGACGATCGCTACCGCACTGGATATGCGTGCGCGCCACGTCAGACAGGTCGTATACCCAAGAATTACTCGAAAAATGGGTGTCTCTCACATCAAGGAAGCGGTAGCACTTGCTTTTAAATGCGGATTGATTAACTAAACAATTGGTCGCGCATATAGGCTTATCACATTTTTCAGATGTTGGGAATAGAAAATAGAAAGTGGAATTTACGCAGGCTTGTCGGCTAAATTGACTCCAAGTTTGCGAGCAGGTTCTTCTATTCCTGACGATGAAAACTACGATTCTCGCTCGATCCGTTTGCTTCACGGTAGCGTGCCTGCTGGTCGCTGGTGAGTCACGCGCAGCTCTCGGAGATAAGCACGTGTACTGGTCGATGGTCACGTCATACCCTGAGGACACCGTATCAGGCCACGGTCTTCGCTCGTTCGCCGAACACGTCGCAACGGAAACGCAAGGTTACATAGCGCCGCACATCCAGTATCGGACGAGCAGGCGCGCGGCACAGCTGGTCGACGACGTACGAGCGGGCGGTGTCGACGCAGCAGACATCTTCGGTGGCAATCTGGCCGCGCTCGATCCGCTGTTCGAACTGTCAACGTTGCCATTTCTGGCGCGTAGCGAAGCGGACGCGAAAGCATTGGCGTGCATTGCGGAGCCAGCCTATCGTCGCGCGCTTGCGAAAGCCGGTTTGCATCTGCTGGTGGTGTCGCCCTGGCCGCCCACGGGGCTCTGGTCGCTCACGCCTCTCAAGAGCGCGAGCGATATCACGCATCTGAAAGTTCGGACCTATGACGAAACGTCGGCGACCGTGCTGGGCAACGTGGGTGCACAGGCGGCCAGTTTGCCTATGGAGCAGGTCAAGTCGTTAGTTGGCGAGGGTGGTATCAATGCAGTGCTGTCTTCCGGGGACGGATCGGTCGGTAACACCCTCGCCGGCATACTTCCGAATTTCGCTGCAGTTCGATACGCCTTCCCGGTTTCGTTTCTTGTGATGAGCGAGAGCCGCTTCAAAGCGCAGTCGGCCCAGCGGCAGCGGCAAATCACAGCTGCTGCTCGTGATGTGCAGAGTGCGGAATGGCAAGCACTTCCTGAACGGATGGCGATCAACTATGTGCACATGAGGAATAACGGCGTGGTCATCGAGGATCCGATTTCGCCAGAGCTGCGCGCGACACTGCAGAACGAAGGCCGGGCTAGGGCGCGGGAGTGGCTGGGTAGGGTGGGGCCAGCTGGTCAGGCCATTCTTGATGCCTACATTAATCGTCAGACTGCTCCGGCCGGCACTGGCTGCCGATCGGGAGTGGTGGAAACCCTCGACGCGGCGGCCTGGGATGATTAAACGAGCCAGGATTGCTTTCGTTGTCGCGGCAGCGAGGTGTGCAACTCGAGGAATGAGGTGGTTGGTGATGGTGCGATATCAGTTGATACGCACTGCGAGAATACTGTAAGGCTTGATGTGAGGGAAGAAATGAATGCAAAGTCAATCGATCTGAACGTCGATCTCGGCGAAGGGTTTGAGCATGACTTCGAGCTGATCAAGCTCGCGAGTTCGGTCAACATCGCCTGCGGCTGGCATGCTGGCGACCCGTTGACGATGCGACGAGTCACGACCGAGGCGATTCGACAAGGCGTCGCAATCGGAGCGCACCCGAGTTTTCCTGATCGCGAGAACTTCGGCCGCGCGCCGATGTACCTACCGGCTGACGAAGTTTATGCCGGCGTGCAGTATCAAGTGGGTGCCTTGGCGGCTGTCGTGGCGGGCCTCAACGGCCGCTTGGTGCATGTGAAGCCCCATGGGGCACTGTACAACATGGCAGAGGCGAATGACGAGCTCGCCTTCGCCATCGTGCGGGCGATAAAAGACTACGACCCGGGGCTGCTTATCTACGGACTCGCTGGTGGTCTGCTCGTCCGCCTGGCCCGTGAAGCGGGATTGCTTGCAGTTGATGAAGGCTTTGCTGATCGCGCATACACGCCGGAAGGCAAGCTCGTACCGCGATCGCAGGCGAACGCCGTGTTGGAAAGCGATGTAGCGGCGTGTCAGCAGGCGCTGGGCATGGTGCGTGATGGCCGGATCAAGGCAATTGATGGCCGCTGCATCAACATTCAGCCGGGGACACTGTGTCTTCACGGCGACGGTGCCCATGCTGTGGCGTTTGCGAACCAGATCGGCGATGCCTTACGCGACGCCGGCATTGCTGTCAGGGCGCCGGACACTGCGCGGCACGTTCCGGAGCACGCTTGAAAAGCGGGGCCGCCTAAAAGGCGAGATCGATTGCTTTCTTGACGAGCAAAAGATCGACCTGACCGGAGTCGGCCGCACTTTGGTAAATGAGGGCGACCAGTTTGGATTTCTTCTCTGCGTTGATGGGACGCTTTTCAAGAGCGGTATCGACCGAGACGAGGACGCGGCACAGCATATGTTCATCGACAGCACCGTGGCGCATCACGCGGGTCCCCGTCACCAGGTACAGGATGTCGAAGCCGCGCTGAGCGAGAGCCGCCAGATACCCGACATCGGGCAGACGCACGCCCTGTTCGTAGTTGAATTGCGCACGACGACTGGCACCGGAAATTGCATGCATCTCGCCTTGGGAGAGTCCGAGCCGTTCGCGTTCCGCAATAAGTCGCGAGCCAAAGGTTTCTGGCATAAATGTTCTTAAAGTTGACAAGTGGCACAAACGTGCCTATATTCTGCAAATGTGATCAAACATGCTGAGTATAGAGGCGCTTGAATGGCACTCAAAACCCTAGACGAGGCTCGGGATGAATTCGATCGATGCGGCGTCCCGGTATCAAGCTGAGGGAGTCATCGCAGATGCAGCCCAATCTATCGTAAGCGGAGTGTTGCAGGAAAGCTCAAAGGCAAGTGAGGACATGCTCATTGAGCGGCAGCCCGTATCCGACGCAGTACCACCCGAAAGGGAGGTAGGCGACGGTGAGCGACTAAAGCGGCGACTTCAAGCGGGCTTCGTTGCTGAAGCTGACGGCACGCGCTACGGTCCGCGCATCGTGGCAAACGCGCACGGCCTTAGTTGTCGCCATTGAGTGATATCTATCGAAGGAGCGTGCAGTGCGAGTCTTCAGTCGCTTTATATATAAAGTATTCCTAATTTTATGATATGGACACCTGAATGAGGTCGGTGCGCCAATCGAAATGAATTGCGCAGCCCATCCGTATGCGTATCACACGTCGAAATCGCAACTCGCCGCTTCTTCGACGAGCAGATGCACGAGTTGGCCTGTCGCGGCTTCGTTCGTGCGTGTGACGCTGGGCAGGAGAGATAGCAGGGAGGGCTCCCCGGGCCGATAGCGTGCCAGTGGGAGCTGACCACATCGGAGGGCACGGAAATGGGCACAGTTCTTGGGTTGATTCAAAAGGGCGTGTGCGCACTGCTGCTGTTCGTGACGGCGACGTCGTTCCTTGGCTTCGCGTACTGGTTGGTTGAGCGGCGTTCATCGCCCCGTGAGCTGATTGCTGTGGCGATCGTGGGTTTGGGTTGGGCCGCGATCGGCTGCGTGGCCTACAGGCGCGGTTGGCCGCGCGAGAAGCGGAGGGCGTGAGCCATGCAAAACCTCTTTGGATTTCGTCTTGCAAAGCGGGCCGCAATTGGCCTGTTGCAGCTGGGCGTGCTCGCCGATTGGGGTTGCGGCGGTCTGGGCTGGCTTCTCGAACACTACGTACCTTGGGTCGAACAGCGCGTGACGCCCCAGTTGCCTGCGGTCGCGGTTTCCGTCGCCGAAGGCCTCGCACATCGGCTCAGGCGCGACCGAGACGCCACATGAAGACCCGTCTCGCGTTTGGGCCCGCAACGGAGCGGTCGTGATGCCAGTCGACTTCGCAATGCTCGCGCAGCAATGCGCCCCGGCCGTCTATCCGACCACCCTGCAGGCGCTCGTCAAGGTGGAATCCGGCTTCAATCCCTTCGCCATCGGCGTGGTCGGCGGCCATCTGGTGCGCCAACCGCGCAACCGCGACGAGGCGGTGGCGACCGTGCGCGCGCTTGAGGCGGCTGGCTGGAACTACAGCATGGGCCTGGCCCAGGTCAATCGCGCGAACCTGCGGGTCTATGGCCTTACCCCTGAAACCGCGTTCGATCCGTGCGCGAACCTCCGCGCGGGCGGCGTCATCCTCGCCGATTGCTACACCCGCGCGGCCGCCGGCGGACGCGTGCCGCAGGATGCCGTGCGTGCGGCGCTTAGCTGCTACTACAGCGGCAATTTCACGCGCGGCTTCAAACCGGATGTGGGTGGTACGAGTTATGTCCAGCGCGTGGCTGCGAACGTGCCCGATAGCGAAGCCAGCGCTGCTGTCGTGCCGCCGATCGTCGTCGTACCGGTGGGCAACGCACCCGTTGTGCACACAGCATCGCGCGCAGCAGTGCACCCGGCCCGTGTGCGGCGGGCCGATGACGCAGTGAGCACCGACACCGGGGCCGACCACGCCCAACCGGTCAATCACCATCCAGCCTGGGACGCCCTGGGCGATTTTTGACGGAGCAGGCAGATGAAGAAGATTCTTCTCGAACCCTTGACCGGCCGTGCCGCGGCTTTGGTGCGTTTGCGTGGCAGGAATGCGAGGCGCATCGGCGCAGTGGCCATGTCGATGGCCGCCCGCGGAGCCTGGGCGGGCGGTGGTCTGGCAGCGGGCACGTCGGCGGCCAACACCTTCACGCTATGGTTTTACGGATTCTGTGGCGTGATGGCCGGTTCGTATCTCCTGTGGGTTGGGGTTCAGTGCTGGTCCAACAAGGCCGACTGGATTCATGACTTTGGTGGCGGCATCGCGAAGGTGGCCGGCGTGGGTTCGGCACTCGTGCTCGCAGGTTGGGCTTTCGGACTCTTCGCCTGAATCACCATGGACGACGAACGCACGCTTTACCCCTCCTACGCGGGTCTGAACCGTACCGCGATGATCGGCGGCGTCCCGATGTTCCCGGCGCTGATCATTGGCTGCACATCGCTGATCACCAGTATGGTCGTTGGCTTCGTGCTCGGTCCCGGCGGTCTGTTGATCGGCTCGGCTGGCGTGCCCGTGTTCCTGTTTTTCCGGCATGTCTGCGAGACAGATGACCAGGCACTGCGCCTGACGTGGCTGGAATTTCGCTGCTGGCTGGACCGCCGTCGTGTGTCGGTATTCGGCAGAACATACACGCTCGCACCGATGCGGTATGGCCGCGACCTGAACGTGTACACCCGCTCGTTTTCGCGCGGCCGGGACCTTGAGCGCTTCGAGGCGCTGCGTCAGCGTCTGCTTGCGCAAGCAGAGGACGACGAAGATGAATGACCATAATCCTGCGCCGTCGTCAGATGGCGCTGCCAGTGCGTGCCCGTCCATTGTGGGCCACACCATGACGGTTGGTGCTCAGGGTTCGGGCAAGACGATGTATGACGTGTTTCGCCGGCCCGCGGAGGAGCGCCGTCGCATTCGCGGCGCGGACGACATGCCGTACGCGGGAGACGAAGCATGCGCGTGAGCAACGAATTGAACCGGCTCGTTGCGTCCGCGGAGGACAAGCTGCCGCGCATCGGCCGTCCGGTGTCGGAAACGGCGACGAGCATCGACAACGGCGGCGCTTTCCTCGTGATGCGCGTGAACGGCGTCCCATTCGAATCGGTGAGCCGTGGCGAGATCGAAGCGCGCTACGACAGCTGGAACCGTCAGCTGGCAGCGATGACGCTGGAGAAAGGCAATCGCCTGTCGCTGTGGACCACGTTTCGCCGCCGTCGCATCTCGTTCGGCGACGAGTACCGTTTCTGCAATCCGTTCATCCAGCAGGCCGTCGACAAATACCTGCGGCGTTTCCGCAGGCACGATCACTTCGAGAACAGTTTCTACATCACCGCGATCCTGCAGGGCGACGACCTGGACGAGACGGTGCGCGAGCTCGAGGAGCTGGGCGAGGGGCTGATGAAGGCTCTCGTTGCCTACGATCCTCAACTGCTCGAAGCATACGGGCACAACGGCATCCTGTTCTCGGAGGCGTATCAGTTCATTGGCGAGCTCGTGAATGGCGTCGACGAGCGCGTGCCGGTCACGCAGGCAACCGGACGCGACCTGATCCCGACGTCGCACCTGCACTTCCACTACGACACGGTTGAGATCCGCACCGATCGCTCAACCCGGTTCGCGGTCTGCTACGACCTGAAGGATTTTCCGAAGGCCGGCTGGGGGCAGACGAATCCGCTGCTGTCGCTGCCCGTCGAATTCACCTTCACACAGAGCCTGGGCTGTCTGAGCACTGCCGAAGCGATGAAGGCGATCGAAGACCAGATCAATCAGCTGAGGTCGGTCGAAGACAAGGCGAAGCACCAGATCAAGGAACTGGAGGATGCGGTGGCGCTGATCGCCGGTCGCGATCTCGCATTCGGCGACTATCACGGTGCACTCGTCGTGTACGGCGACACGCCGGAGAAGGCAATCAGTAACGGCGCATACGTAACAAGTCGGGCGCTGAACGATTGCGGCTTCAAGTTCGTGAAGGCGACGGCATCGGCGCCATTCACGTACATGAGCCAGGTGCCGGGATTCAGGACGAAGCCGCGGCCGATGCCGAAATCGACCCGCAGTCTCGCGTCGTCGTTTTCGATGCATACCTATTCGGCCGGCAAGGCACGCGGCAATCCGCTCGGCGACGGTTCGGCCCTCATGCCGGTGCAGACCGTTGCGAAAAGCCTGTTCAGCCTGAACTGTCACGCTTCGCGCCTGGATGAGGACAGCGTGGGCGAGAAGGTTGCCGGCCATACGCTGATTCTCGGCTCGACCGGCACGGGCAAGACCACCCTCGAGACGATGCTGCTCGCCTTCCTCGAGCGGTTCGACCCGAAGATCTTCGCGCTCGATCTCGATCAGGGTCTGCGGATCTTCCTCGAGGAGATGGGCGCTGTCTACTACACGCTGCGCGAAGGCGAGCCGACCGGTCTTGCGCCGTTTGGCTTGCCCGAGACGAAGCGCAACCTCGCGCACCTTTACGACCTGGTGGGTGCGTGCTGCCGCGACGAGAGCGGCAAACTCAGTGCTGACGACCAGCGGCAGATCAAGCACGCGGTCGACACCGTCATGAAGCTGGAGAACATCGAGCACAGGACTTTCAGCCGCCTGCTGGAGTCGATTCCGGATACGGGCGACGAGAGCGGTCTATGGGTCCGTCTGAGCCAGTGGTGTGGAGCAACTAACGGTCGATTCGCATGGGCGCTGGACAACGTACCCGATGCGCTGACGAACATTACCGACGTGCGCCGGATCGGCTTCGACGTCACTGACTTCCTGAAGAAAGACTATGCCGCCACGGAGCCGGTGCTTGCACACCTGCTGTACCTCAAGGACCAGATGCAGAAGAGGGGCGGCCTGCTCGCGACGGTGATTGCCGAATTCTGGCTGCCGGCCAGCTACCCCACCACGCAGGAGCTGATCCGCAAGTCGCTCAAGACGGGCCGCAAGGCAGACGAATTCCTGATCCTGGATTCGCAGTCGCCGGAGGACGCAATCCAGTGTCCGGTGTTCGCTGAGATCCGCGACCTGACGGCGACAAAGATCTATCTGCCGAATCCGGACGCGACGCGCGACGGTTACAAGCTCCTGAACCTGACCGACCGCGAATTCGACACGCTCAAGAGGCTGTCGAAGGAGTCTCGCACGTTCCTGATCAAGCAGAGCAACCAGTCGGCGTTTGCGACACTGGACCTGGGCGGCATGAACGACGAGATCGCGGTGCTTTCCAGCAGTCTGGACAACGTTGCGATCTGGGAAGAATGCACGCGCGACGCACATGGCGACACGGATCTGAGAATGCAGCTGTTCCAGGCTCGCCGCAAGGGCAAACGCGATCGCAGGCACGAGGCCGAGGTTGTGGAGGAAACCGAATGACGACGACACACGCTCTTCACCTTTCGTCGGCGATCGAGCCAGCGACGCGCGAACACCTCAAGGAGCGGGCGGACGAGCACGACTGGCGCTGGCGCTGGAGAGTGGGCGCCGCGCGCGTTTCGCTTGTGGCTTGCGCGACTGGCTGCGCGGGACTGGCCGCCGCCACACTGTATTTCGGCCTTCCCGGTCTGGGTATGTGGGAAGGCAGTACGGCCAGCACGCGTGGTCGGGCGCGCGGGACACTGGTCGCGGAGACCTGCCTGCTCGTCATCCTTGGGTTGTGGTGCGTCTACGTCCATCGGCTTGACCGTTTTCTGGTCAAGCCATATAGGCCGATCGACATTTCACTCGCGGATCTGCGCGGCACGCGTGGAGCGTGCGTATGTCAATGTCAGTCACCATCAGGCACCGGCCGATTGTGCCGCACGACCTCGACGTGCTGGCTATGGTTTGCCGACAGCAGCAGTCCAGCTTGGGAGCATGGCGATGAAAATCATCTGCAATTTGACGGGCGCCGCATTGATCGTGGCCACGTTCTCGATGCAGGCAGCGCACGCGCAGGGTGTCCCGGTGATCGACCTGCAGGCGATCGCGCAGGCGATCTCGACTGTCAAGCAGCTGGAGCAGCAATACAGCCTGCTCTCGGAGCAGTACCAGTCGACGATCGGCAATCGCGGCCTCGGAAACATCTTCAATGACCCGTCGCTGCGCAACTATCTGCCGGATCAGTGGCAGTCGGTCTACGACGAAGTGAAGAGCGGGCAGTTGAACGGCATCAGCGGCCTCGCCAGCAGTATCGAGAGCCAGGAGGGGATGACCGCGTACACGCCCGGGCAGCAACGTCTGAACGATACTCTGGCCGCCAACAAGGCAATGGCGATGCGCTCGTATCAGGCATCGATCGACCGGCTGACGAACATCCAGCAGCTGATGCAGCAGTCTAATCTCACGCAGGATCCGGCGGCGAAGGCCGATTTGCAAAACCGGTGGGCGGCAGAGAACTCGTCGATCAACGCGGAAAAGATGCGCCTCGATCTCGCGGCGCGACTTCAGGATGCGGAGAAGGATTTCGCGCAACAGGCTGCCCATAACGACATGCAGCAACGGCTGAACGGCGACGACAACGCCGATCAATAACGCGGAGTGCGATCATGGAACTGCAGATCTTTACCGAAATGTTCAACTCGTTCGATCAGAACGTGCTGAACACGATCAATACCGGCTCGGCCCGGATGATCTCACTGATCAGCCCACTGGTCGCTGCCTGCTTTAGTCTCTATGTCCTGCTCGTACTCGTGTCGTACTGGCGTGGCCACAACGACAGCCCGATATCCGACTTCCTCCTGAAGATGGCAGGGTGGGCGGCTGTGCTCACGCTCGGGATGAATATCAGCTACTACAGCGAGTATGTGGTGCCATTCTTCAATGGCCTCGGGGACGATCTAAGTAGTGCCTTGATGGGGGGCAACAGCCTGAGTAGTGGGCTCGATACGCTGTTGAATCTCTATATATCCGCTATCAAGAGCATGTACAACGGATTAGGCGTTACTGACGTTGGGCTATACGTCGAGGTCTCAGTGCTCGCACTCTGCATCCTCCTAGTCGGCGTGCCATTTCTTGCTATTGCTGCGGCCTACATCATCCTTGCGAAGTTCGCACTTGGATTGCTGCTTGCGCTCGGGCCCGCGTTCATCGTCGCGGCGCTCTTTCCCCCGACACGGCAATTTTTCCAAAACTGGGTTGGGCAATGCCTGAACTATGGTCTGCTCGTTGCGCTGTTCGGTGCAGTGGGTGCAATCGAGGTGAGCTTTATGACCTCGGTGCTGCCGAAGAGCTTCAGTGTCAGCGATGTCATGCTGACCTACGCCATTGAAGGAAAGATTATCGCTGCAGGGCTGGTGTTCATCGTGGTGTCGCTGAGCATGCCGTCACTTGCATCGCAATTGGCAGGTGGCGTAGGCATCTCATCGATGGTCGGTAAGATCGGCAACGCGGCCAGTGGAGCCATGAGGGCGATGATGCTGATGGGTGGTTCCAGAGGTGACGCATCGTCAGCGTCCACTAACTCGATCGGCCGTGCTTGATCTTGACTACTACCTGGAGGAATCGATGAGGGCCATCCGGTTTATGACCGCGGCAGTTGTGGTCATTGTGTCATTGACACAATTCGGTTGCGGTAAGCATGACGGCAACGAATTTGTGGGCACATGGAAACGCGTCAGCCAGAACGGCTGGTTCGAAGTGAACATTGCACGGAATGGTGATGGAGACGACTTCTACGTTTCACACAAGGTTCCCAATCTCGGTGCCGACGGCGAAGCGGATAAATGGAAAATCGTGCGAGAACCAGCAGTAGCGCAGGACGGAAAGATGGTTGTAAGTGGTGGGGTTCCGTACGTCATCACGATCGACAAGGCAACTGGACATCTTGTTGTTCCCGGTGCTGAGTTTGAACGCTCGAAGTAAATGATGGGCTGTCCGTCGGAGCAGCCAGTGACGGCGGACGGTACACCCCAACCGGAGACTGACGTGAAATTAATCGTCGTGCTTTGCTGCGCCGCGCTCCTTGCTGCGTGCTCGTCGGCGCCAAAGCCAACGCAACCGGAGGGGCCGTGGATGCCCGTCAACCATACGACACAGGGGAGTGCGCCATGAAATGGATGTCGTGGAAGCCGGCGCGGGCGCAGGCTGAGCCAGTCGTGGCTGCCGTCGACGGCAATTGCGCGACCGCGCTGCAGCACATTGCGGCGAAACTCGCCGACGCCGATCCACGCGAGATGGCGCGGATGTATTTCAGGGAAGCGCTCTCGTTCGAGAAGTCCCGGCAGCAGCTGCAGGAAAACATGACCAAGATTGCATGGCGTGTTGCGGGCGGGGCCATGTTCGTCGCATTGATTTCTATTCTTGGCTCGTCAGCCTTAGTAGAACTAAAGAGACCGTCACCACCGGTGATTATCAAGGACAATACTGCGACCGGCGACGTGCAGGTGATTGATGTCGCGCACAGCGGATCCGTGACGTTCGGTGAACTCGAGGTGCGGGCAGCACTGCGCACGTATGTCAAGCTGCGTGAGAAGTACGACTGGTACACGATCCAGGATGCGTACGACACCGTGACGCTGATGAACTCGCCACGCGAGCAGGCGTTGTACGCGGCGCTCTACAACCGCAAGAACTCGCCGCAAAACGTGCTCACCGACAAATATCGCGTGATCGTGCGCCCAGGTGCAATTACGTTCGTTGGATCAACAGCACAGGTGTTCTTCTCGAAGACGATGATTTCTTTGTCGTCGCAGGGTGGCTCGACGCCAGCACCACCTAAAACCGAATACTGGGTCGCGACGATCACCTACGAGATAGGCGACCTGCCGACCCGCAGCGACGAACAGGAGCTCAATCCAACGGGCTTTCGTGTCACCAGCTACTCGGTCGACCGCGACTGGACGCGCAGCACCTCAGACGGCGCGACACCGATGCCGTCGGCGGCCACATCGTCCCAGTCGGCACCGTCGAGTATGTCGTTGAGCGCACCGGCCGGAGGGGCCAACCCATGACCATCCGGTTCCCGAAAGCGCTTGCTGCAGCGTCGATCGCTGCCGCGCTATTCGGTATGTCGCTACCGGCTGTCGCCGAAGTCGTGCCCGGTGCGTGCGGCAGTGACCGGCACATTGCGTGCGCCGTGTATGACCCGAATGAGACGTACCGGATCGCCTATCGCCCGGGCGAGGCGACTGTCCTCGTCTTCGAGAAAGGCGAAAAAATTGACGGCGGCGGCATGGGCGACGGTAAGGCATGGACGGCTGGCCCAGCCGGCAACGGCTTCTTCTTCAAGCCGAAGGCACCGCAGGCGGCCACCAACCTGATTCTGCTCACGAACAGACGTCGCTATGTGCTCAAGCTGGTCCCGGTCAGGAGGCACGAGGAGGCAGTCTGGTCGCTGACCTTCGATTATCCGGACACGCGTGCAAAGGCGTCGGCGGCCGCCGCGGTGCGCTCGGCCGAAGCGCGGGCATTGCTCGCACAGACCGTCAGCGCGTCTGGCGTGGGCAACTTCAATTACGACATGCATGGGGACACGACACTCGCACCCACGGCGCTGTGGGATGACGGCCGCTTTACCTACTTCGAGTTCAGAACGAGCCGTGATCTGCCGCAGATCTATCGGGTGTACGGGGACGGCAAGGAAGCGCTCGTCAATCCTGACGACATGCGCGGCCCCGTGCTCGTCGTGCACGACACGGCGGAGCGTTTCAACCTGCGCGTGGGGGACGCCGTGCTCGGCATCCGCAACAACGCTTACCGGCCAGACGGCCAGCTGAACCCGACAGGCACGACGATTCCGGGCACAGTGCGGCTCGTGAAGCAAAAGGAGGCGGGCGGTGAGTGACGATATCAATCTGAACGGTCCAAACCTGGCGAACCCGACACCGGTCGAGCCCGCCGGCATAGGCGAGCGCGGGGTGCCGGGTGTTGGCCGCACGAAGCGCAGGAGCCCGTTCCGGATGCTTCCGATCGTCATTGGGATGGTGCTGATCCTGCTGTTCGGCGCGATCGCAGTGGGAGTCGCGATCAAACGGTGGTCGGCGCAGCATCACGCCGAGTCCGAGGCGGCAAGGGCGGAAGCGGCAAAGGACAAGCCGTCAGATGACCGGCACGACTTTGCGCGCGACAAGGCAAAGATCGAAAAGCAGCGGGCAGAGGAAGCGGCGATGGCGTCGGAAGCGGCTGCAGCTAGCGCGGCGCTTGCTACACCTGCGCATGCGAACGCAGCCAGTGCAGTGAATGGAAACGGCGCCGCTGCAGCGACGGCGGCCAGCGCGGTGGAGACGCCGGCGCAACGCAAGCTCGATGGCGACGTGCTGCTCACCTCAAAGGATGAGAGGACGCCCGACGCGCCAGCCCCTGGTGGCACGCCCGGGTTGACCGGTTCGCATACCGGATTCGCGAAGGATGGACTGGACAGCAAGCTGCAGCCATCGAAGCTGGAAACGGTGAAGGCGGAACTGATGCCGTCGCGTGACTACCTGCTGATCGCGGGCACCACGATCCCGTGCGTGCAGGGTGCGGAGATCGTGACCGACTACCCGGGCATGACCACCTGCCATGTGGCGAAAGACGTGTACTCGGCGAACGGCAAGGTGTTGCTGGTCGAGCGTGGCTCCGAGGTCGTGGGCGAGCAGCGGCAGGCGCTGATGCAGGGTCAGGCGCGGATCTTCGTGATCTGGACGCGGCTGACGACGCCTGACGGCGTAAAGGTGCAACTCGATTCGCCGGCGGCCGATGCGCTCGGCGGCAGTGGTCTGCCGGCCTACGTCGACAACCACTTCTGGACGCGGTTTGGCGGCGCCATGATGGTCAGCCTGATCAGCGATGCCGGTCAGGCGCTGTCGACACTGGCCGCGAACTCAGGCAGTAGCGGCATCCAGTTTAACAACACCACGAATGCCGGTGGTGAGGTAGCGGCCGAAGCGCTGCGCAACACCATCAACGTGCCGCCGACCGCGTACTCGCAGTACGGGTCGATGACGACGATCTTCGTTGCGCGCGATGTGGACTTCTCCGACGTGTACGAACTGGCGACGCCTTGATTCATTAAATTCGGGGTGCTTATGAGTATGCAATACGACGACAGTCTTACGGTACGCAGTCACCTCAAGACACTCGGCATCGCCGCAATGCTTGCGATGCCGGGCGTCACCGAGTTTGCGATTAACCGTCCTTATGAAGGCTGGACCGAAACGCGCGACGGCTGGCAGCGCCATGATCTTCCGAATGCGTCGCTGGAAATGCTGAACCAGTTCGCACCGGCGCTGGCCATCTACAACAAGGCGAAGCCGCCGCTTTCGGCGGCCGAGCCGGAAAAGCCGGTGCGCCTGCCCGACGGCGAGCGTGGCCAGATCGTGATTCCACCGGCGTGCGAGCCGGGTACGGTGTCGCTGACGATCCGCGTGCCGAATTCAACGCGCCTTTCGGTACAGCAGTGGTCGGACGCCGGGCGGTTCGCCAGGTTCCGTGATGTGGTCCGGGGCGCACCCGGCGGTAGTGGCGCAATGACGAAGGGCGAGATCGATGCCGCAGCGGCACGGGCGGGCTCAGAGGGTATGGACGTCAGTCGTGCCACTGCGGTGTTCAATCCGTCCCGGGCGCTGGGCGCCTATGGCCTGGCGCGCTTCCAGCATGAGATGCTCGACGCGCTCGCGCAGCGCGATGTCGTGCGGTTTCTGAAGCTGGCCATCCTGAACCGGCTGAACATCGTGCTCGTGGGCGGCACGGGCTCGGGCAAGACCACGCTGATGAAGGCGCTGGCCGACCTGATCCCGATCATTCCGCGCGAGGCGCGTCTGGCGACGATCGAGGATACCCACGAGCTGCCGTTGCCACTGCATCGAAATCACGTTCACCTCTTCTACAGCGAGGCGATTCCGGCGCGACGCCTGGTGAAGGCGACGTTGCGCATGAAGTTCGATCGCGTGTTGCTTGCGGAGTTGCGCGGCGACGAAACCTGGGACTACCTGACGCTGCTCAACACCGGGCACCAGGGTGGGTTGACGACGGTGCACGCGAACGACTCGATCGCGACGCTCACGCGCATCGCCACGCTGGTCAAGCAAAGCCCGGTCGGCCAGACGCTCCCGTTCGATTACCTGATGCGCGAGATCCGCACGACGGTCGACGTGGTGCTGTTCATGGAGAACCGCGATCTGACGGAAATCTGGTTTGATCCGGCGACAAAAAACAGGTTTCTGCGAGGTGATGCATGAGAGCGCGACCGAACGACTCCGGCATTGGTGACAGTGGCGGGCATACCGGCCGGGAACCCCTGGAGCGGCAGACGCACGCGGCAGTGGGAGCGTCAGCATGAAAGCCCGTCTCCTTGTTGGCGGCCTGCTTGCCATTGTGTCCGGCGCAGTCGTGTTCGCCGCCGGCCGTCTGCTTCATCTCGATGCGATCAGCGATCCAGTCGAAATGGGCGCCGTGATTGCTCTCGTCGTCGTGACGTGCGCGTTGTGGGGCGTGTGTGCGAGCGCCGTGCTGCTAAAAACCGCGACGCTTGCCGACCGGATCATCGCGGGCGGTCTGCTTGCACTGGTGGTTCTGATCGGTCTCGCTGCCGCCGGCCAGTACGTCGGCGCGATGCTGTTTGCGAAGCTGGAAAAGCTGCCGGACTCCGCAATCGGCCTGTGGACGCTGCACGACTACTGGCGCGACTTTGGCGACGTGAAGGCGGTGAAACGCTCGCTGCAGATGGCGACAGCGGCATCGGTCATCGTGCCGTTTGTACCGGTAGCGGCGATCGTCGCGGCGCTGGTCATGAAGCCGAAGCGCGAACTGCATGGCGATGCCCGCTTTGCCTACAGCTACGAGGTCCAGCGGTATGGCCTGCTCGATGAGGCCAACGGGCGCGGGCGAAACAGGGGCGGCCGCAAGGGCGATCACCGCGACCCGTCGATCATCGTCGGGCGGTTCAAGGGCAAGTACCTGACGTTCCGCGGAACGGAGTTCGTGATGGTTGCTGCGCGAACGCGTTCACGCAAAGGTGCGGCCATTGTGATCCCGAATCTGCTCACCTTTCCGGATTCGGTGGTCGTACTCGATGTGAAGGGAGAGAACTACGACCTGACGTCGCGTTACCGGCAGGCCTGCGGCCAGCAGGTGTTTCGCTGGGCGCCATTTGATCAGACTGGCTACACGCACCGCTGGAATCCGCTTTTCAGGATTGCGAAGAGTGCACCCTTCGTGCGGGTCGGTCGCCTGCAGGCGATCGCAGCGCGCCTGTATCACACGACCGACGGGCGCAACAAGTTCTTCTATGAGCAGGCGAGTGACCTGTTCATGGGCCTTGCACTCTACCTGATGGAGATGACGGGTGACTGCACGTTCGGACAGGTGTTGCGGCTCGCGAGCACGCCCGACAAGAAAGTGCGTGAGCACCTGTCGGATCTGATGCAGCACGAGCCGCAGAAGGGGGTGCCACTGTCGGGCGACTGCCTGGGCGCGCTTTCGCGCGTGCTGGCCTCGCCCGACGAGACGATGCTGAACATTGTTGCGACGTTTAACGCCGGTCTGCGCCTGTTCAGCAACCCGATCGTCGACCAGGCGACGAGCGCATGCGACTTCGAGCTCGACCGCGTGCGGCGCGAGCTGATGTCGATCTACGTTGTGCTGCCGGTGCGTGAGCTTGCCGTCGCGAGCCTGCTCGGCAACCTGTTCTACACGCAGTGGATCGAGGACAACCTCGACGTGCTGCCGGGCGACGATCCGGCCATCAAATATCAGTGTCTTGGCGTGGGGGACGAATTTACTGCGCTCGGTCGTATCGAGGTACTCGACAAGGGCAACGCGTTCATCGCGGGGTACTGGATTCGCCTGCTCACGATCCTGCAGTCGAAGGCGCAGCTGGAGCCGAACGATCTGTACGGGCCGGCCGGGGCGCGCACGCTGATTACCAACCACGCAGTGCTGGTGGCGTATGCGCCTGGCAACCAGCAGGATGCAAAGGAACTGTCCGAGACCCTCGGCACGTTCACCGAGAAGGCAACCTCGAAAAGCCGTAATCACGGCCGCAACACGTCGACCGGCACGAACACGTCAGATCAGGGCCGCGCGTTGATGCTCGATCAGGAACTGAAGCGCATGGAGCAGGACCAGGAAATCGTGCTTGGTTTCCAGCGTTCGATCCTGTGCGAGAAGGCGACCTATTACGAGGATGACCTGTTCATCGACCGCATGCGCTCGGTCAGTCCGATGCTCGCTGCAATCAACAAGCGCCTGCCCACCGAAGACGAAATCAAGGCGGCCTGGCGTGCCGGTGAGCTGCGCGCGAACGGTATCCCGACGCACAGCCCCGAGACGTATCACGCGGCGCTGTCGGCGAGGGCCGCTGGCGAGATCCGTCTTGCACGTCAGGCCGGTGCGAAGCCGTTGACCGCGGCCGAGCTTCTCGCGCTCGACCATCGCACACCCGGGCCACTCGCGACCGGCATGGCGCTCGCAGGCTTCGAGGCTGACCTGGCCGAGCTCGGCGTCGTGATGCGCGCGGACGTGCGCGAAATGCTCGGGGGTATCCGCATCGATTTCAACGTGGCAGGCGGGGATGACGCTGTCCAGGACGGGATTGAACCGGCGCTCGCGTCTGTCGCGCCGGCGGACAACGAGGCAAAGGAGGTATTAAATGGCTGACCCGAAAAGGCCGAAAGGCAAACGGACGTATCTGGACGTCCCGTTCAGGGAGAAGGACGCGGCGCACGATCTGGGCGCCAGGTTCGACCGGCGATCGAAAAAATGGTACGTGCCGGGTGGCACTGACGTTGGGCCGTTTGCGCGGTGGATTCCAGCGCATGAGCCGCAGACAGCGCAGGACGGCCGGCCGGCACGTCAACCAGTACGCGGGCAGCAGCAGACGCTGTTCGGCAGTGAAGCCGACATCGAGCGGGAAGCCGTACGGCTGAGCGAGCTAATGGGTCAACCGCTCGATGAGTCCCACGCCTTCGTGCGGGACTCCCTTCAGGCCGCCGCGGAAAAGGCAGGGCTGGAGGCACGGGACCGCTTGCGCGCGCAGGGTGCCTCCGCGTTCGAGATGATTGACGGAGTGCGGGACGCCAGTGTCCAGGCGCGGCACCAGTATTTCGCCGACCGGCAACATCTGTATGTGCAGGGCGCGCGCGTTGGCCGGCACGCTGCTCAGCCGAAGCTGGACGACGCGGCGCTCGGCCGGCGCTTTCGTGAAATGATCCAGTCGATTACGACGGCGATCACGCTGCGAGGCAACGAGGTCAACCATACGCTCGCGCTTGAGCAGCGGCTGGAGTCGATCCATCGTGAAGCGTGGCGCATGTCCGGCAACGCTGTCGATGGCGAGCGCGCGATTGGCGAGCAGATCCGCAACCGCACTGGCTTTGCGGCCGGGACCCTGCCGCCACGGGCAGCCGCAGCGCTGGCCAAACTTCGCGATGAAGCGGGCTTGAGTCCGATGGAAATCGACGAGCGCACGCCTGCGCGCGACGTGACGGATTCCGACCCGGTGGACGACGCGTCTCCGGTTGACGGGGCAAGCGTCGCGCCGCAACACCGGCATCGCCATCGCGAGCCAGACCGCAACGACGGCATTGCCACCTTCGCTGACATCGCCGAAGCGCTCGAACCTGTGGCCACGATGCCTGCGACCGGCCGTGAGCACGAGGATAGAACTGACTGGTCGATGGTGGCGAAAGACCTGGCCGACTTTCGCGAGCTGACAGGGCGCATCAGCGAGGCGTTCGGGAAAGGCAAGAGCGCGCCCGAAGTTGTCGCCGCGCTCGATCATGAGCTTGCGTTTCTGTCGCCCGCCGCCCGCGAGCCGTTCGTGACCCACGTGCGTGAAGCACTCGACAGGCAGGATGCATCACCGGCGCAATCTCCAGCCTCGCAGGCGCAGCCGGACGTCAAGACGGATGGCGATGCGGTGACCTTTGCCGACGTCGGCGATGCAGCGGCAATCGACGACGCAATGCGGCTGCGTGGCATCACGGGAAACGCCGTGCCCGGCAACGAGGACGTCGCTCGCCCGACTGTCAACGCGGCGGCGGCTAACGAACCTGTCGTTCAGCCCGGCCGCGCTGCGAACGATACGTCGATGGACGCACCGGCGGTGTCGGGCATGATCGACACGCAGATCCAGCGCACGCAGACGTCCGCACAGAATGAAACGGACGCAAAAAATCCGGCGAACGAACCCGAGCGTCCGGTGTTCGATTCCGTGTCGACGCAGGATCTGGAGCGCGTGCGAACGGTGCGCGACGGCGAGCGGGCGGCCGCCGAGCGGTTGCTGCGCGAACAGGGCAAGCCGATGCCAGGGCAGCACGCGGGCGACGCCGGTGCAGCGGCAGACGCGCACGAGGCTGGCGTTGCCGGTGTCGCCGACAGCAGCGACAACCAGATCGGCGTCGATCCTGCCTCACGCAAGCCGGTCGTGACGAAAGACGGCTACGACGTGCCCGCTCACGTCGCCTCGCGCTACCTGGTGAAGGATGGGCGGTTCTGGAAGCTCGAAGGCATGGAAGATAAGCCGGGCGCGCAGCGGGCTCCAGGAGCGACCACTCAGCCGCACTTCGAGGACGTGGGGACACGCCTGAACTCCCGGCAGAACGATCGCGCAACGATTGCCGACATGGTGGCGGTGGCGAAGGCCAAGAACTGGGATTCAATCGTCGTGCGCGGCAGCGAAACGTTCTGCCGCAACGCGTGGATCGAAGCGTCCCTCGCGGATGTGGACGTAAAGGGCTTCAAGCCGGCCGAAAGCGACGAGGCATTGCTTGAGGCCGCGAAGCGTGAACGTGCGGCACTAACGATCAAGGCCGGAACGTCACCCTCGCCGGATGTCGCGCAGAAGGCGAACCCGGCGACGGAGAATCCAGCGGCCGCGCCGTCGAAGGCACTGCGCGCTGCGCGTTTCTCGCCTGCAGCGGACATGGCGGCACCCCCCACGCCTGAAGCACCCAAAACCGTCGCGCAGTTGCGCGAAGTCCTTGAAAAGTCACTTGAGCGGGCACCCGCGCGCATGCGTGCCGAGGTGATTCGCCGGTTCGACGCTCGCATGCAGGCGGGCACGGAGATCGAGGCCCGGATTGCACGCGGCGAACTGGGTCGTGACGCCGGCCCGGCCGAGGTCGACAGGCGCGCGGCCGAGCTGCATGCGGCGTGGACGGCGCCGAAGGCCGCGCCTGCATCGGGCCCGTCGAACAGCCGGCTGCCCGCGCAAGCGCAGACAGGCGGCCTGGCGCCGAAGGTGATGTAAGTGGCGAAACTCCCAATATTGATGAGGATTTCGAAATGAGTATGGCTATCGTGAACTGCTCAGGCAACGTCGGCAAGACTACCGTGACCCGCGAACTGCTCGCTCCAAGGCTGCCGTCCATGTCGGTACGCCAGATTGAGTCAATCAATACGGATGACTCGGCCGGCCCGAAGGTCGAGGTGATGATTGCCGCGCGCTTTGATGAACTGCATGACGACCTGATGCGCGGCCGTGATCTGCTGGTCGATATCGGTGCATCGAACGTCGAGGAGTATCTCAAGCGCCTCGATGGTGCCGAAGGGGCACAGGAGGATTACGCGTGCTTCATTGTGCCGGTCGAACCGGAGAGCAAGCAGATGAAGGACACCATCAAGACGATCGACATGCTCGCGGATCTCGGTGTCGAGCCTGGGCGCATCCGTGTGCTGCTGAACAAGGTCGATCTGGTCAGGAGCGAGGAACGCGAGCTGACGCTGCGCCGGCACTTCGGGCAACTGTTCGAACTGCATGAGCGTAAGCGGACTTTCGAACTGAATCAGGATGCGCTGATCCCAAGGAACGACGTGTTTACGCTTGCGGCGGCCGCCGGTCGCACGATCCACGATATCGCGACCGACGGGATGGACTACAAGGCGCAGCTGGTCGACGCTGCCAGCGCCCCGGAGAAGGACCGTCTCGTGAGGCTGGTTGGCTTCAAACGCAAGGCGCTGTCGATCCAGCCGTTGCTGGATCAGGCATTTAACGCGCTGATGGCAGGGGTCCATGCATGAACGAGCCGACGCCGCAGCTGGATCACGCCGGGCGAGCGTCTGAGCGCCTTGGCCAGGTGATCGCCACGATGCCGGCGTCGAACGAGCTGGCCGTGCTCGCGGAGATCCTGATCGAGCAGATGAAGGTCGTGGATGCACAACACCATGTTGTCGCGCTGATGGAGTCCACCGACCAGAAGCTGACCGCGACGGTGCAGGCGCTGCGCGAGGAGAACACGCAACTGACGAAGCTGCTCACGCAATCGCGCCAGGCGTTCATCGGCGAGGTGGCCGCGAAGGCGGCTGACCAGGCAAGACGTGCGGCAACAGCGGATGTCGTGGACGAACTGGCGCGGCTGCGGGCTGCCGTTGAATCGCGTGGTCGCATCCTACCCACGAATCCGGCAGTTGCAGCAACCGGTTCGCTCGTCGCCTTCATGGGCATTGCGTTTTGCGCGGGCGCCGCGCTCATCTGGGTCGTCGCCCGTCTGGCACACACGCTCACCTAGCCGAAAACCACCGCATCGCCTCGAGAGGAACGTTAGATCATGAACGCAATGAAACGACGGTCGATTGCGCCCGCGCTGTGCAGTGCGGCACTGGCCTGTGCGCTCGGCACGCCGCGGGCGCACGCCGATGATAACCAGGACGCGTGTGGCGCGGTGCTCTGTCTTGCCGGTTTGATCATGGGTGGCAATGGCGGCAAGACGTGCGCCGAATACGAGACGGGCTACTTTTCCATCGTCCGTTTTCATCACGGTCACTTCGATGAGGGCGGCACGGCCAACGCGCGAGGCGATTTCCTGAACCAGTGCCAGTCAGCCGGGAGTGACGTGAAGGGGCCAGTCAATTCGCAATACGGGCGAACCCAGTACGGCCCCTGACTGTTGCACGCCGGTGGCGGCAGTTCGCTGCCCGATGTCTCTCTGGTAACGGAAAACATGCGATGAGCGCAGACGATCTCAATGTTGTGGCGCAAGCCAGGCGCCGTGGTCGCAAAAAAGCGCAAAAGGCGCTCGGCAGGCCGGTCAGCACGCGGCTCACCGAAGAACAGTGGCAGGTCTTCAATGAAAAGGTCGAACGCTCCGGCATGAGTCCGTCTGTTTTTTTGCGCGAATGCATCCTGACGAACCGCACGCAGATCGTCGCGCGCCCACCCGCGACCATTGAGCGGCAACGAATCATGTACGTGATCAACAAGACTGGCAACAACCTCAACCAGCTTGTGCACGTGGCGAACACGGCGCGCGTGGCTGGTCGGCTATCCGAATCCACGTTTGTCGCCCTGGTCGACGAGCTGGAATTGATCACGCAACTGCTGAAGGCCCATCTCCATCGTGTTGATTAGAGTGGACGGCCGTCACGACGGCGTGAAGCAGTACCTCGAGGAAGGCCGCAAGGTTGGCCGCGACCTGGATCGCGACGACCTTGATGAACGTGTGGTACTCGCCGGTGATCTCGACCTGACCGACGCAGTGATCCAGTCGATCAATGCCGCACCCGGTGTCGAACGTTACCTGTCCATCACGCTCTCCTTCAAGGAGGATCACGTCGCCCGGGAAACGATGTTTCAGATCGTGCGGGAGTTCGAGGCGTTCGCGCTGCACGCCTACCGCCCGGACGAATACAGCTTCTATGCCGAGGCACACCTGCCCCGGATCAAGAGCTATGTGGACCAGCGCACTGGCGAACTGGTTGAGCGCAAGCCGCACATCCATATCGTCATTCCGCGCTGGAACCTGCTGGCTGAAAGGCACCTGGAACCGCTCGGCTACGTGCGCTCCAACCTGAGCTTCATCGACGCGTTCCAGGAGCATGTCAACGGGCAGTATGGCCTTGCGAGTCCGAAAGACAACCGGCGCACGCTGCTGACCGACGCATCGGAAATGATCAGCCGCTACCGTGGCGACCTGTTCCGTGCCAACAGTCGCGAGCTGAAGGAACAGATTCTTGACGCGGTGCTGGATCGCCAGATAGAGACCCATGCGGATTTCATGGCGCTGCTGCACGAGTACGGTGCCGTGCGCATGCGCAACACCGGTCTCGACAGCGCCTACCTGAATGTGAAGCCGGCTGGCGCCGACAAGGGCGTGAACCTCAAGGAATACGTATTCACGCCTGAATTCATCGCACTGCCGACCGCTGAGAAGCTGCAGGCGCTGTCGGCAGATGCGGCCGACCGTTATGAGGCTGGCGTTGCGCCCAGACGCACACCAGCGCACATAGCGGCCGTGCTGGATGAGTGGTACACCACCCGCGCGCGCGAAGTGAAGTATCTCAACAGCGGTAGCCGTCAGTACCAGCGTTACCAGGAATCCTCGCCTCACGACCGCGAACTGATGCTTGCGGATCTCGAACGCGGCTTTTACGCACAACATCTGAAGGCACATCATGAACGAGCAGACGACTCCCTACCCGGCTTCGCAGGACACCTTCAACGAAGCGGACGCGCATTTGAATTCGGCGCCCAGCCGCCCGACGTCGTCGACGGGCCAGGCGCGCGCGAATCAGAACTCGACACGTCCGAACCCTTCGATGATGGATACGGCGGGCTCGATGCCGAGTTTGACCTTATCCCAGGTGGGGCGTACCCGGCGCCCGAACCCTTCAACGCTGTGCGAAACGTGCCCGGCCGCCCTGTGGACGGCATCGGACATCGATCTGCAGTGCTATTGCCGCATCATGCGTTTCACCAGCTGGAGCCAGACGGCGCCGTATCCGCGCACGGCCTGCGACGGGCTACAGATCGCGATGGAGAGCCTGCAGCGCAACGAGTAGGGCACGCAGCTCCCCCAGTCGGGCTGGACGCGTACCACCGTGCGCTTGAGAGGCACTATGCGTTCGGCGATCCGTTCGACACCCTGCCATTGATGCGGAAGCATCCGGCATGGACACCATCCGGCATGTCGCCGCCAGGCTGGTTTTCGGGCGACCGGCGAGACGCGTTTCCAGACCGGTTCGACTCGATCGACGCGTCGTTCGAGTTCGAGGCAGGCCGGCCAATCCTGCGGACGCCGCACGCATTGGCGGTTGATGCTCCACCGTACCGGTCGCGCCGCTCTCACACCGACGACGCCACGTATGCCACACCGCGACACACGGGGCGCGTCTCGGACAGCGTGGTCTCGCAACTCGCGCGCGAGCTGCGGCAGCGTGATGAGTCAGGTAGTCGGCACACTGAGTTTCGTGAGATTCGCCAGGGTCTCGATGCCAGTCGCCTGCTTGCCGAACTGTCGCACACCCACGGCGTGCGGCCCGCGAAATATGCGGTCATGACGGGCCGCGACGGCACCGATCGCATCCGCGCGGGCTCGCGCAACCTCAACGTGTCGGACTTCCTGACTAAAGAACTGAATCTGTCGTGGCGTGAAGCCGCTCCATTGCTACGCGCAGTGTATGAGCGACAGCAGGCCGGTGAGCCGGTTCCGGCTCCGCGCGAGCTGCCACGCGCGGCACTCTGGCGCGAATACTCGGTCGCGCGCGAAGCGCATGTCGTGGCCCGTACCGACGCGTGGCTCACACAGCGCGCAAATGAACAGTGGCGCCGCGCTGAGATCCGCGCAGCGTTCGACACGAGGCGCGCGGAAATCCGGCAGGATGTGCGGCTCACACCGGCTGGTCGACGCGCGGCGACGTCGCTCGCACGCGCCGGGCAGCTGGGCCGCGACGACGCGCTGCGGGAGTCGATCGCACGCGAGCGGGCGGCACTCAAGGATAAATTCGGAGCCGCAGGCGGCCCGAGCTTTTCCGGCTGGCTGCGCACGCGGGCGGAAGAGGGCGATGAGCGCGCGCTCGAGGAGTTGCGACGCACTGCGGGCCCGGAGCGTGTATCGGGCGCGGTCAAGGTCGATGCCGGGATCGGCGGCGAGGCGTTCAACGTGATCCGGCCGAACACGCCACGGCAGCACGCGCAGGACGAATACAATGCGATCATTTTCCGCTCGCCGGGCCTATCCTGGTCGGTCAACGAACGTGGCGACGTTACCTACCGGCATGACGGCCGCGACATTGTTCGTGATCGTGGCACAAGCGTTCAGGTGCTGCAGGCGGAGCGGTCCGCCATCGAAACCGGGCTGCGGCTCGCGCAGGGCAAGTTCGGCCGCACGCTCGAACTGACTGGCGACGACGCGCACCAGATGGCGGCCGCGAGGGTGGCCGTGGACGCCGGGCTGCGCGTGCAGTTCAGCGACGAGCGACTGAACCGGGCGATGGATCAGTATCGCCACGCTCGCGTCGACCAGCAGGTGCTGGACGCGCTCGGCACGTCTGGTGCCTGTCCGCCCGCCGATCCACTGCCGCAGGCGCACTCCGATCGACCGGCACAGGATTGGCCGAAGCCCTCCGAGGACGGTAAGCCGACCCTCTGATGCTCGATCGGCCCGGCAACTCCGCGTCGAGCGCCTCGTGTCCGCTCGTCACCGTGCGGCCGTGCGCCGAAGCCAGTTGCGAGGCTCGCCACAGATCGGGATGGATTGCCTCGACGTCCAGTAGTGGCTACGGCATGCTGCCCCATAAAATACTGTATCGAAGCCGCTCTATTCTGGAAAGTCACGCCGGAGGCGCCGGTCGGCTGTGCGGGGCCGCGGGGACTGGACTTGCTGCAAGTGGCGGTCGCGCGCAGTCGGCGCAGCGCAGACAGCACAACAGGCAAGCGCAATCTGTGGCAAAATGCCCGTATTGATTGGGCATTCTGCTTGGAGGGTCCATGGCTACCGTTGAATATCGTCCCACTGGACGGGGCAACCCGCGGCATACCGAGTTTTCGCTGCTGGGAAACCTGCTCCAGGCGCACATCCGGTCCGGGAATGACCTTGCTGCGCTCGCGACCGAGCGCGTCGGCGTAGAGGTGCTCGACCGCCTGGGCGAGCACGGCCTCAAGGCTGAAGAGCTGCTCTTCATCATTCCGCGTCGAACGCTCTCACATCGTCGGCAGAATGGTGAGCGGCTCTCGACTGACGAGTCGGACAAGGCCATCCGCCTTGCAAGGATCGTTGCACAGGCGGAGACGGTCTTTGGAAACCCGGAAAAAGCCATGAACTGGCTTCGCGGCAGCAAGGAGCGATTTGCCGGGAAAACGCCGCTCGAGATGGCCGCAACTGAACACGGTGCACGGCTTGTCGAGGATGCACTGGTTCAGATCGACGAGGGATACTTCGCCTGATGGAATTCTGGAGGATCAGTAATTACGCGGACCTTCGCGGCATCGGCGGGTTGAGGGCGTCCGGCCGGTGGCATTACCGGGGGCAACCCGTCGTCTATCTGGCGGAAAATCCCGCGCTTGCGCTGCTTGAGACCATGGTGCACCACGAATTCGGGTCCCCGCAGGCGTTGCCTGATAACTATCAACTGCTTCGCGTGGAAATTGCGGAGGGCGCCGCGATCGCGGAACTCACGGCGAACGTTATCCCGGATGACTGGCGTCAGAACGCGGACTGGACGCAGGCCGCCGGTAGCGAATGGCTGGCAGCCGGGCAGGAACTGCTCCTCAAGGTGCCTAGTGCCATCCTGCCTCATTCGTACAACTATCTGTTCAATCCTGCCCATCCCGGAGCTGGCTCGGCGATTGTCGCGGAAGTACTGAAAGTGCCATACGATCCGAGAATTCGGGCTATCCTGGGTGATACGTAAGCGTGGCCGACTTACTGGAGCCCATTCGCACAGTGGGCTCGATGATGTCCGGGGCAGGCCGCTGGATCACCCGATTTTGACTGCAGACCCATCTTCTTTGGCCTCGTCTCCAGAATTCGACGTTGCACGCAGCTTGTCCAGCACTTCCCGATAGCTGTCATGCAGTTCCGGCCAGTCTACGCCAGGCTCCAGTGCCGCCGAATCAAGTCGACCAGAGACCACTGCCAGGCGCACTGCGGGATGGTGGTGTCCGACTTTCGCCAGCCATCCCGCGCACGCGAATTCCTCTCCTTCCCTGGATTGATGGCACGCAAACATGCTGGCTCCAAAGTCGGGCCCCATGCCGCGGTCATCAGGGCACGTATCGGCCAGCTTCTCTGCCAGAGCGAGATCGAAGTTTGGAATATCTTCTGCACCCGCAGTGTGACGCCAGGGACACGATGCGCAAGGTTTTCCTGATGTTTTCATGATTCAATCGTTGCCCTTAACTTGGACGGACTCCGGAATTCCAACTTCTTGCGTCCAGAAATGGGGCGCAGCCTTTCACCCTGTAACAGTATTTGCGTCCCTCATCTGCCAGGAATGAAATCGCGTAAACGTCCGAACCGATGGGGCAACGAGGGTGATTCCTGACGCTGGATTTTAGCTGGTTCCGGTTCAGCTCTTCAGGCGCCAACGCCCTCTGTTTTGATTTTCGCCAGTCTGGTGCCGGCAAACGGGTCGTTGCGCCAGTCGGCACCGGCGCGTTTGCCTGCTTCCTGGTTCGATGCCGAAACAATTGCAAAATGCTCAAGAGACTGTCCGGCGCTGATCGCCTGAACCACCCATTGTGGCGGGGTGCCTTTGCCGTCCCATGAGTTGCCGGAAGCGTCCCGGAAACGCACTGCCCGCAACCGCTCCTGATCTGCCGCAATTGACGTGGCGATGTCTTCCGGTTTGATTCCAAATTCAGCCATCCGCCGCCGTAGATAGGCAACGATGCTTTCGCGCTTTCTTTCATCCATTCGGTGTATTCTCCGCGCAACAATCTGTTGTTGAGCAGGTAATTGCAAATCGCGTGCCGCCAGGATACCACGCGACCCAACGCTGCCCATGCTGCGGGTGCGAAGAGGGTGGAGCACTTTTAATCGTTTTGCTGGGAACGGCACACGGCAGGTGTCGCGACTGGCGACCGGTGTGAATCCAGTATAAATCAATCCGCAAGCGACGCCAGGTTTGCTTGCGCACCTTACGTCACCTTTTGCAGCGTGAACGATTCATCCTGTGGAACGAAGAGGAGCTTCGTTCAGGATCGACGATGCGTGGGTACATGTCTGCACAGTTGAGAATTGAGTGTTTGCTGCAAGGTAGCATTCGAACGGAAAAGGAGCGTTGTAGTACCCGCAGGCAACACCGGACGCAGCTCAGTTTTAATCTCCAGTGACAATTTAGATCGCTGCGCACCGTGCAATCAATTTGCACGAGCGTACTGATGAAGTCATAATCACGACCGCGACGATGGCGTCAATTCTGACGGGCAGACCGAACTTCGAAGTGCCTGGGAAATAAGCCAGGGAAGTTCCAGGATCGCATGGACGGTAAACCCCACAGGGAGGAATAGACATGGTTACCTTGGACGCAATCAACTCGAAAATTGCAAAACTCCAGAAGCAGGCAGTAGCGATTGCCGAAAAGCAGTCGTCGGTGGGCCTGACCAAAATCCGTGAGCTGATGCAAAAGCACGGACTGACTGTTGCTGATATTGAAGGCTTCGTCGCTAAACGACGCGGTCGCAAGCCGGCTACGGGTGCGAAGGCAGCAAAAGCTCCGCGCGCGGCAGTACATCACGTTGCGCCGAAATACGCGGATCCAAAAACGGGCGCGACCTGGTCGGGCCGTGGCTTGGCACCGCTCTGGATTCGCGACGTCAAGGATCGTTCGAAATTCCTGATCGAAGCCGGTGCAACGGCAAAGGTCGCCGGCGCCAAGGCGGCTCCGGCGAAGAAGGCTGCTCCTGCGAAGAAGGTTGCGGCGAAACGTGTCGTGGCTAAAAAGGCAGCGAAGACGGCGGTCGCGACGAAAAAGGCCGGCCGGGCAGCGGCTGTTCCGGCAAAGGGTGTTCGTGGTCGCAAGGCTGCAGCACCCGCGAAAAAGGCATCGGCACCGCGCAAGGTTGCAGCCAAAAAGGCGCCGGCCGCAGTTGAGACTGCCGCGACGCCTGAAGTCGCAGCGGCGTAACGGGTAACGGGCGATCCAGTCGTAGCTGGCGGAGCAAGATGCCGAACGCAGTGCTTTGGCGTCCCGCTACGACTGATCACTCAGGACCCCTTGTGCATCGCCTTCGTCTGGGCGATGCCACGTATGTTCATGAGGAAGCGCGGACTCTGATCCGCGCGCCTTGAACCCCATGCCACATCGTTTCGAGCTTGTTTCTCTGGCGTTGCCGGCTGATTGTCCGCCGGAGGCGGTTCCTTCGGTGGTCAGTCGGCTGGTCTCGCTCGCGTGGCCGGGTATGAGCCGTGCACAGCTCGTGGACCGTGCCCGTCGGCTCGGCATGCGTGCTTCGCTGCGGGTGCAGCCCGGCATTGGACCGGATGGGCTGACTCAGTTCAGGCTCACGCTCAGCTTTGCGGATGAGCAGTTCGTTCTGGTTGCCCATGTACGTCGTCTTGCTCGCCGACGCACGGGCGCACGACGCCAGAAACCGTCTCTGCCCCCAGCGCGCGACATCAGGCAACAAAGCCTTTTCTGAGTTTTTTCAAAGCCGCGCAACAACGCCGTTCGTCAGGCAGGTGTCACCGCGGGATCACCATCTGCTAGAGAATCCTGAGATTGCGAATCTTTCCGATTGTCGGGGAGCGTTCGACGATCAGGCCGGTGATGAACTCCGGCAACAGCGCGCGCGGCACGTTCGCGGGAATATCGGTCACGAGCTGCGAGGGCACCTGAACGATGTATTCTTCCGGCGCGGACGCCAGGCTATGTTCGTAAGCGACGCGAATTTCCATGTGGTTTTTTCGTTCGGGGACGTGGTTGCCAGCCGCACATCTATCGCGCGCAGGCCTATGCGGGGTTGTGGACGCAGTGTAGCGCGGGATACACGCGTCTTCGTTTGCGTTGAGCGTTACTGAATTGTCTTTTGTGAGCGCTTGCGCGCTTTCGCAGGTAATTGCAGGGTGTGCTGCTCGCGATCCACAAACCTTCGCGACACACGCGCTGGGGTTTGGTCTCCATCTATGGTGGCTGGTTACCATCGGGCTGGCGGGAGCCAACCGTATGACGTTTGCGCGTGACCTTCTCACGCACATACGTATCGTTCTCCGGCGAGCTTCAACGCACGTTGCGCTAACGGATCCGTGATTCCGGCACGCGATCCGATGTGAAGTTACCGTGCAACCTGGAGTTGACTGTCGTTGGTGCGCGTGTCGCGCGCGGCCAGATCAACAAGTTTCCCAAGATGATCGCTCGCCCGGACAACGATCTCCATCCGGGTCGCGCAAAGCTGGCGGTCGTACTCGTTAATCACGGTGGTGAGTCCCGCGATCAACGATTCGGGCACCTGCCACTCTCCGGTGTGATCGGCCTCGCTGAGTAACTCTCCGAGGTCACGCTCAACGTGTTCGATCTCCGCGATATCGAGCTGCCCATGTCCCGCCCGGGTAATGAAGCTCGTGATGATAGCCACCTGTGAGACGAGATTGATGAGGGAGCGGTCTGCCTCACCATTGCGCAGACGCTCAAGTGCGATCCGTGCACGCAGCGCGAGATCCGAGGCTTCGTGGCGGGGCATGGGGAGAAAGAGCGACTTTGCGTGCGTACCGGCAACTGGCCGACGCGTGGATCGAGAGTTCTTCTTGTTGGGCATGTCCGACAGGCGGTTGATCTGGATTTGACACGTCATATTGAGATCTTCACCCCGGGATCAAGAGCGACCCCCCGATTTAATTTGCATGATCGGGTTAGCGAGTTCGGTGGCGGGTCCAGATGAAAGCGGCCGCCCAGTGTGATGGTTCCGGCGGTCCTCCATCACTCCGGTGAGTTCGCCCGACGCTGCGCAGCGGACGAACTCATCGGAACGGCGCGTCCGCGCAAGACTGTGTGCCGCGCGGCGAAGCTTCCTGCTCGGCTAGGACTCCGGGCAAACAGCACCGGGAATCAAGAGTGCCCGATGCAACTAACCGTCAATCGCCGCTACGATCCACGAACGCCTGTCGGCGGCAAAAATCGACGTGCAGCAGGGACTGACCTACCAGAGCGTACGACGCGGCCAGGTAACGTCACGGAGCAAGTAAAAAAGCACTCAACTCGGAAGTACGGGTCAGCAGCGCCCGGTGATCGAGATACAGCATGTAATCCGACTTGATGACCTTTTTAACGCTTGGCGCATACCAGCAGGTTTCGGTCAACGGCGCATCGTACATGCGATCAAGCTGCCTGGCGTTCACCCCATGGCTGACTATCTTGTAGGCGTCAAATGAACCAGCGGGTACCTGTACCCGCTCGAATGCAACGATCTCGTCGTTGCCGCTGACATCAATGGTTCCGAACGTGAAACGCCGGACATGATGAAAGTGCCAGCGCTTTCCCACAGTCATTGGGAAACTCAGGGTTCCACTGCTTGGCTCATACGTTGTGCCGTTGCCATCCCGCGTCAGGTTGCCCTGACTGTCGTAGTGGTTTTGCTTTTGGGGACCGCCGTTCCACGAGGACGACATCGTCGTCTGCGTCTCTGTTACCGCGACTACCGTCATGACAAGAGGAGTCCCTGGCCTGGAGTCGGTTCGCCCCCATATGAAGGTCCACGTATCACCGACCTTGTAGCTCGGCGCGTCAGCCGTGGGTGTGCCGGGCGGACTTGCTGGCGCCTGCGCTGTGCAGGGATTTGTCAGGCAGCCGAGCAACACTGCGGCATGGCAAGAATGCCTCGTGAGCAATGAGAGGTAGGGCGTCGAGCCGTGGACTTTCATGAGCAAGCTCCCGAGCGCGATGACACACGAAGACCTGGCGTCGTGAGCTGGAGATTCTTTTCATTATTGTTCTTGGCTGCTTGTGCGGACGAAGTGTTGCGCGCGGCCAGCCACGTCTGCTGCGGGCCACCTGGCAATCGCCCGAAATGTGCGCGCGGCGTAACCGCGCTCTCCTGGCTGCCTGGCCGCGGTAAAATCGGTCGCTCGGAAGGCGCACCGTTCGAAAGCATGTCATGTCGGACGCGATGTTGCGCACGAGCCATTGGAGTGGGAAAACAACGACAGCAGCGCAGCGCGCGCATGTTGCGAAGGTGTACCCGCAATGCAGGGACAACATGGCACATTACTCTGGTCCAGCGCGGATGTTGTGAGCTAACGCGAGAACGAGTGTGGCGATGACGGTCCTCCACACGCGATCGCGGTGGGGGGAACTGACTTCCGGGTCGACTGTTGTGACGCACCGACGAAGCCGTGCGTGTGGCCAGTCGCTGGGACTGACGATACCGCACATGGCGGCAGCAAGAACAAGGTGAACCTGTGCATGTCTGCCACCGGAGAAACAGGAAAAAAGGCGTGATTCAACCTTACTGCATTGACGTGTCCTCGCTGGGCGATACCGTGTGGGTGACGGCGCATGACGGCACGTGTGTGGGGCGATTCAGCAAGCGCTTCGGGATCGACGTGCATCGAACGGTGACCGAACAGCTGGCCGGTGCGGATCAATGTCTGCACTGCACGCATGAGCGGGCCGGAGAAAGCGAATGGCAGGTATTTCGCGAAGCCGTGCTTGAACACCACGGGATCGATCTCCCGTTCGACACCATCCGGTTCTAGAAAGTAAAACTGGACGACTACCTTACTGGCGTGTTCGTGGTCGATGTGAGGTGATCCGTTGCGCGATCTTGCGGCCGGGTGATCAGGATGCTGCCAGGCGTGCCGCCCCCGCCTGAAATGCAAAAACGATTGAACAAGCGATGCCGCACAGGCGCGGCATGAAGCATCGCAGGAGCAGAGGCAATGGATGATGAACTGAAGGCAAGGATTGGCGTTATCGCGGGCAAGCTTGTTCAGGAAGTGATGGCCAGCGGGTTGACGTGGGATGAGGCGGCCGCTGCATTGGGTCTGGCCGCGAAAGCCGTCGCGCAGGCCGCAGCGGGCGCGGGTCAAGGGCCAGCGTCTGAATGCGTTGCACTTGCTTCGACGACGCATTCGCGCAGGATGTCCGAGTCATCGTTGCGGATGGCAAGGCGCCAACGCGCGACGCAGGGGTCGACGAGAATCCGCTCCTTGCGACTGCCCGCCGTCGCCAGGCGTTCAAACTCCATTGACCCAAAAGCCGTTCTCTACCAGACCGGCGCTGCAGACCGAACTGCCGGGATTCGCGCGGAATTCAGACGGGGCCTGTATCGGTTCACAGGGTCTGCCACTAACCGTCCGATGCGAGGAGACCTTCTACCCCGGACTTCCTTTCCTGGCCGCCGCGGTGCGATGAATACCGGCTTGTTGCGCGATCATCCATGGCGTTTCACCACGCTTGCCTGAGGCTGCGCGTGAAGCATCCGGGTTTCCATGAATCTGCATACAGCGGTAGCCGGCAACGGCTTTGTTCCTCTCCATCGTGATTCACAATGCACGAGCGTTTGCCATTGTCGATGTGGTCGCGAGGCACCGCTATCTACCGGAAAATCCACCGACACCAGCCTGACGCAATGCCCGGCGACCATCGTCCCGGTTCGGATCAGCGACATACGAAAGTCACTATCATGACCCAGTGATTTCCATATGCGGGAGACGCTTCGTGGCAACGTACAGGGAACTGAAAGCGCAGATCGCCGAGCTGGAGAATCAGGCAGCAGCAGTCCGTCAGCAGGAATTCGATGCCGTCCTTGCCGATATCCGTACAAAGGTGGCCTATTTCGGATATACACCTCAGGACATCTTTGGGCGTCGCCGCGGCAGGCCGAGAGGTTCAGGCGGCGCGCTGCCTGCGAAATACCGTGATCCGGCAAGCGGCGCCACCTGGTCCGGCAGAGGGCGGCCGCCGAACTGGATCAAGGACGTCAGGAACCGCGACCGGTTCCTGATTCGTGACTAGATGACGGATTCAAACCGGAGCCTGTCGCTGCGGGCGCTGTTCACCTGCGCCTGCGGCGAACCTATTCAAAAGTAATGAACTGCGCCGACGACCACACCTTGCTGTCGTCACGCTGCCGCCCGAAGAAGTACACCGGACGAAAACCAAATGACGCATTCTGCGCGTCGATCTCGACACAGCCCGCGAGATCGACCGGCAGCGGCCTGTCGGTCAGACGCTCGACCGCGACGAACAGTTCCGTGCCGCCGAGCGCATGCGTTGCGCTGCCCCGCGCAAGCAGTTCCGCGCCGCTGACCTCGAAGCGAAACGCCGGCGCATGCGCGAACGGATTGCCCGCGATCGGATCGCCGACCTTCACGAAGCCGTCGATGGTGCCTTCGATCACGATGGTCGCCGCGGCCAGATTGCTCACGTCGATCTCGATGCTGTCCGCGTCGCCGTACGTGTCGCTACTGAATTCGATGTCCGTTGCGCCTGTGCGCCACGCGGATTCCTCGACGTGTTCGAAGCCGTGAGAACCGAAGTTGTGAATCGTGCCGTTGAGAATGCAGATGCGGCCACGCCACGCCGCCCAGCGATACCGGTCCCGAATGCGCGCACCACCCCAGCGCACGCGGATCAGACGCTCAGCATAGCCGAGTTCCTCATGCAGGTTCCGCTCCCATATCAGGCCATTGTGGTCATAGGCGGCGACGTATTCCCAGCCGGCGCGTCCGAGCAGGCGGTAATCGAGCGTGGCCGGGCCGCGCTGCCTGAACGCGTCGCCTTGCCAGTGATCGCCACTGCGCACGAGCAGCGCGCTATGCTCGCCTGTTGTCGCCCACGTGCGGCGTGCGCGTAAGGCCTGGCCGACCGTGCGCCGGTCGAGCGTATTGGCGAGCACGCCCGTGAGTCCGCCATGTACGCCGAAGACCTGCACGCCCGGCGCGCCGCCGCCGGGACGTCCGCGGTGTTCGTCGCCGCTCGCAGCGACGCCGAGCTGGTAGCCCCGCGCGATGACGTCCTGGTAGAGCCAGCCGAAGTGGCCCCACGTCGAAGCGATCTCGACGAGCCGCTCAAGCTTCGGATGGTGCCAGTCCGGAATGTAGCGCCGACCGCCGACGTGCGGCATGACGAGATGATGTTCCGCGTCGTCGGCGTAGGCATCCCACAGTTCCTCGACGGGCCATCGACCGAGTTCGACCGCGTTGCCCTTCATGTCCTCGTTCCACACGAGTGTGCGGTTGTGCTCGCCGCGCGCGTTGTACGGAAAACCGGGACGTTCGTCGCCAAGAAATACGACGTTGTGGTCACCACCCGCCGTCGAACTGCCACACCACTCCTGCACGGGATAGACGACGAAGCGGCCGGGTTCGTTAAACTGATCGACGGCCTCGACGCCCAGTTGCCAGTTCGCGTCCGTGATCTGGAAGTCGTTGGCCGTATAGCCGAGGATATCGATCCCACCAATATCGCGCGCGTACTGCGCGTTGTATGCGGGACTGTTGGTGCCGACCGTGTCGTGCGCATGGACGTGAAGATCGGCATAGAGTGCGCGCGGGGAGGGCAGTGTGGCGTCGACCGTGAGCCAGGCAACGGCTGCGCGGATCTCCGGCCGTGCGGGCACAGCTGCGACGATGTGCAGCGTGCCCCGGTCCGTTGGCAGGTCGTCGAGCGCGAGCGTCGCGAATCCCTGCGCCGGGAATGCATGCTCCCGCTGATAGACCGTTGTGCCTTCTGCGTCGCGGGCGATCACGTTGGCGATGACGTTGGCGGTCAAACTGGCGATCGAATTGGCGACTACCGGCCGTGCATTCGCGTTCGCGCCCAGCTCGCGGCATGCGTTGCCCCAACGATCCTGCAACGCAAGGCGAAACGGCGCAGCCTCGCCAGGACGCACGAAGCGCGGCCCGTTGAGCAGCACGTCCGTTGGATCGCCCGGATGGATGTCGATGGCGATGTCGCCAGGCACTGCAACGAAGCGCGACGTGCCCAGCGGATCGACGTAGAGCCGGAAGCGGAAATCGTCTTCGGAAAACGTCTGGATGCGCGTGCCGGGCCCCCGTCGGCGATCACCAAGACGGATCACGATGCGGTCGCCTGCGTTCAGATACCCGTCGACGACATCGACGATCACGGCTTTCTGGTACGGCCGCTCGTGGCCTTTCTGGTCGAAGCGCACATTGAGCGCCTGCACCGTGGCGGGACTCTGGCCCGGCACGAGCGGCGCCGCATGATACTCGGCGCTGATGTAGTTCGCCGCGGTGGGGTCGCTTGTCTGGAAGAGCGCCCAGTCCGAGTAAAACTTGAACGTGGCCTTCAGCCACCCGCCATCGGCAATGCCTGACGAGCCGACTTCGTAGTCGAGCACGACTTCGGCCCAGCTGCCCGCTTCGAGTCGCGAAACGCTGCAACGCACGCTGCCGGCGAAGGGGCGCTGTTTCAGTTGCTCATAGAGGCCGGCCGGGGCGACATGCTCGCCAAGGCGCTCGCGCAGGGCACGCGCGCGGGCGTGCAGACCGGTTTCGTTCGATTCGCTCATCTGGGGTGGGTGTCGACAAGACGGGTAAGGGATCGCGCGCACGTGACCATGCGAGTGCGCGCAAGTATCAATGCGCAAACGGCCATGCCGCGGACGCGTCCCAGACGGGCACGCCCATGAACGCATACCACGGTGCGATCACGCACAGCCCGTACAGGATCGCGATCAGCACCGAGACCACGCCGACGCGGGCGTAATCGGCGGTGGTGAACACGCCGCTGCTGTAGGCAATGACGCCCGCCGTGATCTGCGTGGGCAGCAGGTAGGCGAAGCTGTCGGTGTCGCTGACCAGCATCGTGAACGCGACCGGATGCAGACCAAGGCGCGGAGCGAGCGCAAGCGCGATCGGCGCGATCATGGTGACAGCAGCGACGTTGGACAGCATGCCGATACGGATGATGTGCGTACCGGCCATGACGATGCCAATGGCGAGCCACCAGCCATGCCCGTGCGCGACGAGATAGATGTGATCGGCGGCCCATTGCGCAAGCCCCGACGAACTGATCGCAGAGGACAGCGAGAGCGCGCCGGCGAGCAGGAACAGCGTGCCCCAGATCGTGCGCTGCTCGACTTCGGCCCAGCCGAAGCGCAGCACGCCTGGCGCGAACAGGATGGCAAGCGCGATCAGCGCGACGATTTCCGACGACAGGTGATGCAGCGGCTCGGTCGCCCACAGGACCGCCACGCCCGCGAACAGGACCAGCACCAGCCAGTCATTGCGCGAGGCAGGCGGGAGCGCGCGACGCATTGTCGCGATGGCGGCGCGTCCGCCAGGAATCTGCACGGCGCGCGAGCGGAAATAGTACTGGACCCAGCACTGCGTGATCGCGAACATGCCCAGATACGGCCACTGAAGCTTGAACCACGTGAAGTATGAAATGTGGATGCCGAGCTGCTTTTCGAGCAGGCCTGACACGACCATGTTCGGCAGATGCGCCGTGAGAATGCACATGCCGCTGATCATCGCCCCGTAGACAAGCGACTGGATCACGATGGCCTTTTTCGCTGCACGCTCGCGCGGCGAATCGCCGAACAGCTGGACGATGCCGTTGGTGACGGGCAGCAGCGCGGCCGAGCGCGCATTCGCGGCCGGCACGACCATCGACATCACGAAGTTGACGGCAAACATTGCCCAGATCACGCCGTTGGCGGTGCGCACCTTCAGGCGCTCGAGCAGCGCCAGCGCAATGCGGCGGTCGAGGCCGCTTGCCTGCATGATCGCCGAAAGGAGGAATGCCGCGAGGCAGAGGAACACGACGGGCGCCGCAAAACCGCTTGCGGCCTTCGGAAAACCCGGGCTCGCGTGTGAAAGCACAAGCAGCATCGGTATCAGTATGCCGCTCACGCCGACGGGAATGGCCTCGGTCACCCAGACGATCGCGACCCACGCGACCACGGCGAGGGTTGCCTGGCCGTTCGCGTCGAGTCCGGCGGGTGTCGGCATGAGCCACGCGAGCGCGATGAAGGCGAACCATGCGGCCACGAAGCCGAGGCGGGCGCGAAGGAGCGCGGAGCCGCTGCGAAGGCCGGCATGGCCGGGGGCAGTTGCCGGTGCGGCTTCGTTCGTATGGCGGACTTCTCCGGCATGTGGTGGGCGATCGAGCAGCGGCGCGTCGAGGATCTTGTCTGTCACTGTCATGCCTTCCAGCGTTCGTTATTCGAGCCGATGCTACTATCGTCGGCGGGTCAGGATGGCATAATACGTATTAATACAAGTGCGGCCATCGAATTGCTTTTCATATCGATATCGCGAATCGTGTACAAGGCGTGACGCGAGTGCAGCGAGGGACTTGAATCATGTTGGTGCGGGAAGATGTGACGTCGCTCTATGAGCAGATCGCGACGACGCTTGAGCAGGAAATCGGGCAGGGCATCTATGAGCCGTCGGGCAAGCTTCCGTCGGAAGCCGAACTGGGCGAGCGCTTTGGCGTGAGTCGGGTGACGGTCCGGCTGGCGCTCGGCCGTCTGGTGGAGACGCACGTCGTTGAGCGCAAGCAGGGCAAGGGCACGTTCGTGAAGCCCCGGCGTCTGCAGCACCGGCTCGACGTGTTGCGCGGCTTTTACGACTCGCTGGCGGCGCAGGGCGCGCGGGCGAGCATGGAACTGCTGCGCATGCAAGCGTGTGCGGTACCGCCCGGCCTGCGCCAGACCTTCGCCGCTGATGTCACAGATTGTGTGTATCTTGAACGCCTGCACCGCGTCGATGGCGCGCCTGTCGCGCTCGCGCAGACCTGCCTGCTGCCCGAGGCAAGTGTCATTTCACGCGAGGAGGCGCAAGCTCTCCCGTCGTACGAGATGCTCGAACGGCTGCCGGGCTGGCATATCGTCGATGCCGACATGACCATCACGGCGGTTGCCGCGGCGAGCGATATCGCCGCGTATCTGGAAGTGTCCCCGCGTGCGCCGCTGCTCGTGCTGCGCCGGACCTCGCGACTTGCTGACGGGCGCGCGTGCGAGGCGACGGTGTTCCATATTCGCCCTGAGCGTTTCGATCTGGTGGTACGCAGCGGGCTTGAGGCGCGGGTGGTCTGATAACGACGCCAGGCGCGGGTCACCCTGCGGGGGACCTTCGTGCCTGGATCTTTGCCGATGTTATGGATTCCAAGAGATTCCGGAAACTGGCGTTGTGCGAACGCTCGCTACCAGGGAGGCGACGAGACTGGCGCAGTCGCGAACGCGCGGAATCTGGCCTGCGGCGTAAGCGTCGTTGCCGTCGATCAGGGTAGCCGTGTAATTTCCCGCGCACCATGACTGTGCGCGGCTGAATCGGACAATGCTGACTGCTCCAGAGACCTTACGTCGTTGTAAAAAAATCTCGCGGTAAAACGCATAATTTGTGTGAAGGAATAAATGATGCCGCCGATAACCGAGTCGGGTACTGCGCTGTTCGCGTGCCCGGGCGTCAGGGCCAGACATCCATCGCACCACGAAACCTGACTTGCACGTGTTCGTTTAATCGATACAGGGTTGCCGGACTTTTCGGGATTGGTACTGCGTCGAACTGGGCACGAACCCGTTTGTCCGTCTCGGTATCGGCATCTGGATGATGCGTAGCGTCACCCGGCAACTGGGTACCGAGCCTGCGACCGCCGCCGCCGTAGCCAGAAGCGTGTCCACACCCTGCCTGAACGCCAACTGGTTGCCCTGGAGACACTTGAGGGGACCATACGGCCTCGCGTTACGCGGGACGGCGATTCGCTCCTTCGTACCCTCGCCCGGCTGCACTGAAACGTTGATACCGTGGCGCGTGACTGGGCGGTGTGATGCCTGAGCCGTCGCGATCAGCTCCGGCCTGCATCTGCCCGAAGCTGCCTGCGGGCACTGAATGCATTCGACGTGTGAGGCGCGTGCGCTGTCACAACAGCTGCGTCGCCAGACTGACCGACTGCCAAAGAACATTTCTGCGCCGCGGGGATTTCGAAGTCCAGAGTCACACTGCGTCCTGGGATCCGGCATTTCAACAGTTTCGCGTCGGCGAGCGGGCGAATGACTCGTCGCTAACCTACGCGGACGTTTCGACGGGCGCGCGAGGCCAAAGCCCGGCACGTGCGCGTGCGTTTAGCGGAACAGGGAAGAAGAACTCACTGCATGTTGTGAAACCGGTGTGGACCGACCATACTTCCCTGTAGCGGAATGCTGGAGTCGCATATTTTAAGGCCTGTCCCGTAGGCCAGGACTCCCAAAGTCGACACTGTTATCCGACGCGCCGTTGCGCGACTTCCGCTGCCCGTCGTGTCCTGCTCCGCAGGCGGAACTGCGGTCGCAGGCGGGCAGGCTGGCGCGCTTCGCTCTAGTGGGAACACGCGGTTGAGCCGGCCCGAACCGCAATGCTGATCCAGTATTGGATGATTATCTCCAGCATCGTTGCGCGACGCACCATGGCATCTACACTGCGCCGGGCATCTTCGCGCTTTGGAGGGATGCATCCCTCCGTTCCGGACCGTGGACGCGCCGACCACGTTGGCGTGCCGCTTTGTCACCCAGGCTGCGGCGCCGCGCTGCGTGTGCCGTTCCTTGACGGAGACGGTCATGCAAGGGCCATCGAATAGCTGGCGCCGGGCAATGCAGCGCGTCACTTGCGCGGCGTCTTTTTTCCGCAGGCCCCGATCGTCAGGGCATTGAAAATTGTCAAACAATTGACGGGATTCCAGCCTGGCCATCTCGTGGACGGCGATTCGCTAGCGCTCACGTCAGTCGCGGGATGAATGGACAGCGCAATACGGAGCGGATGGTGCAGGACACGACTCTTCAGGAACGCCAACCTGCACGAATGGGCCTGTACGGCCAGCTCGCGCGGCTGGAGCGCCGCTTCGCAGTAACCGTAAGCCGCAGGAGGGCAGCGATGACGACGTTGATACGTAGATACTTCGTGTGCGTCAACGGACACGACGGCGAAGAGGTGGCGTGCGATGACGATGAACCGTACTCTTCTCAGTGGGACTCGATTCGCACGACCGGACTGGTGAACAACGGCAGGGACTCGCACGGATACGCCTCTTATACATGCAAGACGTGCGGCGAGTTCATGTCGGAAACCGGGAAAAGGTGATTGATAGAAAGCCAGAATCGTGGCTCGACGTTCTGCATGGACGTGCGTGATCGACTGCCGCAACGGGAATTTGAAAAACGTAAGTTTGCGTCATTCTCTTCATCAATCGGCTAACAGGCTTCGAAGTCCTGCATCTGGTGAGACCCGATGCCCGCGCGCAGGCATTGGGTGGCCCTCGGCGCGCTAAAGCACGCGGACGGGGCCACAGACGTTGGCCCAGCGATGCGCCGGAACATGAATTCGAGACGTCGGTGATTCGTCTGCCGGTGCGTGGTGAGAAGTCCGACAATGAGGTCGCGGACCGGGCATGGCCCGAACAGATCTAACCGATGCGCCCGGTACCGCCTGGTAACCTTGTACCGTTCGCCTGGGGTATCGGACAGGCGAGGGGGTGGTGGCCTGAGGGGTTCTAAGTTGATTGCAGTAATTCTTATAAAATTACTGCAATCACGAACTTGCCTTTTGCAGTAAGTCGAGCAGGCGGCCGCCAGCCAGGGGCGGGTTCTCGTGGGTGCGCCGGGCACGATCACCGAGCCATATCAATTCGTATATCGAATTAATTGTGCGACAGCGAGCGAGGAATGCCAGATAGTCCAATCATTCGCTGGATGGCTGACACACGATTTGCGTGCTGCCCGGCTCAAGGATGTGAATACGGATTCTGAAGCGGTGACGGGTGGATTGAATGGTGCCGATGGTGCTGCCGGTGCTTCGACTTCGATTTCGCCTTTGGTTGGGACTCTAACGTCGGCTTCGTGTGCGGATGCGGCTCACCCTGGGGCAGCGGCTCTGTAGTCTGGGCTGCGGGCAGTGGCGGAGGAGAAGTGGTACGTCCGCGTTGCGGCGAGTCCTGGCCTTCGCCGAAGTGAAACGTCTGCGAGGCTTGCGCGTAAGCGGTGGTGGACAGCGACAGTGCCATCAGTAACAGGAATTTTGAAAGCTTCATGCGTGTTCCCTATGGGCGGACGCTTCAGGATAACGCAATGCGCCGCTTGCGCCGCCTTGTCCTGTACATTGCTCGCGTGGTCGATCAGGTGTGCGCGGTGTTCAAAACTGCATAATGCGCCGCTTCAAGGGTCCGTCGTGTCCGCCGACCCTCGTAAAAAGCGCTAGACCGAACTGGCCAGGCGTCAGCCCATCCTTGCAAAAGAGTATGAACGTTCGTCGTGAAATGGCCGCCGAATATTGCTCGTGATTTGCGAATTCGCGGACACTGTCGGTGAGAGCAAAGCGCTGTGGCATGTCCGTATGGCGTTTCCCCGCGTCTCGTGCGCCTGATCAAGTGTGACGGACAGGGCCCCGTCGCTTCATCCCCACGGCCGCTTCTTGCGCACAGCGCAGCCATTCGTTATTATTTTTATAACGAATGGAGAACAGCATGCCTACGCTGCACCCGGGCCTTCCGGAATTGAATCTGCCTTCGCGTCAGGGTGGCAGTCCGTCAGTCAGTTCATGGCTGCTGTCCTATCCGATGTTTCGCGACGCTCTGCAACGAGAGGAAACGGATTTTGTCGCACTGCCGTCGTACGTCAGGCTTCCCGTTCTGAGAAGGATGACGGAGCCGACGGATGCGTCGTCTGCCCGGTGGGCAGATCTGGGTGGGGTGCGCGCCTCCTATATCGAGCTCTGTACATCCTGTGTTGCGGACGTCGTGCGGGATCACCTGTCGGCCGGTGCAAACAAACCGGAGACTGCCGGTGAAGCCGCGGACGAACTTGAAACGCTCTGTTCGATATTTCCCGCGGCCCGGGTGCCTCTTGTGGCGAGACCTCCGTGCCTGCTCAGTCCAGGCGTGGGCTTTTTCCTCGAGGGTTGGCCACGCTTTCTCGCATACTGGTCCCGCAATGACAGGACGATCCCGTTGCTTGCCGTCGACTGGCAGGCCCTGTATGGGCGCCTGACTGACGATCCGCCCAACGGCGCCAAAGCCGCGGCGAAAATCCGGCCATCGCTTTTCTGCATCGCGTGACGCAACGTAACTGCGTCTGGTCCGCGGCGGTGGGCGCTCCTGCAGGCGTTACATCGGGTCTGGATGTTCTGGAACCTGCTTTTGTCGAAACCAGATGCACTTGTTGGCGGCTCACCGCAGCCTCGAGACGGTAGCGGGGCCCTATTTGTGACAGGCGCAAAAATACCGAACTGAGCTTCCCCTGGGTGTTGTTTTAAGCCACTGCCAAGTTGCCTTGGCCTCGCAAACCCGGTATGTTTACTGTTCCAAAAGTTATGACGGTTTGTGAAAACCCGAGCTTTTGGCGTGTGTTTGCGAACCCACTGCCCGATATGGTCCGTGGGTTCTTTTTTGGTTACTTCGGATCGCGAACGATTTCTGTGCGATTGGGAAAGGCCGCTCGCAATCACGCAGCACGGCTGAACGGGGACAACTGCCTTGATTGGCCGATCCGGGCAGAACGCCCTCGATTGGCGGGCTCCGGATTGCGGGGTATGCTGCCGGGTCAGGTGCCCTTCGCTGCCTTCGAGAGCGCTTCGGCGAGCTTGTCGAAGTGGCGCAGCGCGGCAGGCGTGAGTTCGATCTGCTTGCGCCGGGTGTCCTCGGTGTCGGAGAGGGTGAGCCATCCTTTCTCGCGCATGGACGCGATGCGACCGTGAAGTGTCGCAGGAGAGCCCAGTTCACTGTGTCCAATCATGTCCCGGACCGACAACCGGTCCTTGTTCTGTGACGCGCGAGCCACGAACTCGAGAATCTTCTCTTCAAGCGGATCAAGCGCTGGCAGCGTGGGCAAGCCACGAATGGCTTCGGTCAGTTGCAGGAAACGAAGATAGATGTCTGCAGGTCGTTTCATTGCTTTCGCCCATACGCGATGGGTGCGCACGCCGCGAAGGCGCGGGTCAGCTATGATTGGGGAAGGAAAAGCGAATGGAACAATTATACCGTCACGGGAGCTTGCGCTTACATTTCTGGTCCATAGCTGGCACTGTGTTTGTCTATGCGCTGACGCTCTGGGTCGATGAACTGATCTTCCTGCATGCCGCGTTTCCGCGTTGGGTGGAGTGGATCTATCTTCCGACTGGCATCCGGCTTTTGAGTACGCTGTTGCTGGGCGCGGACGGTGCGATCGGGCTGCTGGTCTCCGCCTTGCTGGTCGATTTCTTTCATTACTTCCCGAACGACCCCGTGCGGGCAATCGCGGGCGCGATCTTCAGTTCGGCCGGCCCGTACGAGGTCTATCGCCTCGCCCTGGAACGCTATGGCCTGAAGGCGTCGCTGACGAATCTCACGCCAAGGCGCCTTATAGTGCTCGCGTTTGCTGTCGCACTCACGAACTCGACGCTGCATCATCTCTGGTTCGCAATGGCGGGCAGTACGCAGGACATCCTGCAGAGTTTCTTCACGATGTTTGTGGGCGATCTGCTGGGCGCGCTGATTCTCATCTATATCGTGAAGGGCACGCTTACCCTGCTGCCCAGACATCCCAGCCAGTCCTCACGCATGACCGACGGCATGTTCAGGATCCGGCTGACCCTCGATCTCGCCTACAACAACCGCCTGGCTTGACGGCAGATATGGGGCGCACGGCCCATCCGGGCTCGAACAGGGCCGTTGAAGGCTCTCACCCTTGCGGGATCGAGGGCGTGAGTCGGGGCAGGCCGCCCAGCATTGGGTGCGCCTGGCGGTCGTCGCGAATCGCGACACTGCAGCCTGGGTGCAACTGGTGCAACACCACGTCGAGACGCACGATGGCGACAATCGTACATAGCGCCACGAGACGGGCTGCGATTGCGCCTCATCGCAACCCCTTCGTCACGCTAGCGTGGAGCCTGATTGTTATATGCATTCGTTAGTGCAACGTGAATGCTGAACATCCCGTTCGTGAGGCGGGAATCGCCTGGCCGTTTCGGGAGCAAAGCCAGCAATCCCTTTATCGCATACAGCATGATTAGCGTTCCGGTGAGGTCGCCCACAAACATGCTGAACAGGCTTTCGAAGAAATGCTCGGTCGCACCGGTCAACGCAAACCAGAGGTGATGTAACAGCGGATTCGCGACCGAATACGCGACGGCGAGCACAAGAAGCCGGGTCGGCGTGAGATTCGTCAACGATGCGCGCAAGCCGTAATACTCTCTCGCGAACCTGTAGACCAGATACGGAGCCGCTGACCCAAGTATCGCGCCAGCGATCGCTCTCACAGGGTCATGCGGGAACCAGTAAAGAAAATCCGTTAACAGACCAGCAAGCAGCAAGCCAAGGAAACCGTCGACACCAACCAGTAGCGTGCTCAAAAGCCGTATGCCGGAAGGAAGGAATATCCAGTTGATGCCCCGTACAAACGAGGTATGCGCAAACACCTCCTGATTGATCCAGAGTGACGCCACAAACGCTATCAGGGTGGCCGCGATCGACCAGAAATGTATACGTAAGCTCAACATTACGATGAACTCCCTTTCCCTTCGGACTATGACTGGCCAATCATAGCGCCCGCGTGTGATTCTGCGAAATGCATCTTCAACAGCCTATGCGCAAGCTGAAGGTTAGTGCCCGGGTCGCAATGCTGACCGCTGCGAATCTCGCGATGCGTGAAGTCAACGCAACCAGAGACAACATCAGGAGAGTTGCGCGAGAGGAGGGGCATCATCGCGGATGGCATGGTTATCATCATGCCGGTGATTACGCATTCCGCGGGGTTCTATCATGATGGTATTCGCGGACACAGCATGCTGCGTGTCGTTGGAGGAAACAGGTACGCCGCGTGCTGTCATGCATGTGTAATGGCTTCGAATCTGGGGCACAAATGGAAATCGACACCACAGGATGGTTCCCGTCGGACGACTATGCGCCGGCCCGGGAGGGCTGGTACGAAGTCAGGCTCACGACCGGAGATACGGCATTCTCCCGGTTTATCGACGGACATTGGACGGAGCAACCCGTGCTTCTGTTCACTCACTGGCGTGGTCTGAGTGGGGATCCGGGGGACTCGGCCGACAGCGAGCACATGGACGCGCAGGCTGCCGCCGCACAGGGCGTACGAGCGGTGTGGAACGCGTTTTTCCCGGCAGTGGGGGATACGCATCCACTCAAGAAATAGCTGCTGTCACTTGCCCATGCAGCAGAGCCGTCATTTGGGCGAAATCGATGCATGTCGCACGAACAGCCTGAATTTCCAGAGAGTGATCCGATCTGGGCAGAAGCAGGGTGCTCGAAGCAAGCATCCGCGCGAGGAGACGCGCGCAGGGAAGAAGAATCCTCAAGAACTTCCTCTATGGTGCGACGAACTGATCTTACCCCCGCGGGTGACGGGGTACCTTGAGCGCCATTCGTTGTAGACGCACCTTCTACTCGCATTACGAATTGCGTCGTTCACGTTGCCGAAACTCAGAAGGTGTCAGGGAGAATCGCCGCCGGAAGATCTTTGCGAGACGATCCCCGTTTGTCCAGCCGCAACTTTTCGCGATTCTGTCGATTGAGAAATCGGTCTCTGCCAGCATGCGCGAGGTCAGATCAAGTCGTGCCTGCAGCAGGTACTCGGAAGGCGTGACGCCTATTTCCTGCTTGAAGCATCGAAGGAAATTGCGCTCGCTCATAGCCGAGATGTTGACCGCGTCGCTCACAGATATCGGCCGATTGCAGTTCTCCTTAAGCCAGCGCGCGGATGCACGGACCTTCTCAATTGCAGTGTCAGCTCGCGCGTCAGCTATTAGAGGGGTAAGCGTTGCAAAACCATTTGCAGAGAGCTTGCGTGAGATGTCTCTCACTGCTTCCGGACCGAGATCCCATCCGACAAGCGCAAGAGCCGTCCTGGTCGGTTCATAGCGATTTCCCCGGCTGGTGGGAATTTTTGTGAGAGACGCATCAGAATCGAGTTGAACCAGACTGCTGTGGTACGAGTCGGAACGGAGCTGCATCATGTCGATCAGATCCGCGGCCTTTCCAATTCCGGAAACGATTTTCGTTGCCGGAATGGTGACCCGAAGCCATTGTCGAACACGCTCGTCGCGCGTCACTTCGGTCAAGTCGCTGCCGTCCGCGATAAACAGTGCATCAAAGCCCACACTTTTCGTCGTGTCGCATTCCTGTGTCCACACGTTGACAGAGGACGAGCACTCAACATCGCCACCCTGTGCGGAATATAGCTTGACGTCATAGAATAATCCGCCATTGCATTGTTGCTCCGCGATTTCATTGGCTAGCTGAAAGATCTCAGGAACGACTCCGATCGAGAGTAGGGAAAAGCCTCTGTAGAGCAGCACGCCGATGCTTCTCGTGGCTCCGGATTTCGGCCCTCTCGCGCCAGAAACGACATTTCCCCTCTCAGCCCCCCCGGCACCGATGTCGCCCATCTTCATCCCTCTACTGTTATCAGGTGCTTGAAATTGATATAACCTGTGACGACGACTTAATTTTCATCGCGAGGCATCATACATGGGCTATTAAATTCGTCGGATGCTTGGCCGATCAGACCAATATATTGGCGGTTTAAAACACATGCATTGCAACGGGTTCTGTCTCGCTGGAACATCTACTGCCTGCACAACAGTGTGCCATGCGATGTGCACGACGCAATTGCATAGTTTTGGCGGAAACGGATAACGTATTGTCTGGTATGAATCATGTCCATCGGTGAAGTTCATGGCATAGTCAGAGAAGAATCGGGAAAGTTAGAATCGTAGAAAAGTATCAGGAACACAGAGAAAAAGAATGTCCTTTCGCCTCGGCAATACTGGCCTTCGTGACGTTAAAGTATTCGAGCCGCAGATCGAAGCCCGATCGACAGGCGCGTTCTTTAGAAGCTTTGATCAAGACTGGTTCAATGCGAACGTCTCCTACGGGTATCTTTTCACTCATGATGAGCAGGCCGTTTGCCCGCATAATGCGTTGATCGGACTGACCTACCAGGTTCAAAGTCCGCGCGGCGTTGTATTGAGAGTGCTGTCCGGCGAAATATACGCTGTGGCTCTCGATCTGCGTCGTACGTCAGTTGCTTTTGGGCGATGGACGGGCGAGTCCCTGTCAGCATCAAACTGTCGCCAGCTCTGGATACCGCCAGGATTCGCGCATGGGTACATCGTTCGATCAGACGTCGCGGAGGTGCTTTCAAAGGCATCCTCGGCGCGTCTGGCTGATTCGGAGCGCACGATTTGCTGGGATGACGCAGATCTCAACATCGATTGGGGTATTGCGGGATTGCCTGTCACAGACAGGAGGCAGCGCAATTGTGTTGACTTTAATGTTGCGGAGTACTTTTAGGACAACGAGTTCGCATCGCGTGACGACCGATCGGTAAAGAGGCCGCGTTTAAGATGCCAACTCCTGGACGGTGCGTTTCCGTTGGCAAGCGATCGTTAGCCGATCACTCATCCATGACTACAAGCTCTACGGTATGAGCCATTCAATCGATCTCACGAAAACAGCCGACCATGACTGGCGGTCGGATGCAGGCGCGTGTCCTGAAGTCGCAGGCGACGCGCAGTTCTATAAATTCAGCGCTGTAGAGGTCTCTTGCGCGGCACTCTTTGAGCGTTGGTGTGCGGAGCGTAGTGTGATTCCACTTGCGTATCTGATGCATGTATGGCCGATCGCTAGACCAACAGATCTGGAGATTCGACAGGTCGGCGACTCGATGGCGGAACTCTTGCGCGGACACGCAAACGTTCTCGACATCGAGGACAAGATGCTAATCAATAGGACACTGTTGTCGGTTCAAGCTGTGCTAGACATTTAACGTCGTCTGGTATTAGCGGCACGCGGGATGGACAATATGGGGGGAGGCTTTGACGGGGCGCTATCACGCGTCTCTGGGCGGCATACCATACCAAATCTCGGATCCGATTGGTGCGTGTACGTAAGAAATGATGTTTGACCAACCCCTTTCCCCGAAAGTTGCTCGATACCGGGAAGACCGAAAGCAATGGAAATTTCAGGAAAAAACTCTTCCTTCTGCTTCCGTATTCCCGAAAATGAATTCGACGATTCAGTTTATATGGCTCACTATTCGAGAGATCTCTATGTCTTGCTATCTCGCATGGACTCGGAAGCGATGGTAGTCGCCTTCGAGATACCGAGAGTCAAACTGGCGAGGAGTCGCCGGTTGTCAAGTGAAGCACTTGTGAGAACCGCGATCGGACAGGGAATAAGGGATGGGGTGTTTGAGTCGGTCGGCAACTCGTGGCGGGAGTTCGACCTGGACTCGCCAACATGGACTGGTGATCTCCTGGCAAGCGACCTTCCATAGCCGTCACGGCACTTCTAGGCGAACGCGCCGTGCTGCACGGAATCACATCATTTGACTGCTCGAAGCGCGCATCGCGTAGTACGGACCGCTGCTCAGCGCATGCAAGGGAGCAAGAGACTCTCCTTCGGAGAGCGGCTTGTTCATGTGGACGTCCGCTCCGCATTCCAGACCTGAGTTAATTACACCGCATGCGGTCTGAGCCGAAGTGAGCAAGACGATTGGCCCGACGAATTCGCGTCGGGCGAGATATCGCAGTGTCTCATATCGTTGGCGGTCCGGTTCACTCCAATCAATCAGGAAGAGGTCAATTGACACGTCTTCAAGCAAGCGTCGTAGCCCTTCATCACTCCTGGTCCCGAAACATAAGTGCCCCACGGAAGAAAGTATTTGAAGGGTATGGTCAAGTTCGCCAATGTCTGGCTCGAGGATTGCAATTGTCATGGTAGACGTTGATAGCCGGTGCGACTTGTGGATTGTCGAAAGGGGCATCTGGATGCGGTCCGCTGTACCGGCATAGTGCAGGATTGATCAGTCGCACCGGACCCATGGCGCCCACGCAGCTTTCACCCGTAATCACGCGGAAACGTTCCGTTAGGCGGCCCCATGGGACCCACAAAACGGGGTCCCGATTCCAACCACAATGCATAAGATAGGCGAAATCCCTCGAAGCCGGTACGTCAATCTCTACCTGATTTCCGCCACTCTCCTGGCATTCGCGAGTGTCTTCATTTCCGCAAACGACGCGGGAATCTCCCGTTTCGCGTTGCACGGCACAGACCGCCGCCGAACCGGCATTTATGCTGGCGGGCCCCATCTGCCGCAGGATTCCGGCAAAAAGGGATGCTACCCAACCGTATGACCGCGCCTGGTCCTATACTCCGTCGGTGTCGTGGAGAGATGTTTGCGGAACAGTTTCGCGAGCCGTCCGCCAGTGCCAAGCCCGCATCGTCGCGCAATCTTGTCGACGGGTAGGTCGGTTTCGACCAGCAAGCGACAACTCATATTGATCCGCATATGGAGCAGGTAGTCCGAGGGAGTGATGCCCATCTCGATCTTGAAGCGACGCAAAAAATTGCGCTCGCTCATTGCGGCGACCTGTGCCGCGTCTTCTATCGTCACCTGGCGATCACCATTGGCTTCCAACCAATGTACGGATGCCTGGATGCGTAGGCTCACCCGGCCTGAGACATTCGTGCGGATCGCCGCGGTAGGACCGGTCCGCGGGTGACGCGGCATGACCTGGCTTGCCACCTCGCGTGCAAGATCGCTTCCGAGATCCAGTTCGATCAGCAAGAGTGCCTCTCGCAGGGGGGCAGTGTTCGTGTCCGCGAACTCGTTTTCGATAAGGCAGTCCCGAGCGTTTGTTCGCATCGCGCAATCTAACGCGCTGCCCGCCCACTCGATTCCTGCCGCTTCTAGCAGCGCTCTGCCTTCCCCGATCGGAACGACAGCCTCGCAGCGCGAGCATTCAAGGCGCAGCCAACGTAACACGCGCTCATCGCGCAGCACGTGTCGCAGCGCAACTCCGCCCGCAATGAACAGCGTGTGAAATTTTCCGGCATGATGCCGATCCTCAACCCTGTCCGTCCAGACAGACACGGAGGATGAACTTTCGACTCGCCCGCCGGTAATGGATAGCAGGGAAACATCGTATTCGGCATGTCCATTGCCGGCATAGTTCGCTTGTGCCAGCGCATTGGCTGACTGAAACAACTCAAGCACGGACGCCAGTCCGGAAAGCGAAAAGCCGCTACAGAGGAATGCTCCAATCTTCCTGACTGTGCCCGGTTCGGGCGAGGCACAAAACTCCACGACGCGACTTCGTTGACCGCCACCTCCGCACTCCATCAGTACCCCGCTTTTCAATGGTCGTATTGGCTTACGTTGAGTCGAATACCCAAGCCAATGGAAAAAGAAGAATCACCACACGTTCGTGAAGTGTCTGGCGGCATTCGCCGCAAGTTGAACGCACTGCGCAGATTCAGAAAATATTTATGTATCTATTTTGAACTGAGATCGGATCATAAGCAATAAATATGCTATTCGCCACTATTGCTCGATAACTTTCGGGAAATGTGGCCCACCCAACAGTCAATGTGTTGAAATGCCTTATTGTGAGTGGAGATCAGGACACGCAAACGTTTGGGGGAAGGTCATTGAACATGTAAAACAACTATCAATAGAATAGACAACGTCAATTTGCTTGTACGCACACATTGACGGCAGTCGCCACGCTGAAGCGCTTCTTCATCCGCATGCCATCGCTGCTTTTCAATGGAGTAATGCGTATCAGAAAGTCGTAAGTGGAAATATGCATTTTGGGTATGCCAATCGGCGCGAAAAGTATCCAGAAAATATCGCGGCAATTTATTCCAGCCGCATGCTCGCAGCCCTACGACAGTGGCGAGAGCCAGGTTGACCAGGGAATCAGCAAGCAAGGCAACCGGAGAGTGCGCGCGTTACTCATCGAGATGGCGTGGTGCTGGCTTCGCTTCCAGCCCGACAGCGCGCTCACTCGTTGGTTCAACGAGCGCACTCAGGGGACCGGACCAAACCGCCGCGCACGGCGCCTCGCCATAGCGCTATCGCGCGGCGCCTCGCGATAGCGCTATGGCGATATCTGAAAGACGGCGTTATTCCCGAAGGCGCAGAGCTGAAGTCGACGTAATCCCTTCAGGTTTAGTCGGCAAGAGGTTAATTTGCGTCAGTCGCGCGTAGAAGAAACAGTCTGAATTGGACATGCCCGAACCATTGCCAGGTTGCTGATACAACCGATGCCTGAGATGGGGCATGTTCCCGGTAAGCGATTCCGGCGTAACGCGCATGCAGGATGAGGCCGGTCACCGCACCGGCGGATAGAAGGCGGTGGGACACTGGGTCTCACGAGCGCAACGATTCGGGCTTCGAACGAAAAAATTCCTCTGGCAACACGGGTATCACCTTCCTGGCAAAGACGCCTGGAGGAACATGGCGGAAATTCCCAATCCAGTCAAAAATGACCTTGACAGAGTGCGCTTCTGCGGTCATCTGTTACCGGCACGACCACTTACACTTGCCGATGCGGTGGCAAGGCAGTTCAGGCTTTCTGGCATAGCGCTGAAAGCCATCTGTATGAGGTCATCAAGGGAAGTGTTCACCCCGGGGGCGAAGCCACGCACACGCTCGGCACGTCCGTGAGCGCATGACGGGCTTCGGGCAAACTACGGAAGATCAGCAACGCTGGCAGGGAAAAAGGGAGCGGCCTTACATCATCGTGGGAGGGGCGGGTGTCTCTGCGGGAGCGCGTTCCTACCATCGGCGCTCACATGACGTGAGTGGCTGCGGCGAAAACCGACGGGAAGCTGTCGTTGCTCAAGGTGTGCAGGCACGTGAGTGAGTCCACGCCGCGTACCGGTTTTTCGAGCACCAGGCTTGCACCACACTGCATGCCGGAGTTGATCACGGAATCAGGAGTATGCGGTGCAACGCACAACACGACGGGTACACCGGGCGCGCACTGCGAGAGGTGGGTAAGCGTCTCGTAGCGCACACCGTCGGGATCCGTCCAGTCGATAAGAAACAGATCGACCGACACGTCGTCAAGCACCCGCCGCACGCCGTCATCGCTCCTCACTCCGAAACACAAATGCCCGGAGGCAGAAAGCATTTCGAGGGTTCTGTCTAACTTTTCGGCATCGGATTCAAGGATTGCGATTTTCATAGGTCATTGGCACCCACAGGTGAAACGTAAGGCGGTGTTTCATCAACCGCCACACGGACCCGCTTGATAATGCCCTTCCGGAAGGACCGTGCGCAATTGAATACCAGGGAGTCTACGCGATCTCGACCGTAAAAAGTGTCAGAATTAACAATTCCTGGGAATTCTCCTGGGGCACTGCCGAAAACCCTAAATTTTTATCTCCGGATGCCGATAGCACACCGATGCCACACATTTGTCGTAACAAGCAGGATTCGCTATTTCTCATAATCTGGGAATGTCCGGCACCGAGCATCGCGGACAATCGAGCACGCGGTTTGCCCCTGCACCGATATTCCATGGGGCGCTCCTCTCCGTATTGAAGAAGACTCATCTCAGGTTTGCCGCGTTGTTGGAGAGGGGCGGTTTATCTGATGTCGCATCGGCATCCTTACGAATGTGGGTTGCCGGCTGCTGCTTCGCCGATTGTTCAATCTCGCGCGGCGTCAGCCGCTCGCCTTGAGTTGGGCGCGTTGACAGAGGCCGTCATTCGGTGGCATTGCAAGGCAAAGTGCGGCCGGATTGGATCGGGTAGCACAGAAAGGACCGCATGCGCTGCGGCTTGCCCCGCAACTGCCGTTCGCGCCCGCGCATGGGTTGTTGACTGATTTCGTTCCGATTACACGCGCTCGAAGCATTAACGAGCACTTGCTCCACGCCGGAACACTTCATACTTTTCGCCTTCGCCGCCCGGATGACTGCGACAACCTTCCGTGGCGCTCCTACGCAGCGTTGGATTCGAATGCTGGCGTCCGCTGCAGGAAGCTTTGACACAGCCTTCTCGCGGCGCTCTTGCCGCAGCATCTCCAGCCTCACTGCCATTTCGTCCGCGGCGCCACCACACGCGCTGCTCGCCGTGCAGCGCCACGAACGCCTCGTCCAGGCGCTGCATGCATCCTTGGCTCGCGCCGGGCAACCCTGGCGCACTGCGCGATGCCGGCACCGAGCTTCGTGCGCCAGCGGCGGGCCTTGTCGCAGGCCTATGGCTACCTCCCGCTCAAGCCGCAGTTGCTTGACGTCGCGCAAACCGACTTGAGCCAACGCTACAGGCGCACCGCGTAGTCGATGATTCAGCTCTGGGGACACGTGGCCGTGATAGCGCGGCCTGTCTTTCTTATTCCCGCCAGCCCCGGGCAATGTGATAAAGCTACGATCGCTGGCCGCACGTTATTTTGGAAATATGCGAATAGCATACCGCGGATTGCCCGCCTTCAAGGGATAACAGGATTGCATAAAATGCAGAAAGCATGTGTGTGACGATCGAAATTAAATGGAAGGGCGTCAGTTAGCATTCGGCAGGTAAAAAATACAGGAAATCTCTTCAGGGTCTATGCGTAGTAATCGCTAACGCACTGTATTTAAATGCTTTTACTTGATATCGAAAATTTGTGCTTTCCTGCTGATTAGTTCCAGTCCGACAAGACGTGTAACTATTTCGCCATCGATGGCGGGAAATGACTGTAAGTTAGGTACGATAGTGCCTTCTAGGAATTCGGCTCAACGAAAGCCGAAAATAGGTCTAATATCGGGGTATGCGATGGGGAATTTCGTTAGTCACAGTATTGCTCGCGGTGGCCGCTCAGGCGAAGTTCCAGTTCCGAGGTTGAGAAAGAGGATAATTTTTCTTCTCTTCTCAGGATTTCGCCTCCCCGAGGTTGCGACGGTCCTTGAGGTATTCCATGCAGCCAATCGCAACTCCTTACCCCATGATGCGAGGAGCGTCCAACCGCTCTACGACGTTCAGCTAACGTCCCTCCAGGGCGGCCGACTCGAGAGTTCATCGTCGGTGTCTGTCTGGACCGAACCTCTCGAACAGACGGATGAGAGTGGGCCAATCGATGCCCTGTTCATCGCCGGACCCGGAAACAGTGCGCTGTCTGGCAACGAGACGACGTTGGAGCGCATCCGGATTGTCAGCAGCCAGGCCGCCAACCTGATCCCCATGTCAGACTCGAAGGCGCTGCTGACAATCGCCGGGGTTTCAGATCAGTCGGGCCAGTGGCCCGCCGGCAGAAACGCCGACGACGGTATCGCGCGCAGGGCCGCTCACGCCTATATCGAACCATTCAACGGGCCAGTCCAGCGTGCGCTACAACTCATCAGGCAAGACCTTGGCGCGACTATTCCGAGGGCGATTACCGATATCACGGTGCCCGGTCGTCAAGAGATCGGATTGATGTCAGCAGCGCGTGAGCGCGCGTCAAGCAGTGCGAGCGAACGCATACTCGAGTCTGCCCGATGGATCGAAGAAAACGGCGAAAGATCAGTCTCGATTGCAGAGGTCGCGCAAATTGCAGCGATGAGCGAGCGCAACTTTCTGCGCCGGTTCAAGATCGAGATCGGCATAACTCCTTCCGAGTACCTCATGTACTCCAGACTGGAGCTCTGCTGCCAGCTGCTGGTCGAAACCGACTTGCCGGTTGAAAAGATTGCCCGCCGCTGCGGACTGAGTGGTGGTGGCTCTCTTTCAAAGCTTTTCCGAAAGCACTTTTCACTGACGCCAACTGAATACCGAGAGAAAAAGAAACTAGCGTGACGCAGCGACTCGCTTTGCGGGCGGTGTTGGTATGCGTCGCTTTTTTTGACGGTTCGCTGCAGCTTGTTAAATTTCCGGCTCGTCTCCGAGACCGATGCGCGCCCGGAGTCCGGTGAGGGTTTCCGCACAGGAAAAGGTGCGGTCGATCGTCGTTCAACCTCCTGATCGCTTCCGGTCACGCTCCATATCGGAATGCTCCACACGGTACTCGGTTGGCGTGAGTTGAAGATGTTCGCGAAAGAGTTTCGATAGTCTGCCCCCGCCGTTTATCCCACTGCGTCGCGCAATCTTTTCGACCGGAAGACGGGTTTGCGCAAGAAGCCGACATGCCATGTCGAGGCGAACTTTCAGTAGATACTCCGAAGGCTTCATTCCCACCTCCTGCTTAAACCTGCGCAGAAAATTACGACTGCTCATAGCGGCGACTCGCGCTACCTCGTCCAGCGAGATATCCCGATTGCCATTCGCACAGATCCAATGTGCTGCATCCTGAATCGGTTGGCTGAGTGTCGCTGCGATGCCGCGTCGGATGTCATCCGTCAAACCCGGGCTGAACTGCGGATCTATGGACTTCGCAATTTGCGTCGCGATAACATCGCCGTGTTCGCCTTTGATGACCGCGACCGCAGCCGAAATCGCACCGTCGGCGGAGATCACCTGAGTCTGGCGATTCTTGCAGGGATGACTGTTCAGGCTCGCAAGTGCGATATCGTGTGTCAATCTTCCCAGCTGTGCGAGGGCAACGCTGCTCTCGCCAATCGCGACGAGCAGATCGCAGTTCTCCTGCACGCGATGCAACCACCTCGAAAATTGATTGTTTCGCAGTAAGTCGCGGATTCCACTACCACCGGAAAGGATAATCGCGCGGAACGAGTCCGCGGCAACGAGGCTCTCAACGCTATCCGTCCAGACACTTACCGAAGACGAACTGGTTATCCTGCCGCCCGCCGAAGAGAGGAGTCGTACGTCGTACCGGACGGCGTGTGTCTCATGCCTCGTCATGGCCGCGTTCAAGGCACGGAAAGCTTCGACAATGATAGCCATATCGGCCAGTGCAAATCGATCACATAAGAAAAGACCGATTTGCCTTTGCTCGCCACCTTGGTATTGGCCCGGCTGCAACGTCCCGGAATTCCCGATCAAAGGCCCCATCTTCATCCCATTTTATTGAAAATTCTTATGACCAACCCGACCTTCGGCCTCACGACCTGATCATCCTACGTAGCGAAAATTGTCGAAATGCGACTGTGGCGAGATCAGTCGCAGTTTTGTCTGTTTTCGACAATTCAATCGCCATCGTCCCGTGGTCTAACATACCGACCGGTAGCTTCGACTATAACTGCGCGAGTCGAACGTGCAAGTGGATGGAGCGATGCGGTCGTTGAGCGATATCCGACGTTTCAATCAGGAAAATGGCGGAATTGAAGAACGTTTTGGCGATGTGGGAGAAGTATTGCCGATGATATAGTCGCCCAGCATACAGAGACCATAAACTGGCCGGCTGTCCGACCTTTTCCTCTTCATAGACTGGATCGAGCCGAGAACGTATCGGAAGAGCCCTTCTGCCAAACCCAGAGTCATTCCAGGTGGCCTGATTTCTATAGAGTCGTACATTCATAGGGTTGCAAGATGAAATACAAGATCGCTGCCGCAGCAGTTCTATCTGCTAATTTGACGACGGCAGCCCAGGCGCAAAGCAGCGTCACCCTGTATGGCCTGATCGACGCCGGCTTCACATATGTACGGGGCGGCGCCAATACGTGGCAGGTGAAGAGTGGAACGGTCAATGGCAGTCGCTGGGGGTTGCGCGGTTCGGAGGATCTTGGCGGTGGCCTGAAGGCAATCTTCACTCTGGAGAACGGCTTTAGTATCGCGAATGGTACTGCCGGGCAATCCGGGCGCATGTTCGGAAGACAAGCGTTTGTCGGTCTCGCGAGTGATCAGTATGGGGCAGTGACGGTTGGCCGGCAGTACGATAGCGTGGTTGACTACCTCGCGCCTCTCTCAATCACAGGTAGCCAATACGGTGGCACGATCGCCGCGCATCCATTCGATAACGACAATCTGAACAACTCAGTCAGATTCAATAATACGGTCAAATACACCAGCCTCAACTACGCAGGCTTCAAATTTGGCGCTACCTATTCATTCTCGAACAGCACGCAGTTCGCGAACAATCGGGCCTATAGCTTTGGCGCGTCCTACGCGTGGAGTGGCCTTACCGTAGCCGCCGGCTACCTCCAGTTGAACAACGACATTACCTCGACCGTGTTCGGGAATAGCGGACCGGGTTCCAGCGCAAGCGGCGCACAGACCGGTGAGTGGACCTTCCTTGCTGGTCGGCAACGTACCTTCGGTGGTGGGTTGAGCTACGCATTTGGTCCAGTTGTCGCCGGCGTGGTCTATACGCAAACCAACCTGTCAGATGCGCTCGGCGGCGTAATCTCCTCGGGCCAATCCGGTGCGTCCGGCGGCATAGCCTTCCGGGCTAACAGTGCGCGCTTCCAGAATTTTGAAGGTAACGTGCGTTACGCGTTGTCGCCCGCTATTAGCTTCGCCGGGGCGTACACCTATACGCGTACTGACCTCGGCGGTGGCGTGAATCCGATCTACAACACCGTATCGGCACAGGCAGACTATGCGCTGTCCAAACGCACCGATGTTTATCTGCAAGGAAACCTCCAGCACGTCAGCCGGAATTCCGGCCACGTGTCGGCTTATCTGAACGGGCTGAGCGCGGACTCGAACACACAGAAGCAAGGCGCGGTCACGATCGGCATGCGTCATCGGTTCTAGACCTCGCAGTTTCTTCGAAAGATCAAGGCGCCTCCTGGCGCCTTTTTTATGTCACTCTGCTTCTCACGGTCCGTCCTCTTTTGTTTGTCTTTAGTGATTTGCTACTGGAGATGGGAAATCGCGTCTTTTGATGAAAAGATAACGTAGTATCGCGAACCAAATTTAGGTGAATGGAATATATGCTGATATCGCAGATAAAGATTTACAGATGCGCATCAGACGGCCAATTCATTGGCGGGTTCAGACAGGGTTATTGCGCTATTCGAGAAAGAAGTTATGATGCGACGCAACGACGATGATTCACCTAGAGATATTTTTGATCCGAAAGATGAACTGTCGGATCGATCAAGATTGACGATCGCGAAGTGCGAACTTGCCGGTCTTAGTGATCAAGGAATTTCTCACCTCGTCTCGAAGGTGTGCGGATTTATTCTGATCGGACCAGCACTGTCGTTCCGTGTGGCGGCGCGTGTTGTCGATAGTCCGCTTCAAATTGAATTTGGTGATGCGAAGAGGTGCAAGGCACCCAGGAAAGGCTGAACCGGTCTGGGAAGCGCTCCGATGTGTCAGTGATCGGCAGGGGGCAAATGAGTACGGGGGTGAGCAGCGTGGCGGCTATCAAAGACTCCGCACTGATGTCTGCATCAGGCGGCGATGGAAGCAATGCAATGCAAGCGACCACAACTGACATCGTTTTGAATTATCGAAATCGTCCAGCGAGAAAGGTACAGCGGGACGCACGATTTGAAGGAGTGGTGCGGGTATCCGCGAGAAATCTCCAATTGGCCTGTGGAAATCGAGTGTCAACAGCGGAAGCGGCACAGCGCGCGGCCATGAGTGAGCGGACCTTCCTGAGGCGTTTCAAGCAGACGTTAGGGGTGTCTCCACGGGAATTCTTGCGACGTGCTCGTCTTGAGAGGGCGTGCTCGCTGCTCGCACAAACGGACCTGTCAATAGAGAAAATTGCGCGTCAGGCGGGATTTGTTGGGCGAAATTGCATGGCGAACCTGTTTCGCCGTCACCTTGAGACCACTCCGACTGAATATCGCGCTGGGGTGCGCAGCAGAACAGGCGGCTTGTTCAACTGCCCAACGCAAGCATGTGCGGTAGAAACGACCCACGTTCAACTGAAGTCTGAAGTGTGACCAGGCGGGGTGTCACACCTGACGCAGCAATCATGTGATGTACCTCCTTCCATGTCGTGTATGAATTGACCTGGTGATCTACGGATCGCTAGCGCTCGCTTGCGTTCGATTAGGATACCGAAATTATGAACTCGATATTCAGAAGAGCCGTAGATGTCGGATTGATCGTTTTCGGATCAGTTGTCCCGTTTTTCAGCGGTACGCTGGAAGGACCTGAACACCACGTATTTGATGGCTCGCTTGTTGCGTTCGCCGCGGCGCTGGCGCTATCCGTATTTCCAGCTTGCGGCATCTACGACTCTGGCTCGAGATATTCGCCGCTCAACCTGTTCAGCCGAACGGTTCTCGCGTGGATCGTTGTTCAGGGAGCGACAACGTTGTTGCTGTATGTCTTGCACAAGGCGCAAATCCTGTCGAGCCTGTGGTTTGCATACTGGACGGTTACGAGCGGCATCGGGCTTCTCATTTTCCGCGCGCTTACGCTCGCGATCTATGGAAAGATCGAGCGCGTCGCACGCCGCCGGCCCGCTGTGGCAGATGGTAGGGATCCTGCTCATAAGAGACAGGACACGGTTGGGGCGGTAGTAAACCGGATGATAAAGCGTGGTGTGGACATCCTTGGTGCCGCGGCACTGCTGATTCTGCTTTCCCCCGCGTTGCTCGGACTCGCATGGTTGGTCAGGCGTGACGGGGGAAGTGCGATATTCGGTCATGTGCGGGTTGGCAGAAACGGTCGACGCTTTAAGTGCCTGAAGTTCCGCTCGATGATTCCGAACGCGGATGTGGTCCTTAAAGAACTTCTCGCGCGGGACGCCGATGCCCGCGCCGAATGGGACAGAGAATTCAAGCTGAAAAATGACATTCGAATTACGTCAATCGGCCACTTTCTTCGCAAAACCAGTCTCGACGAGTTGCCACAGCTGGTGAATGTCCTGAAGGGCGAAATGAGCCTGGTGGGTCCGCGACCAATCGTCGAAGCCGAACTCACCCGCTATGGGGCCGATGTTGGCTACTACCTGATGTCCAGCCCCGGAATGACCGGACTTTGGCAGGTCAGCGGGCGCAATGACACCGATTATGCGACACGCGTGGCGCTGGACGTTGCCTACGTCAAGAACTGGTCGATATGGCGCGACGTGTCGATTCTGGCCAGAACATTCAGCGTCGTACTGCGTGGTTCGGGCGCGTACTGATGTCAACAGCTGACCGCCGTTGGTCCAGTCCTGGTTCCGTGCCAAACGGCGGAAGCTAGCGGGAGTGGTGCGTTTCTTCGCTCAGAGGCGTCGCGCTTTCGTCGGGGGGGCGGGCAGGTGCATTGCAAGTCTGATCTCTGGTCCGCTCGCCGTATTCGCACTATCGGATCGCGAGCATGCCAGAACTTCAACACAACAGATACGAGTGGACGAGTGTACGAAAGACGAATGCGAAGTGTGTCGCAAGGGGCGTGCTATTCCCTTGATAAGTTCCGCCGGGGGCGGAGCGGTTTGACACTAATGGTTTTGTCGGTGGCAGCCGCGTTGTCCGCGTGCTCACTTTCGCCGGGTATGCGCATGGAGCAGCCGGCGACGCTTGCAGCTGCCAGTCAGATCGGACCTGACGGAAAGAATGAGCAGACGGCGGCCCTGGGTGTACCCGTTACGAATATCGACATTGCGTTGATCCAGAAGTTGAGGGACGCGCAGGCGACTTCCCCGGACGGCACCTCGGCCATCTCGGTGGTCCCGCGCCCGTACACAATCGGTCGAGGCGATGTACTACAGATAACGGTTTGGGATCACCCCGAACTCGCGGTGGCGGCCGGCGCACAACCGCAGGCGACAACGCGCGCGGCCGACGCGCCGCCGGGCTTCGTCGTTGACCAGGACGGGACGTTGCAGTTCCCTTATGCGGGCAGAGTACGCGTTGCCGGTTTGCAGCCGGAGCAGATACAGGTGCTGTTGACGCAGCGGCTCAGCAAGAGCTTCCAGGACCCACAGGTCAGTGTGCGGGTCGCGTCCTACCGTGCGAAGCAAATCTACATCGAAGGCGAAGTACATGCGCCCGGCTCACAGCCGCTGAACGATATTCCCATGACGTTCTACGACGCTGTCAGCCGTGCAGGCGGGTTCGAGTCAACCGCTGATCAGAGTCGCGTCGTCCTGGTGCGCAACGGCGTATCAGAGCGCATAAACCTGACGGAAATGGCGGTTCGGGGGCAGAACCCCTCGCGCATCCTTCTTCAGGATGGGGATCTGCTCCGTGTGCTACCTCGCGAAGACAGCGGGGTATATGTCATGGGGGAGGTGAACAAGCCCGTTACGGCTTTGCCTATGCGCGACGGGCGGTTGACGCTCAGCGAGGCAATCCTTCAGGCCGGCAGTATCAATTCAAACACTGCGGATGCGGCACAGGTTTATGTGATTCGTGGTGGAGTAAAAAAGCAGCCGGAAATTTTCCATCTGGACGCCGCGTCTCCGGTCGCCATGATTCTTGCAAACCAGTTTGAGCTGCATCCGAAGGACGTTGTGTATGTCGATGGTAATGGCCTGGTGCGCTTTAGCCGCGTGTTGAGCCTCCTGTTACCAGCCATCAACGCTGGTCTGACCGCCGCGATCGTCACGAAATAATGAACTCAATCCTGGTTGTTTGTGAAGGGAATCTCTGTCGTAGCCCGATGGCTGCCGCAATGCTTGGTTCGCTTCTCAAGGGGCAACAGGTAGCCTCAGCAGGGCTGAACGCACTCGTCGGGATGCCCGCTGCGCAATACGCGTGTGATGTGATGCGCGAACGTGGCCACGATATCACCGGTCATCGTGCGACGCAGATTGCGCGCTCCCTGTGTTCCTCGGCCGACGTAATTCTTGCAATGGATGGAGCGCAAAAACGTCAGATCGAAAGCCAGTTCTCCTTTACACGGGGCAGGGTGTTTCGCCTCGGTGAGTTTTTGGACATTGATGTCGAAGATCCATACCGCCGACCGAAATCGGAGTTCGAGCGTTGCGCCGAACTGATTTCAGTCTGCCTGACTGAGTGGACGACTCGCTTTAGTGCGCTGTGATCCGAGATATCCGGCGGGCAACCCCGTCGTACGTTAAAAAGACATGACTAATACTCCTGTGCCAACGCCGCAGACTGCAGACGATGGTGATCGAGACCTCTTTGTGGTGCTCGATACCCTGCTTGAGAACCGATGGCTCATCGCGACAATAACCGCGTGCTTCCTGGTGGCCGGTGTCGCGTATGCGCTTCTCGCAAAGCCAGTGTTTGAAGCAAGCATCATGGTCCAGGTCGAGGACAGTCCGGATACTTCTGCGGCGAAGAGTTTGCTGGGTGACATCTCATCGCTCTTTGACGTGAAATCGTCGGCTGCGGCAGAAACCCAGATCGTCGCTTCGCGCCTCGTAGTTTCGCGAACGGTCGATGCCTTGAAGCTCTATATCGATGCCCAACCGAAGCGCTTCCCTGTGATCGGAAGCTTTATCTCACGGCACTATGACGGTCTTTCGCAGCCGCGCATCGCTGGCATTGGAGGCTTTGCCTGGGGACGAGAAAGTATCGCAGTATCGCAGTTCGACGTCCCCCGGAAATACGAGCAGGACAGGTTCAAGTTGACCGTCCTCGACGCAAACCGGTACTCCCTGAGCGGAAGTGACCTCGACCAGGACTTCATCGGCCAGATCGGTCGCAAGGAAGTCATCACGACGCCGCGCGGCCCCATCGTGCTTCACGTCAATTCCATTGACGCGAATGCCGGCGCGGTATTCGTGCTGGTCCGAAATTCGAGGGAACGGACCATTGACGATATCCAGGACCGACTGGATGTGCAGGAGAAGGTCAAGCAGTCGGATGTCGTCGTCGCGACGATCCAGGATACCGATCCGTTGTGGGTGAGCTCCACGATGAACGAGATCGGCCACCAGTACATCCGCCAGAATATCGAGCGGAAGTCAGCCGAGGCAGCTCAGTCACTTGACTTCCTGACGGGTCAACTTCCTGCCTTGAAGCAGCAGCTTGCTGATTCTGAGGCGAGGCTGACCAAATTCCGGAATGAGCGCGGTACGGTTGACCTCACCGAGGAAGCCAAAGTCGCGCTCGCGCAGTCTTCGGATGCGAAGACTCGTTTGCTGGAGCTCGAGCAAAAGCGCGCTGAACTTTTGACGCACTATACCGCGACCCATCCGAGCGTGATTGCCATCAACAGGGAGATCGCAGCCCTCGACGGATATGCGAGCTCGACTGAGCAGGAGATGCGTCAACTTCCCGATCTTCAGCAGGATTTTGTCCGGCTCATGCTCGACGTAAAGGTCAATACGGACCTGTACACGGCATTGCTGAACAATGTCCAGCAACTGCAACTCGTGCAGGCAGGCAAGGTCGGCAATGTCCGCCTCGTTGACGTCGCTGCGATTCCGGAGCTCCCTGTCAAGCCGAAAAAGCCCCTCGTCGTAATCGCATCGCTCCTATTCGGACTACTCGTGGGGTGCGGAACGGCGATCGCACGTTCGATGTTGTTTCACGGAATCACCGACCATAACGAGATAGAGCGCCGTCTCGGCCTCAGCGTCTACGCGACGTTGCCGTATAGCGAGCATCAGAACGATCCTGGCGACGGAAAGAAAATGCAGAGGCGGGGCAAGGCAACACTGCTGTCAGTTGATTTTCCTGGTGAACCCGCTGTCGAGTGCGTGCGCAGCCTGAGAACCGCAGTGCAGTTTGCAATGCTCGAGGCGAAGAACAATATCGTGCTGATTGCAGGTCCAACGCCAGGTGTGGGGAAGACCTTTATTTCGACAAATCTCGCGGCGGTCATTGCGAGCGGTGGCAAGCGCGTCCTGCTTATTGACGGCGACATTCGACGCGGTCGCGTGCACGATTACTTCGGCGTAGTGCGTGCCGGTGGGTTGACCGATCTGATTGCCGGTCAAGCGGGGCTCGAGGATGTTGTCCACCGGAATGTTGTAGACGGACTTGATTTCATTACAACCGGGACGATTCCGAAGAACCCGGCGGAACTGCTACTTAAGCGCCGACTGTCGACTGTGCTCGACGATCTGTCGAGGCAGTATGACATCGTGATCATGGATACTGCACCGATTCTGGCGGCGCCTGAAGCGGGTATTCTCGGGGGCTTCGCTGGTATCACCTTTGTTGTGGCACGCGCGGGGCTGACGCGTCTCGGCGAGATCGCGGAGTCGACCAAGCGCTTCTCGCAGAACGGCGTCAAGGTCAGCGGTGTGATATTCAACGGCGTCAACCCCCGTCTCGGCCAGTATGGCTACAAGTATGGCGGCTATCGTTATGTCGCGTACCAGTACGGTACGGCTGCAGAAGAGTGACGCGTGCACGCCTCAACGCGCATCGAGCCCGAGCTGTCGGGTCGACTTTGCCGGATCTCACCCCGGAGGTAATTTAATGGTCAACCCGCGGGACTCGCTCATATCGCTCCTGGGTGTCGTGTCAGGGCAAGCGGCATTGTTCGCGTGCATCTTCCTGATTGGCCGCTGGGACGGTCCTGGCGCTCTGGGGGAGTTCAACTATCAGCTTGCACTTGCGACGTTCGGCGGGACGCTGCTAGCGCTGAGGTACGAGCTCGCGTGCGTCAGCGACAGTCCGCGCGAGTCCTTTGGCGCACTTGTCAACGTAATGGGTCTTGCGCTGGCATCGGCAACGCTGCTCGCAGGGGTCGTCGCCGTCGCTGGGCGCGCAGAATACTATGCGCTCGTGGGCTATGCATTCGCCGCGTTCACGCAGATCGCCGCTGGCGCATTCCTGAACAGCATGCGGTGGTACGGCTGGATCACAGTGTCGAGGGTGGTCACAAATTGCGGCTTTCTCGCGTACCTGCTACTGGGTCAAGTCTGTACGGCTTGTGCGAAGGTTGGCCTCTTTGACGCGTACATGGTTTCGACGGCCAGCGTCGCGATTGTGATGGCAGCGGTGATCGCAGTGATCGGCAGCAGAAGTGGATACGCTTTCAAGCTGTCGCCCAGATTCTTTGCGGACAACAGGCGATTTGCTGCGTACATCCTGCCGTCGACGATCTGCGCGTCCGTGTTGACTTATGCGTTGGCAATTGTGATACCGCATTGGTATGGCGCGCACGTTGCTGGGTATTTCGCCCTCGCGTACCGGCTGGGCTTCTTCCCCGTCTCGCTGGTTGGCCAGAGTATCGGAGGGGTCTTTAGGCGTGATGCTATCGGTGCGATCGCTCGCGAAGATGCACGAAGTGCGTTGCCTAACGTCTACCGCATCTACGCGCGCTCGCTGGTTGGAATAGCAGCTCTCTACGCAATTGGCGGCCTTGTGCTATTTGACCCGGTGGTGACGTGGCTCTTTGGATCGAAGTGGTACGGTGCCGTTCGATTTTTCAATAGCCTCGTACCGCTATTCGCGCTGCAACTCATCTACGTCCCGCTTTCCCAGATCTTCCTCGCGACGCGTGCGCAGCGGACCGACTTCATGTTTCAGCTCCTGTCTGGAATCTCCCTGTTGACTGCTCTATGTATTGCGAGATGGTTCGACCTGTCAGCAGAAGAAAGCGTATTCACATTTTCGCTTGCAGGTGCGGCACTAATGGCAGGCGGAATAGGAATTACGTATCGCGTGCTCAACGCGAATCTGGTTCGGTTGAGCCCAGCTGTCTAATCGAGAAAGGGAAACGGAGATCTACCGATGATTCTGATAGTCGTTGACTCTCTCGAGAGATACTACTTCGCCGCGAGGCTCGTGCATGCCGTTCGAGGCGAGTATGACTTCCTGTTTCTGACGAGTGAGCCAGTTGCCCATCTTCGCCTGAAGTGTGCGGGGTACCGTTCATACTACCTACGCAAGGTCAGAAACCGATCAATGGAAGTCGACGAATCCAGCACAGAATATCCTTACGATCGCTCGATTGAGGTGCTAAACGGGCAGGTGAGTCGGGAACGCGCGCGCGTAGAATCCGGCGCGGTGGTGCGTCGTGTGTCGTCGCTCCTGACACGGTTTAGCGTGACCCAGTGTTTTATGTGGAACGGTCAGCAACTGGTCTGCCGGGCTGCTTCTCACGCGTGCCTGATACATGGGGTTCCGCGGAGGTTCCTTGAGATATCCAATCTCCCCGGCAAGCTCTTCGTGGATTCGTCGGGTGTCAATGCACTTTCCAGCATCTGTCGGGATCCTGCTGTGATTGATCGGCTTCCGTTGCCAGACGAGGAGACGCACCGGCGTTGGCTGATGAATTACGAAAGCGCCAAGTCCGGACCGTTGCCTCAGGCTCGAACTTCGCTGAAGCGAAAGCTCGTCTCGGGAGTGAATTACGTTCTGAAGTTCGCGAGTTCGGGTGTTGGGCGTAAGCGTCTTGCAAGCATTCGTGCACGAAATGGCGGCCGGACACCAGGTGACATCAAGAACTACGTCGCCTCCGATCTGTCGACGCGGCGCTACGTGTTTCTGCCTCTTCAGGTCTCGGGCGATACACAGATCAAGCTGCACTCAGAGATCGATAACCTGGGTGCGATCCGGCATGCGTTGGAGTTCGCAGCTACGCAGGATGCTGCGTTGCTGGTAAAACTTCATCCGGCGGAAAATGACGAGTCTGCGATCAGTGCAATAGAGGCTATGCGGGATAGGTGTCAGTTTACTCTGGTGTCATCGCCGACGACCGATCTTATCAAGCATGCACAGGCAGTCGTGACGATCAACTCGACAGTAGGACTCGAGGGATTGCTTTACGGAAAGCGTGTGATTTCGCTGGGGCGCTGCTTCTACAAGAACTTCGACCGGACGCGGCTGCTGAAATACATACATTCATTCCTGATCGACGGAGTTGATTATTTCTCTTCGGACGGGATTGCTCCGGCGGCCGCCCGCAAGGTATTTTCTATCGAGCATTGAAATGACAGTTACGCTCAGAAAAACACTTGATGCAGTCGTTTTGGACTTCGTAAGGAATCCATATTTCAAGACGAGATTTGTGATGATCTTCTTCCGAATTGTCAATTATCTCGCCTGTAGAAGCGCCGTGACGCTCATATGCGGGGCACCTCTCATCATCCTGTACATCTTCGTCTGCGATTGGCTAATGGGAATCGAGATACCAGTTAAAACGAGGATTGGAAAGGGACTCGCCTTGTTTCACGGAACTGGAATGGTGATCAACGGATACGTCGTCATCGGCGAATACTGCACGCTGCGCCACGGCGTCACACTCGGAAACACTATCCAGCGCGATGGCTCGATCAGCGGCGTGCCGAAGATTGGTGACCACGTGGAGTTCGGCGCCCACTGTGTCGTGGTTGGAGATGTGCTGGTTGGGGATCATGCGCGCATAGGTGCAGGGGCAGTGGTGCTCACTGACGTCCCGGCGCGCGCTGTCGCCGTTGGCGTGCCGGCGCGGATACTCAATACGGGGGATTGCGTCCAGTGAGCGTATTTATCCTTCATCCAGGTAAAGCGAACTATCCCGAGATCGCGGCATATAGCGATTGCCTGACGCAACGAGGCGTCCCAGTCGAGCACGGAGATCTGGGCACGCTCAATCGCGTAGCGGAGAATCGTCGAGCAGTCCTTTGGTGCATCATGGGTCTCTATCGTGCGCTGCCGCCCGCAAGATTTGTGGTTCACGACTACCGGTCTCTTTCCGTCGGCCGGATGGCGTTCGTCAAAGACTGGATCAAACGCGCGCTGAACCTCAGGCCGAATCTGCGCATTTTTCAGAACGAGCGGATGCGGGACGCGATGGCCTTCAACGACGGTGTTCCATCCCTGCTGCTCCCGATGGGCGTTCCGGACTGGATCTTTGACGTCACCGACGACGGTGCGAGATCAATACCGGCTGGGAAGTTTTGCTACATAGGCGAAATGAGCCGCGAGCGCGGATTTCACAAGGTGTTGGGGGCATTCCGCAACGCTCATCGCGATCCATCAGAAGCTTTGGTTCTTGTCGGGCGACCGGAGCAATCGATTTTTGATGAGTTCCGGGATGTGCCGGGGATCGTGTTCACGGGTCGCGTTCCACAGCAGGATGCACTGCGTATCGTCCGTCGTTCCGACCACGCGATCTGCTATTTCCCCTATCACCGACCGCATTGTTTCCAGACGCCGACGAAGCTTCTGGAGTACGCCGCGCTCGGAAAATCAATCATCTGCAACGACGCTCCGTCGAATGTGCTCGCTGCGCGTGAACTCGACATTCGGTGCCATGTAACCGGACCGCGGATATTCGATGAACTGTTTTCAGGCGCTCCGATAGCGCTGCAGCGGAACGACCCGAGAAAAATCGTGCCGCTCGAATGGAGCCGGGTTATTGAGCGCTCTGGGGTGCTTGAACGCATCGGCGCGGCTACGGGACAGGCGCCCCTGATGACGCATCAACGGGAGAGAGTCAACGAGGGAGGGCAAACGCGATGAGGATCGTACATATTCTGGAGTCGACTGCAACCGGCACATTGTCGATGGTTTGTTTGATCGCGAACGGGCTTGCGCGCGAGGGCCACAAGGTCGATGTGATTTATTCAATCCGTCCCGATACGCCCGCAGCGTTACCTGGCTTGTTCGCCAGGAATGTCAGATTGCACCATGTGCAGATGAAAGATGTCTCGCTTATGCGCGCTGTCCCGGCGCTGCGCTCGAAGTTGATCGGCCTGAATCCGGACATCGTGCATCTGCATTCGTCCTTTGCCGGATTTCTTGGGCGTATCTCCACACTTCTCGCATTGCGTCGGACAGCATTCTTCTATAGTCCTCACTGCATCTCGTTCATGCGGCGCGACATCTCAACTCCGAAGCGGTTGCTATTTGTCGGTCTCGAGCGCGTCGCCGCATTGCGACGTTGCGTATACGTCGCTTGTTCGGAGAGCGAGCAGCAAGTTGTGCGTCGATGGTTGCGGCAGCCCGTGAGGCTTGTCGAGAATGCGGTAAAGGCGCATGCGGCGAAACCAGGTGAGAACGAAGAGCAGAAAGCGAGCGATGATTTTTGTGTCGTGACGGTCGGTGGCGTGCGGCCCCAGAAGAATCCGGGCCTGTTCGCGGAGATTGCCCGGCGGCTTGACCGTCCTCAGGCCCGCTTCGTGTGGATTGGGGACGGGGACGACGCCCTGAAGCAGGAGCTACGTGCTGCCGGGGTGATCATAACGGGATGGCTCTCCCGCCGTGACGTACGGTCGTGGCTTGAACGTGCCGATGCGTATCTGTCGACCTCGTCATGGGAAGGTATGCCGGTTTCAGTCGTCGAGGCAATGATGGCGGGAAGCGCCGCGATTGTGTCTGATTGCGCAGGGAATGTCGATGTCGTTAGGCATCTCGAAACGGGCGCCATTTTCTCGAGCGCCGCTGAAGGGGCGGAATTGCTTGGACGGGTTATTGATGATCCGGAGTTCCGTGCAGGCCTCGCGTCGCGCGCGCGCATCGAGGCAAAAGACCGGTTCACTGAGAAGCGATTCTTTCAACAGCTCGCGCCCGTATATGAGGACGAGTTGAACCGCCGGCAGCGATCAAGGCACCACAACGTCGACCGCACAATTTTGCGGCAGCACACATCGTAATTCCTCGGGGGAAATGTAAATGAGCGTATCGATCAGCGCCAACGTTGAAGTCGGAAATCAGTTGCCGTTTGTGTTATTTGGCGGCCTGAATGTTCTTGAGAGTCTTGAGTTCACACTTGAAGCTTGCGAAGTTTTCGTCGATGTCACCAGGAAGCTTGGAGTTCCCCTCGTCTTCAAGGCTTCTTTCGACAAGGCAAACCGTTCGTCGATCCACTCATACCGCGGCGTCGGAATGGAAGAAGGACTTTCCATTCTGGCGATCGTCAAAGACCGCTTCGGGGTGCCCGTCATAACCGACGTACACGAAGTGGCGCAGGCTGAAGCGGTTGCTGACGTCGTTGATGTGCTTCAGGTACCGGCGTTTCTCGCTCGTCAGACCGATCTCGTGGTCTCGATCGCAAAAACTGGGCGCGTCATCAACGTCAAGAAGCCGCAGTTCATGAGCCCCGCTCAGGTCAAGCACGTGGTGGCGAAGTGCCGCGAGGCTGGTAACAACAAAGTCATCCTGTGTGAACGTGGCGTGGCGTTTGGCTACGACAATCTGGTCGTGGACATGCTGGGCTTTCGCCAGATGCGGGAGGCGTCGGGAGACTGCCCGGTGATATTCGACGTTACCCATAGCCTCCAATGCCGCGATCCGCACGGCGAGGCGTCTGGCGGGCGGCGCAGCCAGGTGCTCGACCTGGCGCGCGCCGGCATCGCACTTGGCATTGCCGGCCTGTTCCTCGAAGCCCATCCTGATCCCGATCGTGCGCGCTGTGACGGGCCGAGCGCGTTGCCGTTGAACCTGCTCGAGCCGTTTCTTGCACAGGTGAAGGCCATCGATGAGCTTGTAAAGCGGTTTGAGCCGCTCGCCATCCGATGAGCGCCGTCGTCTACTCGGGTCAAATATCAGTCGTCGTGTTCGACGTCGATGGTGTCCTGACTGACGGTCGTCTCCATGTAAGCGCTGACGGCGAACGCGTAAAGAGCTTTCACGCACACGACGGGGTCGCGATCGCGTTGTTGCGTGCGCATGGGATCCGTTCCGCGATCCTGTCTGGGAAGCACAGCGAGGCGCTCACCTGGCGCGTGACGCAACTGCGTGTGGACGCTGTGGTCACCGGGTGTCACGACAAGCGTACAGGATTCGAATCGATCAAGCAGCAACTCCGCGTCGACGACATGCAGACTGCGTATGTCGGAGACGATGTGAATGATCTCTGCGTGATCGAGCGCGTGGGTGTGTCGTATGCGCCTGCAGACGCGCATGCGCTGGTTCGCTCGTGTGTCAGCCACGTGACGTCACGTGCGGGCGGTGAAGGAGTCGCTCGCGAGGTGGCCGATCATATTCTTACGTGTGGAGGGCTGTCGCTGGAGGACGCGTATCGACCGCTCTTTCAACTCTGGAGTCGTCATGATGTCACCCAGTGAACGCCGAGCCCTGCGAATCGTGATCCCCTCGCGCTTTGGGTCTACGCGTTTGCCGGGAAAACCTCTCATCGATCTGGCCGGTGAGCCGATGATCGTGCGTGTGTACTCGCGGGTTCGCCGTGCTCTTCCGGAAACGGAGGTTGTGGTAGCGATCGATGATGAGCGTATCGCTGACGTGTTGAGGAGACGACAGATAGCGTTTGCGATGACTGACTCCGGACATCAGTCTGGTACCGACCGCGTAGCGGAAGTCGCCAGGGCCTCCGGATGGCGACCGGACGACATCGTCATCAATGTGCAGGGTGATGAGCCGCTGGTGCCAGTCGCTCTGCTGCAGGAGTTTGCTGTGTTCTGTGAAAGCGTTCCCCGCCTTGAGATGGCGACGGTCGCTTGCCCTGTCAAGGACGCTATCCAGATTGATGACCCAAATATCGTGAAGCTGGTCGTCGACAGGGAAGGGCGCGCTCTGTACTTTTCCCGGGCACCGATTCCGCTTTGCCGGGACGGTCGGCCCGCAGCGGTGGAGGGCGTCTTCCGCCGTCACGTCGGAATATACGGATATCAGAACGCTGCGCTGCAACGGCTGGCGACTAGTGAGCCGTGTGAACTCGAATCGCTCGAAAGGCTGGAGCAGCTACGTGCATTGTGGCTGGGACTGCAGATTCACGTCATGCATTGGCCTGAGTCGCCACCTCACGGCGTAGATACGCCCGAAGACGTTGAGCGCATTCTTACTATGTTGAAACGGCAAGGTCATGAATCAATTGAACTATATTGAGTCCGCCCGTGAAGTGCTCGACATCGAGGCGCGTGCGCTTTCAGCACTGGCAGGTCGACTTGACGAAGGCTTCTCGGTCGCGGTCGAGACCATCCTGGCATCCAGCGGGCGCGTGGTGGTTTGTGGGATGGGCAAATCGGGGATCATCGGTCGGAAGATAGCGGCGACATTCGCCAGCACCGGCACGCCAAGCTTCTACATGCACCCCGGAGAGGCCTATCACGGCGATCTGGGAATGGTCGTGCCGGCAGATACGTTCTTTGCGATCTCGAACTCGGGCGAAACTGACGAGGTGATCAAGCTGATTCCATTCTTGCGAAACAATGGAAACCGGCTGATTGCACTGACCGGTAATCGAGCGTCGACGCTTGCGAGCGCGGCACACATTCACCTTGACATCGGTGTAGATGCAGAGGCCTGCCCTTTCCAGCTCGCTCCCACGGCATCGACAACTGCAACGCTCGCCATGGGCGACGCGTTGGCGATCACACTGATGAGAGTCCGGGGGTTTCAACCGGAAAACTTTGCGCGTTTTCATCCGGGTGGATCGCTCGGTCGGCGGTTGCTCCGCACAGTAAGTGACGAGATGGCCCATAGGGATCTGCCTTTCGTCAGCCACGGCACACCGGCGATCGACGTACTGCAAGCTATGACACGTGGACGTCTTGGGCTCGCGATTGTGCGGCTCGATACCGGCTGGGGCGTCGTGACCGACGGAGACGTGCGTCGTGCCATCGAGCGGCACGGCAACGAGGTTTTACGAACCACTGCGGCGAACATGATGTCTGTTGAGCCAGCAATGGTCTCTCCAGAGACACGGGTTGAGGATGCGCTGCTGGTGATGGAGCAGAAGAAGATCAACGCGCTGCTTGTGTTCGATGGAGCCGACGTCGTCGGGGTGTTCAAGAAGTGAGAGAGCGGAGCGAGCGCGTGGCGTTCCCCTTTTCAGACGGGAATGCCACGCGAGACATGATTCGTTTGTCGGAGGATGTATGAGCGGTTTGTCATTGAGTGGCTTCTCCCGGCTATCGGACGAGAATTCCGGATTTATCCACACGTGCCGTGGTCTGGCAGCACTCATGGTGGTGGCAACGCATATCGAGCAGGTGTTTGTCGCACCGTACTGGTCCGGTATTCACGCGTATTCGCTCATCCTCGGCCAGGCCTCTGTCATGTTGTTCTTTGTATTGAGCGGATTCCTGATCTGCAAGTCAATAACATCCAGGATATCCGAGGGCGATTATCGCGTTCTCGACTATGCCGCTGCCCGTGCCTGGCGTATCGTTCCGCCTCTGGTGCTTTCGCTCCTCCTGATACTGGCCCTAAGCCTTCTGAGTCCGGCGGTATTCAGTTCCGGGTCAAGCCATTTCTCGCCGGAAAGATACCTCGTTGCCGATGGCTTTCAGATCGTCCCGGAAGAACTATTGGGAGCAGCCTTGTTTCTGAACGGTTTTGTCACCCATACGCCACGTGTGAACGGACCGCTATGGAGCTTGTCGTTTGAGGTGTGGCTGTATGCGATCGCAGGTGCAGCGGTGGCCTTCAGACAGGCGCCCAGATATTGGCCGGTAGTTCTTGCGTTCATTGCCCTGCTTGGCTTTCGGGACATGAAGTTCGTTGCGTATGGTGCAGTTTGGGCTGCCGGATTCCTGCTTTGCGTGCACCACAATTCCGGCGCCAGATCGCGAAAACTACGCTGGTTTTTTTGTGGTGGCGTAGTCCTTTTCGGTGGGGCATCGATCGGGTTCGCAGGCTGCTTTGTTCAGAGCTTTAACGCCGCCGGAGGGCAGGCTGGAGCAAACTGGCACTACATCGTAGCTTTCAATCTCTTCATAGGTTTACTATTTTCTTGCGTGATAGCGTTGGTGCTGGATCGGCGATCGCCATCGGACGAGCTCCTTTCGAAGAGCGCAGAGTATTCTTACACGCTTTATATCATTCATTTTCCAATCCTGCTGTTTGTGTTTGGCGTGACCCAGGCGGTGCTTAGAGTGTCACCGACAAGCAGGATTCTGATCGGGATCGGGACGTTCGCGTTGGTGGTCTGCATCGCACGCGTTACGTCGACTCTGGTTGAGAACAAGGCGAGATTGAAGCAACTTCTGTCGCGTGGGTTCGCGCTGAGGTGAAGGCTGCAGGGCGGCAGCCGGTTTGCACTGCACTGGATGAAAGAGCTGACGAGGCAATCCGCGACCAGGCAAATCGGTCGGATCATCAGCGGGGAAGTTAGCAAACCGATTGTCAGGAGCTGATTGAGGTGGGCGCGAACCTCAGCCCCCTGTCCCGTAGCGGTTTCCGAAGTTCGGGTCATCGTTTTCGACGGTCAGCGAGCTCGATGCGGATCCGGCGAGTGGCAGCGAACCACTAAGAGTGCCTCAGCAACCGACTGGCGGTTTTCCGTTCCGATGGGGCGGGTACGGTGCGTCATTTCGACGATGTTCCAGACAGGCAGCAGTTCGCGTTCATCGTAAGTGAGACACGTAGTGGTAGTCCCTAAGTAGATGAGGGAGGCGATCAGGCTTGAGGGAAGGCGTTCTGTGATGTGAATTCCGGAGCGCCCTTCGGGAGGAATACCGTACAGGTTTGATGGCATGCGCTGCAGCGGCGGTACGGCGTTATCCAGGCGTGCGCCGAAATGGGAGTTCGGCACGCACGAGGTCAATGTGGTTCATATCGCACATGCCTCCGCGACGCAGACAGTGGTATCACCTGCTGAAGATTGGCGCCTTCCCCCCCCGCATGGCAGAATGCGGTGCGCCTTGACATCGCCGGCAGGACGTCCGCAGCAGGCCGCCTTCTGTGAGACTCCGGTGCGAACTACAGCGGAAGACCATCTGATATCAAGGCGTGGTCCAGTCAGCGACGACCGGAAGCGCCGGCCGTGGGCTTCAAGATCATAGGGATAGCGTTGATCTGGGGCGGCAAGGCGCGGCGTTAAGTGCGACAACTGGCGTCATCCGCGTTTATAGCGACAAAGAATTGCCGTTAATGCGCGTCACGGCGAAAATCGGGGAACCTCGCAAACGTGATGTAGTTGGAATTATGTTGACTTTGCGCACCGCCTTCGGGATCGTCGAAGGACGTGCGTATCACCGCAATGATATCGTCACCGCTAAATTCCCAGTCCACGTATTGAAAGCCGTGTCGCTTCACGTCAGGATGCCGCATGACGACAGAGGAAACAGACCAGTTGTGCAGGTCGGGGGACGAAATCAATGCAAGGGTATTGCGAACGCGTTCGAGGCTTTCATGTCCGTCGTTCGCAGGTATAGCGTTTGTCAAGGACCAGTACCGTTGTGAGGTTGGGTCAAACCGGACGGTGAATTTTTTGCCTCCGCCAGGCATGTCGACGAAGTCGCGCGTTGGGTCGAAACTCAGCGTCGTTTCATCGGACCCGACGTGGACGATTGCTGCTTTCTCAACCCCGTTCCGGGTATTGACGCGAAGCAGGATTTCTGGCGGTCCGTTCTTGAGAAGAACTACGCTGCCTTCCTCCCACGAAATGAACTTTCCGCGCAGCCACGCAGGGTTAGAGGCTTGATGTTTTGATACGGTCCAGTTCTGCGTATCCAGGAGGTTCGAGTGTTGCGGGGCGGACATGACGAGTGAGCGCAAATCTCCGCCTTCGACCACGTCATAGGCGCGCCAGACGCGACCCTGGCTCACCACGACAGGAACTGCACCCGTGATGTAACGCCCCGGCAGATTGAATCGTCCAGTAGACGCGTCGGTTGCGTCAGTCCATGTAGAGCCGCGGTCCACGGATTTGCGAATGGTGGGCGTGCCCATTGCCCGATCAGTTCCCATCAAATATAACGCGTTGTCAAGGACGAACAGCGATGACCAGTACTGGCCGGTGACCGTGCTCTCTTTAGTCCAGTTCTGACCTTTGTCACGCGACGCCATGACGGTCACGTAATCTTCCGTCGAACCCGGCCCAAACGTGTCGTAGGAAGCGATATAGGTACCATCGGGTAGCACCGCCAACGCCGGGGATCCAAGGAATACGCGTGTGGATGCAGCACTATGGGCGATTACGCGACCTGGGGGAGCGATATTCGTTGGCCCTTTTGCGGAGGCGGCCACCCCGCAGGCGCAAAGGACACTGACGAGCATGAGCGAAAGCCTGCAACTGAGGCGGGCAAGGTGCCTGCCTGCCTGGCGACTCCAATCTGGCAGGCTCGATTTACGCGTGCTTGTGGCTCGAGTGTGTGTCACTGGCATGATTGACATTAGATACGGGAATTAGCCGCAATGGCACGAGTGGCAGGGCGCTGGGTCGAGAGGCGGCGCTTGGGCGGCGAAGGTGCAGTGTTTTGCTCGGCGAGGACGACGAAGAGCAGCAGCGTCATCCAAAGCATCCCATAGAGCACGTGATACTTGAAGAGCATGATTGGCATCAGGTAAGCGAGATATCGCCACTTGTTGCGATTGCGGAACATCACCCCAATCGTACCAAAGAACATCGACGATCCGACAACGCCTACGCTGAACAGGACGTAGACGTAGAAGGAACTGTCTCGTGCCTGATATCCACGCATGTGTGTTTTGCCGACGTTATTCCGGTCGTCCCAGAATAGACCGCTTCCGAAGGCACCCGCAGTGAGATCACGATCCTGGAGTTCGGTCAGAATTAGCGTCCGGCTGCCCACGGCGTCATAGTCGACCGACTGGTTAACACGTTGGTCGTAGACGTTGTACATGGCGGGCGCGCACAGTAACGCGGCCAAAATGACGAACAGCTTGAGACGCAGGTTCCCGCGTTCGAACATCACATGAACGAATCCAAGCACTGCACAGACCACCATCGACGCTACCGAGAAACTGATCAGCGCGGTGCCGAATGCAATGACCGAGGCGAACGTAATCCGACGTTTCACCAGAAGTAAAAGAACGCCACACGGAATCACCGTCATTGCGTAGAAGGACGGTTCTGAGTAGAGGCCAAGCGCGCGGATGGAGATCAGACTGTCACTCAGTGCTTTCGTTGCATAGAGGGCGTCGGCGTCGGACTCGCGAATAAAGCTATCAAAGTCCACGAACACACCGGTGGCCAGATAGTACACGAGCTGGAAAAGGAAAAATGCACCATGAATATAGATCAGCGCCGTGCATGCTGACTCGATCGACTTGAGCGAAAGGACGCCGCTACTGAACATCCAGTAAAGCAGCACAATGTAAGTCTGAATCAGTACAAATTTGATGAAAAAGTTGAGATAAAAATCGCCAAATGCAGAAAAAATAAACGAGATGGTGATACACCCAAGCCAGTATGTCAGCATCCCGCGGGCATTGGCTCCTTTCTCAAGAAGGGTGGGGGTCCGTAGGAATAACAGGGCGCACGCGAAGAAATACGCTGCAAAGGTTGCACGGACGCTGAATGCGTTCAGGGAGAAAAAGAATACACTTGCGGTGAACAGAAAGGTCGACATAAGGGCATTTCGGATCGGAAGCTGTACCTTGCATAGCAATTGACGTTCAGACGCGCCACGCAGGTCGCCAATCCGTCTGGCGCCGACGTTTTAATCGCAGCCCATGAATCAATCTTCTGGTGGCTTCAAGAGACTTGTTCCGTGGGCGCCCGCAGAGGATAAATGGACGCCGGCGCGTCGCGCTGCCCTCGTCCGATCCAGTCAAGCTTATGTCGGCTAACGACTGGCAGTTGGCAAGCTGGCGAGGGGATTTTGTAGCTTTTTTTGACGTGACAGGAGACGCCACGCATCCGGTCCAGTTTTCACCCTCCTCCATCGAGGGAAGGTTCATCGCGCGAGTACAAGTTACACTCGACCGACTAGGCCCAGTGTTCGCAAAGCCACGGTGAATACATGTCGATCGCCCCCTGGATTGGTGCGTGATGTCCGTACGCGACTGCCGAGACGGCAAACAGCGAGGCAGCAGCAATCGGACGCAGGCGTGGCGGAACGATAGGAGCGCCACTCCATCGAATCAGAAGTATCGTCACGAGCATGCCAAGAGTCCATCCGGAGACCACTTCAGAAACTGTATGAGCCTCGTCGAAAACGCGCGAGATACCGATAGCCGTCGCGAACACGATGCCTGGCCAGATGGCGGCGCCAGGTTTGATGCGCGAGCCGTCGTTCAGGACGATCAGCCATGACATCGGCCAAATTGCAGAAGCGAGCATTGTGTGTCCGCTGATCATGCGAAAATCCAGCGAGCGAATCTGTATTCCGCATCCTGCGTACAAGATCTTTGTCACGCCAACGAGCAACATTGCTGCCGAAAGAAGCGCGGCCCATGATATGGCAACGCGCGCGCCGGTCGGCGAACGCGTTAGCCACACGAAGCAGACAATGGCAAGCGGGATCGTCAACGCTGCGTCGCCCAGATTACTGATCGCGGACCACATACTGTATTCCGAAAGAAGAAAGGCACCCACTATATCAGGCGATGTTGGCTTGCTCCCAGTTCGCAACATATCGAGCCATTGAATCGATGGGAGAGGCGATTCGCCGTCGACCCCCACATAAACGAGTTCGGAAGCCGGGTCGGTCGGAGTTGAGGTGGAACGTGTGATCCCTTTAGCTGTCGCACGGCGTTCGGGTGTTTACGAAAGAGAGCCGAAGGTGTTGGAAGCGCACGGCATTCCCACCTATGTTGTTTGTCCGACGTTCGCTTTGAGCGAATTGTGGTGACTCAAAAAATCAGGCCTACAGATTAGGTCATCCCTATCCGTCAAAATCGGAACGTATTCGGCCACTTGTACCACCTGGCTGAAGGACGACGTTATGCTTTCACCCGATATCAGCGCATTCATCATGGAGTTCGTATGCTTAAGGTCACGAAGGCCGTCTTTCCGGTAGCTGGTCTCGGTACACGCTTCCTCCCCGCCACGAAGGCAAGTCCGAAGGAAATGCTGCCTGTTGTGGACAAGCCGTTGATCCAGTACGCAGTGGAAGAAGCTATTGCAGCAGGCATCACTGAAATGATTTTCGTGACCGGGCGTAGCAAACGGGCGATTGAAGACCATTTCGACAAGTCGTACGAGATTGAGGCGGAACTGGAAGCGCGTGGAAAGAAGCAACTGCTGGAACTGGTCCGTGGTATCAAGCCCAGCCATGTCGATTGCTTTTACGTTCGCCAACCGGAAGCGCTCGGGCTCGGCCATGCTGTATTGTGCGCTGAGAAACTCGTGGGCGATAACCCGTTCGCGGTTATTCTCGCAGATGACCTGCTTCATGGTGAGCCGCCCGTGACATCGCAGATGGTGGATCTGTTCAACCACTACCACAGTTCAGTACTCGGAGTGGAGGAGATCCCGCGAGCAGACGCGCGCTCATACGGAGTTGTCGACGGAAAGGCTTGGGAGGAGAACATCGTCAAGCTCTCAGCGATTGTCGAAAAACCCGCTCCCGACGCTGCGCCATCGAACCTCGGTGTTGTCGGTCGCTACATACTGAAGCCCCGGATCTTCAAGCATTTGCGCGCACTGAAGCCAGGTGCGGGCGGCGAACTGCAACTCACAGATGCAATTGAGTCCTTGCTCAGCGACGAACAGGTCCTCGCCTACAAGTACCGAGGGAAGCGGTACGATTGTGGTAGCAAGCTCGGCTATCTGAAGGCCACAGTTGAGTTCGCGCTCCAGCACAGCGAGGTAGGCTCCGAGTTTGCTGAGTACCTGAACCTGCAGTTGCGAAACGTTGACCAGCGCGAAAATGAAACGTTGGATGCGCGCGAGAGTGTGGACGCTGTCTGAGGGCTGCAGCGGCCGATGCTATCGGTTTGTTTGTTGTTCGAGTGCATTCAGCTTTGCGTCAATCGGTACCCTGGGATAGTCCCCCGCTGTCCTGGTTTCGCCTGCCATGTTCTGGACATGGCAGGCTTTTTTCCCATCCTGAATCAGTCTTCGATAAATGTCCAGCTATAAAGAATTGCGTGAACAGCTCGCAATGCTTGATCTCAAGATCGCCGAGGTATTCAAGCATGAGCGAGAGATTGTGATTCAGGAAATTCGGAGAAAGTTGGAGCTACATCAGCTTACAGCCGATGATGTCCGAGGTAGATCCCGCCAGTCGACTGCGAAAATTCGTGACCCAAAGACGGGTCGCGTGTGGTCTGGACGCGGTAGAAAGCCTTCATGGGTTGACGCTGCGCGCAGTGAGGAAAACTTACCCCCTACGCGGCAAGCGTCCACGTTCTGACGTTCGAGCCGCTCCTGGGCAGACAGAACTGTCGTGAGACAACGTGAGTAGGGGGCTCACATCGGGCGCGGATACGCGAGAGGTCCTTGTGGCAACGGGCGGGGTGGCAACTTTCGACTGCTCGAAGGCTCGTTTGGCTGTGCTTGAAGCGAGCAGCCAGCGGAAGCGTGGCGCGCTAAATCTCAAGTCGTTCTCACGGACATCGGCGCGAAGGTCAATGAATGTGGGAATTCCCGGCGTGACATCTTTGGATCTCATAGTGTGTCCACGAGCAGGATGTCGAAAGGTAAGCCACCAGCGAAGTCCCTTGATCCAAGGACAGGAGCGACATGGTCGGGGAGAGACGGGGATCCGGCCTGGATCACGGAGGCGAAGAATCGCGCGCGCTTCCTGACAAAGCGATGGTATTCACGATAGCTCGGGATGCGGTGAGCGCTCCGACTGGACTTGATCGTTAACGCAATTCATGGAGGTCAATATCCGGAGACGCCAATTTGGCGATCCGAACCGGTAGCATTGACGGGATTGCTCTGCAATTGAGGGGCGTCTCGATCATGCTATCAGTATCGAGCGGTAGAAATAGTCAGTGTAGCAGCGTCGGTTTTTCGATGACGGCGTGTTCGTTCAGGAGGCTTTTCGCCCATTTGATCGAAGATGCAGACAGATTGGGTGCGTGTCTAACAACCGTTTCCAGTGCAGCAATATGCGCGCTCCAGAAGTCGTTTAGCTCTTCAGGATCTGGATGTTGCGCGAAGAGGCATTTGACGGCCGCCATTGTTGTACACAGCAGAATTCCACGGGATTCTTCGTCGATCGAGTGTGTGCCTTGCTTTGAAGATAGATGTTCACCTTCGTCAAGTGCCTTTGTGCAGTTGAGCTGATCGAATTCTGACGTAAGTGTGTCCAGCTCGGACTGGGCGGCACTCCAGTACGCCTCGGACGAATCGCTACCCTTGGAGGACGCGAATATCGCCTCCGCGGAGCGCCGAAACGTTTTGGCAGAGGCGCTCCGATTTGTGCGGTTGGTAACTATCTGCACGATCTCGGAAAGTGCGAGTATGTGCATGCGGAGTCTAATCTCAAGCGCCGCATTCTGAGCTAACAGTTGATGGACTTCTTTCTCCAGATTGCGGTTCGAAGGAGATCGCGAGTATTTATTGAACGTCCGGATGACAGAATAGGACGCTGACTGAGCAAGCGGGAGGATTTTGACGTGCACCCATTTCTGGCCAGTTTGGTTGCTGGCACGTTTGTGCTGGTCATCGCCACATTCAGGGTTGCAGCCCGTCGGCGCCGCCAACGGCGACGCGACGAACTGATGCGCAACCTTGATCATCACGAGTGGTACCACGGTTCGCGACCACGGCGCCGGGGCGGGGCAACGCGCTAGCGCTGAGTCGTTCATGTGGGGCGAGTTTCCCAATCAGTTTCGCGTACCTGGCATCGGAGGCTGACGCGAAGGCGAGAGAGGGCGGCGCACTGAGCACACATGCAACTCCCGCCGGCATTGACTTTCGCAAGCCGATTGATTCGTATGGTGCCAGTGACGCAAGTGTGAACGCATGCATTGAATGTTATGCATACCCATACGGATTTTTTTCTTGCCAGCGCCAGTGATCGATGCACATGCGCTCGATGCCGTATTCTGCCTTCCAACCGATGAGTGATTGTGCCCTCGCGGGATTGGCATAACACTCGGCGATGTCGCCGGGACGGCGGTCGACGATCTCATACGGCACAGACCGTTCGCACGCCTGCTCGAAGGCCTTCACGACTTCGAGGACTGTGTAGCCGCGTCCGGTGCCCAGGTTCACGATGAAACCCGGGTCACGCGCAGCCAGCGCATCGAGCGCTTTTAGGTGTCCGTTTGCCAGATCCACAACGTGGATGTAGTCCCGCACGCCAGTACCGTCTGGCGTCGGGTAGTCGCCGCCGAACACGCGCAGTTTTGGCAGCTTGCCGACAGCCACCTGCGCGACAAACGGCATAAGGTTGTTCGGGATACCGGCGGGGTCTTCGCCAATCAGGCCGCTCTCGTGCGCGCCCACCGGATTGAAATAGCGCAACACCGCGATACGCCACGACGGATCTGAGATCGCGACGTCACGCAGGATCTGCTCGGCGATGAGCTTTGATTGTCCGTATGGGTTGGTTGCGGTGAGCAGGCAGGTTTCGTCGATGGGCGAGCGCTCCGGCGCGCCATACACCGTCGCCGAAGAACTGAACACAAACTGCTTGCAGCCGTATCTGCGCATCACGTCCAGGACCGTGAGCAGACATTCCAGGTTGTTGCGATAGTACTCGATCGGTTTGGCCACAGATTCGCCAACGGCTTTGAGTGCGGCAAAGTGGATCACGCCGGTGATTTTATGTGTCTCGAAGATGCGCGTAAGCGCCCGTGCGTCGCGCACATCTTCTTCGTAGAAGGTGAGTTGTTTTCCTGTGATCTTCTGGACGCGCGCGAGCGATGCCCGGTGGCTATTGACGAGATTATCTACGACGACGACGTCGATGCCTGCCTCCAGAAGCGCCACGCAGGTGTGTGAGCCGATGTAACCGGCGCCGCCAGTGATGAGGATTGTGCTTTTGGAGTTCGTCGCCGAGAAGGAGTTTGGTGGAGTCATCAGATATTTTCAGAGCTTCATACCGGGGGATCGCGGATCTGTTCTGGCAGATTCACGGATCTGCGTCGCAGCGCCTGTACGGTGGCAAGGAGCCGCTGAAAAGCAACCAACTGGCCGCTCACTTGCAGATTGACAGGCTTCTAACCTACCACGTGCTGCAAGGTAAGTCGGGGTGATTGCCGCAAAGTGGAATGTTTTGGCGAGTTTGGTCTACGTGACCATATTGGAAGAGGTTTGTTCGGTTAAGCGTGAAAGTAAGCCGCCGGATTGGCGTTTTCGTCGGCCTGAGAAGCGGGGGCACGAGTGAGTTCTCAAATACACGATAAACGGCAAGAGATTCCCTCTGCTACGGATGTACAAACGTCGATCTTCCATTGGTCTCGGCTAGCTGGTTACCGTCCATCGAACGTCTAAGCGGAAAGTTCTTCGGACCGAGCACGCGGTGTCGAGTTTCGGCGCAAAGAGAGCTACATCTCGGCATTGAAGCAACGCCGTCAGAACGATTGGTGAGCGAAAAAAACCGCCAGGCATTGCCAGCCTGGCGGTGCGAATCCGGGTTCGATCTAGTTCGGGGGGAACCGGACCCGGTGGACCACATTAGGCTCTGGGCAGCACGAGCCAAACGTGACGGCAATTTAACAGACAGGTTTGTCGTTTCGATTTCAATGGCGTTCACATACCAGATTTTGGCCGACTGGTCCGGATCCTGAGAATTTGACGGCATCTTTACTTTGCGATCGATGAATATCCGTGATCTGTGAATGGCTGGAGAATCGTGTTTTTTTGGTGTCCTTCGTCGGAAGATTTGTAGGTGAGGCTAATGAGCCGGAAAACGGAAGATATCCAGCTCTGCACGATGAGCCCGCGGTCAGTTGTGTCGCACGAGACTGCAAACTTCGCTCCATTGATTATGTCTCGCCGAGCAAGTCGCCTTCACGCTGATCGTTGTTCCGAGGGCGTGTGACACTGAAGTGTGTTCGCAGTGCCAATCCCGCCCCCCCGAAACCGCCGGCGAAATAGGAACAATAGTTAGCGAATATCACGCACAGGTAGCATCGCAGCAAGCGGGTTTCGACTCGCTCACGAAGTGGTTTCGGCAACAACCGGTGACGCGCTTCTACTAGTACTGATCGGACAATACCGTCGACCTTTTCGCAAGAGATCGAATAGCGCGAGATGGCGTGGTAGTTTGAGAGCTCTCTCGCTGACGGGTATCGGCAACCGGTCACCACCCGTCAGCTCCCTTGCCGCACCGTCGTTGGTGACGGTGCGGCTTTTTTTGACTGAGCATAGTCTTCCGCTGTCCCGACAACTAATAGCAGAACGGTGTCCTTGATGTTCTTCACTGGATCCGGAAGCCGCCCAGTTCTGCATGGAAGCCTGCCTCGTTAACCACTCAGAATCAGCAATATCCGCGTCACGCTCGCCCAAGGCAAATCTATGTTGATCGCTATGGCGAGTCGGGATTTGTAGTCCCGGTAGTGTCAAAAAGTAGTGAGGCTATTGCGCCGATCTGTCAAGATTGGCGGCGCACGATCGGAGCGCTTGTGGCGAAAATGCACAGCACAATTTCTCTCCTGAATACGCTGGCTTGCGATTGCTTATACTCTGTGCACCTCTTTTTCCGAGGCGCTTCGTATGCTGCAGGAATGGCTTTTTTTCCCGCGACTTGGCTGGAATACTCCTATTACTTTGGCGCTAACGTCGGCGACGGTCGGCAGTGTCGTAACGCTAGTTTGGATCGCGGCGCGAGATGGCCGAGAACGCAGGCGCCACCGACGTGACACTTCTTTGGAGCTGGCATTAGCGCTGGAAAGCTACGCTCGGACCTGTCGTACGATGATGCATAAGGCAGCCTGGGCGGCGTCGGAGCCAGTCGGTCCCGCGATCCGTGAGGCCAGCAAGGGCGTGTCCGTTCCCGCCTTTGCCTATCCGGACAAGTTGCGATGGGACGTTCTGAGCCGTGGACTCGTCTCGGAGTTGCGCGAGTACCCGGCAACGGCGCACGCCGCTCGGGAGTATGTCGAGGCATTCCGCGAATTCGGTGAGCCGATCGACTTTTGCGGTCAGGTTGAAATCGAATGTGCAAAAGCTGCGAGAGGAGCGTTAGCGTTGGCTCGTACCACGCGCCGGCGGCACGGAGCCGCGACGTGGAAGCCGGGCGCCAGAGATTCGGCCATGGAGCGTGAACTGTCCGACTTCATCGCAATCGCCGAAGAAAAGCGCAAGCAATTGCTCGAATGTCGGACGGGGCCAACAGTCGGAGTTGGCTGGGAAGCTGACGTACAACCACTCAAACGCCAGTTAAGCGTGTGAGGGCTCGACGAGGCAAAGCGGCATCAGTCCGCGAGCCGCTTTGCGCCCTGACTGGCTATTCAGCGTAAAACAGTCGTTCGGCACTGTAGCCTACGTAAAGCTGAGAGCTTGTAAGGTGGCGTGTTCCCTCCTATTCTGTAGCAGGAGCGCCCGGTTGCCGGTCGTCGTAACCTGCGCGCTTTTCCTGGTAGCCTATGGCTGCTGATTGCCTGGCGCAAAGCAGCAGAGCCAACACGGGAAGCGCGATATAACTCGCGCCCAGCAGCGTAATCACGTCGCTCGACACGGACGACACGAGGCTATTCACACCAAACGCCAGGCCCATCTGCGAGCAGCAATAAATGGCGCCTGCGGCGCCGCGATGGGCCGTAAAGCGGCTCATGCAAATGGCCGACGCGCAAAGCACGATAAACGAGTAGCTGAACGACACGCCTGCGACGCTCAGCAGAAAGCCGCGCGCGGACAAGCCACCCAGCGTCGAAAGCGTCAGCAACGCAACGCCGCAGAAGATGGCGATGAAAAGCCCGGCGATCATTGTCGAGAGCATGCCGAATCTGCCGATCCACCGGGGCAATAGCAGACGGCTGACGACCAGGCCGCTGCCGACCAGCGCGCTCACCCAACCGTAATGCGTGGCGGAATAGCCGAACTGCTGCTGCAGCACGAATGGGCTCGAGCTCGTGTACATGACAAAGCAGGTCATGCCGACACCGGCCACAATGGTCGACGAAACGAACGTCGCATCCGACAACACTACGCGGTAGGCCGCGAAGACATCGCGTGCCGTGATCGAGCGATTCTTGTGCGCGTTCGTTTCACGGCAGCGCAGATAAACCGCGAACATCGCGCAGAGCAGCAACGCCATGACGACAAAGTTGGCGCGCCACCCGAACCACGTTTGCACGAAGCTGCCCACCAGCGGGCCGAGCACGAACGAAAGACCCGTGAACAAGGTGATGTACGAGCTGGCAATCGCGTAACGATCGCCTTGCACGATATCGGCCAGCACGATGCGCGACAGGGCGAGGCACACGCCGCTGCCCAGCCCCTGAACGAAGCGCGCGAGCAAAAAGCCCGTGATCTTCGCGGCGAACACGGCCCAGAGATTACCCATGATCGCCACCGCCAGGCCGATCAGAATGACGGGCTTGCGGCCATGTTTGTCGCTCATCGGTCCGTACATAAGCGCTCCCACGCCCGTCCCGAAGAGAAAGACGGAGATCGACGCCTGCACATATTGCTGCGAGGCGTGCATGACGTTCATGATTTCCGGCAGCGACGAAAGATGAATGTCCGTGCCGAGCAGACCAATGAGCAGCAACGCCGTGACCACCACGACGACCTTCATTTCATCGCGGCTAAAGCGCACTTTTTTCGATGGGGACACAGACCGTCCTTGCAATGTTTCGGGCTCGAGCGAGGTGGGCTGGGGCATCAGACGAGGCACGCCTGCTCGTGCCTTTGCAGATGACGCGCGATGATCTGCGCGCTTTCGCGGCTCATGATGCTGTGGTGATCGCCGGGCACGTGCACGACGTCCAGCGCTTCAGCGAGCGCGCCCCAGCCGAGATCGGGTTCGCCGAACTGCCGCGCGAAACCTTCCTCGCCACAGCACAGCAGCACGCGTCCGCTATAGGGCGCCGGACGATACGTGCGAAGCGCTTCGTCATTCGCGTCGATCACCGAAAGCACCTGCCTGATCTGCCGCTCGCCTGTGCCGGCCGGCAGCAAGCCTTGTTGCGTTGCCGCTTCGAGCACATGACGCCAGTGCACGTCAACGGGGACATCGCGCAAGCTTTCCCAATCGAATGACAGCTTCGGCATGAGAATGCCGAGCATCACAGCGTCGTCGCTGAGCCATTGCCGGGCCGCCATCTTGCCGTAGGTGCCGTTGCGGTACAGCGGCTGCACGCTGGTGTTTTGCGCGCGCGAGTCCAGCAGGGCCAGCAGCGCCACGCTTTCGCCGCGTCGCTCAAGCTGCTGCGCCATCTCGTACGCAATGCATCCGCCCATCGAATGCCCGACCAGCCGGTATGGGCCCTCGGGCTGCACCGATTTCATCAGGTCGATGTAATCCGAAGCCATCGCTTCGATGCTGCGCAGCGGGGTCGATTCGCCTTGCAGGCCACCCGCCTGGATGCCGTACACGGGCTGGTCGCCGCCCAGGCTGCGCGTGAGTTCGACGTAGTTGGTCGTGTGCCCGCCGTACGGGTGAATGCAGATGAGCGGCGGCAACGCGCCCGTGGTGCGCATGCCCACCATTTGCTGGCTGCGCGGGTCGCGCATCGTTTGCAACGAGGCGGCGAGCGCTTGCACCGTGGGGCTTTCGAGCAACGCAGCCGCCGGCAGTTGATGGCCGATCAACTGCTCAACCTGCAAAATGACGCTCAGCGCGGAGAGCGACGTGCCGCCGAGTTCGAAGAAGTTGTCGGTCGCGGCAACCGACGGCATGCCCAGCACCTCCGCGAAGATGCGGGTCAGCTGCGACTCCACGGTGTCGTGCGAAGAAGCCACCGTCGACGCATCGTGCGATGCGGCTGCGTCCGGTTCGAGCGCGGATTGGCGAGGCTGCAAAGCCACAGCGCGTGCCGGGCTCGTGTTTCGTGCCTGCGGCCAGAAACGTTGACGCTCGAACGGATAGCCCGGCAACGCGGCACGCCGCCGCTTGGCGCCTTCCTGCAGCTTATCCCAGCACGGCGCGACGCCAGCCACCCACAAGCGCCCGATGCTCAGCGCCAGCGCGCCGCAATCGGACCATCCCGGCGCGCCGGAGAGCGTGGCCGTTGCGACTCGCGCATTCGCACTGTCCGCATGCCGCCGGACGATCGACGTGAACGCGTGGCCCGGACCCACTTCGACGAAGAGTCCGTCCGGCGACTGAAGCAACGTGTCGAGGCCTTCGGCGAACCGCACCGTCTGGCGCATATGGCGCACCCAATGTGCCGGGTCGATCGCCTGCTCGTTGGTGACCCACGTTCCGGTCACGTTGGTGATGTACGGAATGTGCGGAGCACGCAACTCGACCTGTCTGACGAGCGCCATGAATGACTCGAGCGCCGGATCGAGCATCGCGGAATGAAACGCGTGCGACGTTGCCACGCGCTTGCAGCGCAAGCCGGCGTCGTCGAGGCGCACCTGCACGGCGTCGATCTGTTCGGCCGGACCCGCGAGCACGCAAGAGCGCGCCGCGTTGACCACGGCGAGATCCACGCCGTTCGCGACGTAGGGCGCCAGTTCCTGCGCCGACGCTTCGACTGCGAGCATCGAACCGGCGGGCAAGGCCTGGATTAGCTGGCCGCGCATGACGACGAGCTTCAGCGCATCGGGCAGCGACATGACGCCGGCCACGCACGCGGCCACGTATTCGCCGAGACTGTGCCCCATCATCGCGTTCGGGCGCACGCCCCAATGTTCCAGTTGCCGCACGAGCGCGTATTCGACCACGAAGAGCGCGGGTTGCGTGATGGACGTCTGCATGAGCCGCTCGCGCGCGGCATCGGTCGCGCCGGACACATCGGCTGGCGGATACAGGACCGTACGGATGTCGAGGTCCATGAGCGGCTGCAACAGCTGGGCACAGTGATCGACACAATCGCGGAACACGGCTTCGGACGCGTAGAGATCGCGGCCCATGTTGACCTGCTGCAGACCTTGTCCGGGGAACAGGTAGGTGACGCGCGCGGACGGCGCGGGCACGCCCGTGCCGCTGCGCGCGGCGGGCAGTGCAGTGAGCGCTTCGAGCGCGGCGGAGGCACTGTCGCACACGACGACGCGCCGGTGCGGGAAGTGCGTGCGGCCCAGTTGAAGCGTGTAGGCGATATCGCCCAGATCGGCGGCAGGATTGTCCCGCAGGTGGCTGGCCAGATTGTCCGTCATCGCCTGCAACGCACGCTCCGATTTCGCTGACAACGCCAGCACGTGAAACGCCGCGTCGCCTTTGCGCTCGCGCGCGGCCTGCGACGGCGCTTCCTGCAGAATCACGTGCGCATTCGTGCCGCCGATGCCGAACGAACTCACGGCGGCGCGCCGCGGCGTGGCGGTGCGCGGCCAGTCGGTCAGCGTGTCGTTCACCCAGAACGGGCTCTTTTCGAGTTCGAGCTTCGGATTGGCCGACTCGAAATGCAGCGTCGCCGGAATCTTGCCGTGATGCACGGATAGCGCGGCCTTGATGAGACCGGTGACGCCCGCCGCCGCGTCGAGGTGGCCGACATTCGACTTCAACGAACCGAGCGCGCAGAACTGCCGCGCGTCCGTATGGCGGCGCCATGCGCGCGTGAGCGCATGCACTTCGATCGGGTCGCCCAGCGGCGTCGCGGTGCCGTGCGCCTCGACGAAGCCGATGCTTGCCGGATCAACGCCCGCGCGCGCAAGCGCATGCTCGATGACGTCGGCCTGGCCGTCGGCAGCCGGGGCGGTAAAGCCCATCTTCGCGTTGCCGTCGTTGTTGATCGCGGAGCCCTTGATGACCGCCCACACATTGTCGCCGTCGGCGAGCGCGGCGGACAGGCGCTTGAGCACGACGATCGCGCCGCCGCTGCCCCGCACCGTGCCTTGCGCGCGGCTGTCGAACGGACGACAGCGGCCATCGGCAGAAAGAATGTGCCCTTCCTGATGCAGGTAACCGGTGCCGTGCGGCATTTCGAGCGACACGCCGCCTGCCAGCGCGATATCGCATTCGTCGAGCAGTAATTGCTGGCAGGCCACGTGAACGGCGACGAGCGAGGTCGAGCATGCCGTCTGCACGGTCAGCGCCGGGCCTCGCAGGTTGAGTTTGTACGCGAGCCGCGTGGAGAGAAAGTCCTTCTCGTTCAGGATGGTGGTCTGGAACAGTTCGGCAGCGCTCTCCGGACGCGCGTCGAGATATTGAAGCAGATACCCCGAGCGGCCCGTGCCGCCGACCACGCCGATCCTGCCGGTGTAGCCCACGTTCGCGTAGCCCGCGTGTTCCAGGGCCTGCCAGCCCGTTTCGAGGAAGAGGCGCTGCTGCGGATCCATCAGGAGCGCTTCGCGCGGCGGGTAGCCGAAAAACGCGGCGTCGAATCGGTCCACGTCGTCCAGCACGCCCTTGCGCTTCACGTAGCGCGGGTCGGCGAGCAGGGCGGGATCGACGCCGGCCGCGAGCAGTTCGCTATCGCCCAATGCCCTGACCGATTCGACACCGGCCACGAGATTGCGCCACAGCTCCGCAACGCTGCCAGCACCGGGGAAGCGGCCCGCCATGCCGATGATGGCGATGTCGATATCTGCATGATCGACGCCATGCGGCACGCGCTCCGCTTTTGGCGTGACGTCTTGCGCAGGGTTGGACGGCGCGGCAACGGCTGCCGGCATAGACGCGCCGCGCAGGTGATCTGCCAGCGACCGGATGTTCGGAAAGCGGAACAGGTCCATCGTCGGCACGTGTTGCCCCAGCGTCTGTTCGAGTTCGATCTCGACGCGAACGAGATCGAGCGAATGACCGCCCACTTCGAAGAAGTTGTCGTCGATCCCCACGGCGTCCAGCTTCAACACCGCTTTCCACACGTCGGCAATCTGCTGCTCGAGCGTGTCGCGCGGGGCGAGCACGCTTTGCGTGGTCACGCGCTCGGCGTCGGGCAATGCCGCGCGATCGATTTTGCCGTTCGGGGTAAGCGGCCATGCGTCGAGCAGCATGATTGCCGAAGGCAGCATGAAGTCGGGCAGCTTGCCTTGCGCATGGGCGCGAATGTCGGCAGCGGTGATGGCGCCCGCTTCGTGAGCAATGGCGTACGCGAGCAACGACGGCGCGCCGCCGTACGTCGCCCGCGCAATCACCAGTGCTTCGCGCACGCCGGCGCATCCGGCGATCACCGACTCCACTTCGCCCAGCTCGATGCGAAAGCCGCGAATCTTTACCTGATGGTCGAGGCGCCCGAGGTATTCGAGGCTCCCGTCGGGCAGAAAGCGGGCGAGGTCGCCCGTTTTATACATGCGCGCGTGCGGGCCTTCGAACGGATTGGCGATGAATCGCTCGGCGGTGAGATCGGGGCGGTTCAGGTAGCCGCGCGCAAGGCCGGACCCCGCAATATGGATTTCGCCCGCAATGCCAACCGGCACCTGCTGCAATTGGGCGTCGAGCACGTATACGCGCGTGTTCGCGATCGGCCGCCCGAGCGACACGCGTTCGGCGTCCGGCTGAAGGTGCGCAATGGTCGCGCACACCGTCGTTTCGGTCGGCCCGTACGCATTGAGAAAGCGCCGTCCAGGCGCCCAGCGCTGGACGATGTCGAGGCTGCATGCCTCGCCGGCCGCGGCAACGGTGCGCAGTGTCGGCACATCTTCGGGCTGCAGCAAGGCGAGCACGGAAGGCGGCAGCGTGATCACCGTCACGGCGTGGCGCGCGATGGTGTCGATCAGCGCCGAGCCCGGCATCATGTCCGCTTTCGACGCGAGGCACAGCGCGGCGCCGGCGCATAAGGTGCTGAAAATTTCCGCGACCGACGAGTCGAAACTCGCCGACGCGAACTGCAGGAGGCGGCTGTTCGGCCCGATTTCGAACAACGCGGCCATGGTATGGACCATGTTGGACAGGCCGTAGTGCTCCAGCATCACACCCTTCGGGCGTCCGGTGGAACCCGAGGTGTAGATGACGTACGCGAGATCGTTCGGCTTCGAGGCGAGCTCCAGGTTCTGCACGGACTCGCCTGCAATGGCTGTGGCTTCCGTATCGACGCACACGCGCCGTACCTTCGCGGACGACACCTCCGCGCCGGCGCCCTGGCCCGTGAGCAGCAAGCTCAGCTCCGAATCGTCCTGCATGTAGGCAAGACGCTCCTGCGGGTAGCTCGGGTCCAGCGGCAAATACGCGCCGCCTGCCTTCAGCACCGCGAGAATCGCGACCACCAGCGCGGGGCAGCGTTCCATGCTCACGCCAACCAGCTCGCCCGGTTTCAGGCCAAGGCGGCGCAGATGATGCGCAAGCTGATTGGCGCGCGCGTTGAGTTCGGCATACGACACCGTCTGCGTGTCGTGCAGCAGCGCCGCGGCCTGCGGCCGGCGTTGCGCCCAGTCTTCGACGAGCCGGTGCGCGGGCGTCTGCGGAAAACGGCTTTCGGTTGCATTCCAGGCGGCGTAAGCGGCGCGCTCGCGCGCGCTCAGCATCGACAAATGCCTAAGCTCAGTGTGCGGCGCTTCGACGGCGCTCGCGATCAAGGTCTGGAATTGATCGACCAGATGGCGAATGCTCGGCGCGTCCCATAGGGCCGTGTTGTACCAGCACACCGCGCGCAGGCAGCCGTCCACCTCTTCGACCACGAAGTCGAGATCGAACTTCACGCCATGCTGCTCGAGCGGATAAGACGCGAGCGGCAAGCCGGCCAGATCGAGTTCTGCGCCACCCAGGCCCATTCGCGCAGCCGCCACCCCGCGCATATGGTCGAGATGGGCTTTCTGGTACGTAAAAGACACCTGAAAAATGGGGCTGCGGCTCGCATCGCGCGCCACGCCCAGTTGCTCCACGAGCAACGGGAACGGATAGTCCTGGTGTTCCTTCGCGCCGACCAGCACCTCCCGCACGTGCTGCAGAAACGCATTGAACGTGTTTTCGCCGTCCACGCGCGCGCGCAGCGCGCAGGGGCTCGCGAAGTAGCCGACCGTGCGCGCGTAGCCTTGCGGCGGCCGCCCGAAGCGCGGCGAGCCGACCACGATATCGTCTTGCCCCGTATAGCGGTAGAGCAGCACGTAAAAGGCGGCGAGCAGCACCGTGTAGAACGTGACGTCCTGCGCGCGCGCGAGGGCGCGGATCTGCTGCGTGAGCGTTTTGCCCAGCTCGAACGAATGACCCGCGCCAACGTGAGTCTGAACGCGCGGACGCGGCCGGTCGGTCGGCAGGTCGAGTACGGGGATCCGGCTCAACTGCTTTTTCCAGTAGGCCGCGTGCGATTCACCCACGGAGGACGCGAGCAGGTTTTGCTGCCACCCGACGTAGTCGACGTAAGAGTGCCCGGCGGACGGCAAGTCAGCCGCCTTGCCTTCAACGCGTGCCCGGTACAGAAGCCCCAGCTCTTCCATCATCACGATGAGCGACCACGTGTCGGCGGCAATGTGGTGGCAGTTCAGAAACAGCACGTGCGTGTCGGCAGCGCGTGAAAAAAGGCGTGCGCGAAAAACCGGGCCGTTTTTCAGGTCGAAACCGGTGTCGGCCTCTTGGGTCAGGCGCGCATGCAAGGCGGCAGCGTCCCATTGCGCCGCATCGTCGTGCTGGAAATCCGGTTGACCGTGCGCATGGATCAACTGGACAGGTTCGCCTTCGGGTGCCGCGTACGTCGTACGCAAGACCGGATGCCGCTCAACCAGATCCTGCAATGCACCGCGAAATGCCTCCACGTTGAGCGCAGCGTGAATGGACCACGCCATGGGCAGGCCGTACTCCGCACCATTCGGATTCAGGCTCCACAGAAACCACATGGCGCGTTGTCCGCGCGAGAGTTTCGCCATTGCGGAGGAGGGCGAAGACAGGGCGGCATGGTCTGGGGAAGTGACGGCTTGGTTCGTGTAGCTATTCTGCGGTTGCATGCAGTAGTTATTACTTGTCTGGTCTTATATTGAGTCGTTTCACGTCCACGGCGAGGATCGGAGCGGCTGGCCGAAGAAATGTTGCCGGACGCGGCTGCGGAATCCGCGTCAGCGATCGACAGGACAAAACCGGCGGACGATTTATACCGAACGGAAACGCATATTTGATGACGGCCGACGTTGCACGATCGAACCATCGGTTCACGCAAAGGGTCGACGCGATGAATGTCGTGCCCATCCCAACGGGTCGTCGTTCGGCCCGAATGAAAAACTTCTGATGGCGAACTCTAACGATGGCTTTCGCCCGGCTTTCTACGTGATTCGCTCAATCGGACGAAATGATGCTCGGTGTGCAGAAGGGAAAATGGCTCGGTTCGATTGCGCCTGCCGCTGGTTAACGACAGCTATCGCCAAACCTGAATGTCTATTGCGGGCGCTTGCTGCCAGCGGTCCGCGGATTCGGTCAAGCGACCTCGGTTAAGGCATTTATGAAGGTATTTGGTAAGCTAAAGGGTGAGGTAATCAGCGAACGCTTAAATTCGCCAAGCAAATCCAAGCATCGCGCTCGAATGCTAGGCGCTCCATTTTCAAGAATCACTGGTCGACCACCGGACACGCGTCAGGTACTGCAACGTCCGCATCGGCGCGATCAATTAACCTGTCAGTTGACCAGGTTCGCGACGGACATGCGATAGATCTGACCGGCGCCGCGGCAATCGCGCATTCGAATCGCGTGCTGGAGTGGTAGCACTTCCCGGACTTCCCGCGAGTTCGCGCGAGGGCAGAGCATCGCCAACCAGGACGCCATTCCTTCGCCAAGGATCAGGCCGCTGGCTCCCTGCAGGCGATGACCATCGATCGCTCGTTCGTCTTCGCGCCGAGTAGACCACTTCGGCTCGCGCCCACCGCATCCGCGTCTTCGTCGCTTCGGTCGATCACGTCGAAACCAGCCGTCTTGCAGATCTCCCCAGCTGCCTCGAAGCACGTGTCCCAGCCGCGGGCGAAGCCGCTGCAGTTCAGCGTGTAGGCAGGTCGCCCATTTGGGGAAAACTTTCGTGAACCGTGGCGCATGCACCAAGCGTCAGCATTGCGACGCCCGTCAGCCCTCGTTACATTGTCCGCTCCCGGCTTTTCGTTATTCCCACTCGGCGACACCGTGATGACGCGAACACGTGCCCGAGTGGTGCTGGCTGAAACTGTATGTCCCGTCGCCACATCTTGCCGTGGCACCGACCGGCACGGCGCCGTTTCGGGAGCGCGCAGGCGAATGCACGACATGCCCTTCGTGGTTCACGTAGTGGCCGTGCTCCTGTAGTTGGGACTCGTCGGGCGACGATGGCTGGTAGGCATGGGCGATGCCTGCGAGCGCCAGCAGTGCAACGAGACTGCCGCATCGAGCTGTGATCAGCACGCGCACGGCGGCACGATTGCGACTCATGCGGATCCCTGTCGTCCTCGTTCTAATTCTGGGCGCCCGTCGCAGCGGACCATCGTCGGCATACGACGCACAGGGGGCAGTGGCCATTTCAATGTCCATCATTGGTAGTTGCGGGGGGTATTAAAAACCCGTCATGGAGACGGGTGTAAGTGGGCAAAGCGTCGGTTGCATCGCTACTTCTTCTTGGGCGGGGGTGCCGGTTGCTTCTTTGCCTGGCTCAAATCCGAACCCGCGACCGACTTCTGGTTGGGTGTGCTCTTCTTGTTCGAAAGCTGCTTGCTAGCGAGCTTGGCGTCTTTCTTTCCCGTAGCCATAAACACCTCTCAACTGGTTGTGATTGTACTGCTGAGCTAATGCAGGAATAATTTAGCCAAATGTGCGAATAGCGTTTACCCGTGCCTGCCGGGTAAATTGCACCTGGAACGTCGGGCGGTTGCAGTTTGAAGCGCTCAATCGCGCCTCCGTAGGCTCAATCGATGGGCGAAACAATAGTGAGATCGCCCACAAGATCAAGAACATCCTCGAACTGCTTCCGTGGGCAGAGGGCGGAATCGTTGCGGCCGGACGGCGGCAGACATCCACGGCAGCTAACGGGGCCATCCGGTCGCACACTTCGATTTCTCGTGGATCGCAAGTTCGGCCTTTGCTGACGTTCAGCTGTCGCCCTTCGTAAGGCAGCTTCAGGTCGGTCTGAAGCCATTCATATCTGCGCGACCACGAAAGTCCGCTCTCGCTGACGTCGAACGGGTCATCACGACCCGTTGCCGACCTTCGAGCTTGCCGAAAGCAGTCATCGGGCGTGGTATTGTTGGTTCTCCACACTTCGAGACCACCTGCACCATGGCCAAGTCTGACCTCATAGGGGCTGCGATTGAGTTCGTGGATTGGGAAAAGCCATGGACGTTCTATTCGGCTGTGTTGAACCACCTCTCACTAGAATCCGATAACAGGGCCGCTTTAGAGCATGTTTGGGCCGAAGCGTGCCGCCCCGAATACTGGCGGGACGCCGACATTTCCAAGTGCTGCGATGCGTGCGATCACGGACTTAGGAACGGATTTTCATGGTTGCCTGACGATGCGCGCGCGCAGTTCGTGCGAGCAGCATCCTTCCAGTGGAAATGACGCCGGCGACAGCCGGGTAGCTCGACCTCCTTGTTGGCAATTCCAGTCTCGGGCTCGAATGCCCGTAGCAGGTCGTCCGACGGGTAAGCCGGACCGGGCCAACGAGAACCTTCGCCGAGAAGGCAAATCGTCAAATGTATTAGCAGGGACTCGATCTGACAGGTAGTCGGGCCGATAGAGAGAAAGCGCTCAATGGGGAATGAGTTTCTCCTTGGCGAGTTATAGCGAATCGAGAAAGGTGTGCATCGGCGTCTTGCCGTAACACCACCGACCCTGATGTTCCCGCTCATTGTTGTACTGGTCGAGCCACGCATCAAGGTCCGTCTGCAAGGTGGCGATCGATTCGTAGATCTTCTTGCGGAAAGCGATGCGGTAGAACTCGTTGAGCATGGTCTTGTGCAGCCGCTCGACGATCCCGTTGGTTTGCGGCGACTTGGCCTTTGTTCGGGTATGGTCGATGTCTTCCAAAGCCAGGTACAGCTCGTATTCATGATGCTCAGGGTTGCCGCAGTATTCGGTGCCGCGATCTGTCAGCACGCGTAGCAGCGGGATGCCGAAGCCATCGAAGAACGGGACAACGCGGTCGTTGAGCAGGTCCGCCGCCGGCAAGGGCGTCTTGCGATCGTAGAGCTTGGCGAATGCAACTTTCGAGTAGGTGTCGACGAAAGTCTGCTGGTAGACACGGCCTACGCCCTTGAGGTTGCCGACATAGAACGTATCCTGCGCGCCGCAGTAGCCTGGACACTCTGACTCGAATTCGCCGTGCACTTCCTTCTCGTGCTTGGCGCGTTCGAGCGCGACGAGCTGGGCCTCGGTCAACACCAAGCCCTCCTGGGCGGATTTGGCTTCCAGGGCCTTCAGGCGCTTCGACATGGTCTCCAGATCGTGGCGCAACCAGATGCTACGGACGCCTTGGGGCGAAACGGACAGGGCATGTCGTTTGAGGACTTCGTTGGCAATACGGATCTGGCCGTAAGCTGGCAATTCGAGGGCCAGCTCGACAACGGCGGCCTCGATCTGCGGATCTACGCGGTTCTTGAGCAACGGCCGGTGATGGGAAATCTCCTGCAGCGCAGCCTCACCGCCTCGATCGTACAGTTCCTTAAATCGGTAGAAGCTGTCGCGCGAGTAACCCATCACGCGACAGGCTTGGCTGACGTTGCCGAGTTGCCGGGCCAACTCAAGAATGCCGACCTTGGCACGAATTACCTTCTGCTCCTGAGTCATGGCGGACTCCTTGCTGTTTGCGGCGCGCATTGCCGCTACGGGCTACGCCCTCCGCGCCAATGCGCGCCAGCATGAGAAACCAACCACTGTCAGATTTAGTCTAGTCCACCGCACGTCAAAGGATCCCCCAAGCTTCCATCCCGTCGAACGCATACCCTTCCCGTTCGTTCGTCGCGTCTAGAATTGAGGGCCATTCGATGCGGGGATGATAGATGTATCGCGGCAAAACCAAGTATCTCGAATGTCTCACGTCGATAACTGTCGTCAGCCTTTCGAATTTCTTTTCCATCCAACTGAAGGCAATGAAGTTCGAGCATTCTGACATTGCAAACATGCAGCCCCATGCATACCCGGGAAACCGGTGCCCGGCAATATCAACGACGTGATATGAATCGCCGTGCGGAGGTTCACCTTCATATCGCAGTGTCATCTCATAGCTGCGATCGGGCGGAATCAGCACATAGTCGCCCATGCCCGCCCAATGGCAAAGGTTATCCACCGTAAATTGGATCTCGCAAGGTTCCATCCGGCTGCTTTCCGTCGCTAATAAAGGTTTTCACCGGATTGTCGACGATTGGCGCCGGTATGTCGAACAACCGGTTGTGGCCGACCAGCGCCGGACGCAGCAGGCCGAGACTGACGTGCAGGGTGCTCGATGCCACTCTCAAGGGCACTCACTGCCTTATGCTCCAAGTGCAGCAGATGATCTCGTAGCACGGACCATCATCAAAGGTGATCATCAAATGTTGTAATGCATCGACAGTCACTTTGTCTTTCTTTCCAGTGCTTCGGACCTCGTTCAGCCACGTACTGTCGAGAGAGACGAGCCTTCCATAAGCTAGTTTGAACATGGCCGCTGTGCATGAGGTCAGAAACGTGCACTTGTACGATTCCACCCCGGAGAACTGAAGCACAATTTCCTTGGCGGCTCCGTCGTCCCCTTCGAGCGATAGGCTCAATGCGCACTCGCGGCGTTGAAGGACCACAAATTCTGGGCTATGCAGTAAAGCAGAGGCTGCTACCGGAAACTGCCAATGTTCTTTCATCGTTTCCCTCCGGCGCGAGCCGTTCGCGCTCTTATTCCTCGACGGTCGCGTGAGACGGTCGTTTCGTACGCATGCTTGATGCAACGGGCATGTCGACCCTGAAGAGACAATGAGCAATCCCGATAACGGACATTCTTCCAGCAGGCTGGCAGGAGCTCACAGCGCCCTAAATGACTGCGCCAGTCTCGGCGAAACGCTTCTTGAATTCTGGCAACTTTGCAATGATCTTGTCGAGATCGTCCGTGCGCTTGGGAAACAGCGTTTTGAAATAGTCGCTTCGATAACGCTCAACAAAATCAAAATCCCCGTACAGGATGTGAGCGATACAAACCACCACCCCCTTGAATTTTTCCATCTGATCGTAAGGCGAATTGACGTGGCGCGTGGTGTACTTCGCTGGCAATCCCTTCAAAAAGCTATCCTCGGTACCAAGTTCGTAGTGGTTGTCAATGAACGCAATTCCATCTTGCATCATCGAAATTAATGCGGAGCGCGCCCCAGAAATATCCAATGTCCTGCCTTGAACGATCTGGCTTGGCTGACCAACCGATAAATATTCCTTGCGATCCTGCACAATCCAAAATCCTAAGCGCAGTTCTTCTGGTGTGTGTTGGAGCAGATGTGAAACGCTCTGGAGACTAACAATCGAGGTAGACGCGCTGGCCCCAAAGACGTATTTGCACAACTTTTGCGCACGCTTGTTGTCGATGCACACGCTTGGTTGCACAGGAGTTGTTCCGCGCTCAAAGCCAAACCCTGGGTGTATAACTAAATCCGTGTGCTTCAAAGTCCTATTCTTGAACTGTCCGGACACAAAGCTCCATCCAGTAAACTGAGAAGAAACCTCGTCACAGATTTCGTAAAGTTGAGCTTTGAAAGATCTCATAGTCCTTGGGAATTCTGGCCAGCACAAGGGTTTCGAACGTACCTGGTTTCGAATGTCTCTTCGTTACAGGCTATCAGTGACGTCCTTCAGCAGCTCACCGTTGTGCCTTTCGCCTGAGACCGAGGGGTGGCTGCAAGGGTAGCCTGAATTCCCGAAGCTGAAAAGATTCATCTAACGTATGCATTTAGGGGAAATCCCGCAATTTCCTTAAGGCTGGCGGTTCGCTGCCGATACGAAGGTTAGCTGATTCAATTTGCTTCCTCCGGGCCAGTCGAACTTTGGCCGCCGATTTCTTCTCAACGCGAGGCGTCAACCGTGCAATCTCTCAAAAACCTGAAGGTGGTCACGCAGCTGATCCTGGGATTCTCGTTGGTCATCGTTTTGTTGGTGGGACTGGGCGCATTCAGCGTATTCGAAGTCAGCAGTGAAAACGATCACGTTGCCCAACTCCGCGATAATTGGTTGCCCAGCGTGCGCAGCAGCTTGCAGATGCAAGCGGGATTGCGTGCGATTAGCCTCGCCGAATACCGCGCGTCCGGTGCCCAGACGCAGTCCGCAAGCCAGGAAGCAGACGCCCGGATCGACGCCGGCCTTGCAGACTACCGGCGCGCATCGGCCGAGTACGAGAAGCTCATTACCGAGGCGGAAGAGAAGACGGCGTATGCCGATATCCAGACGCTCATGTCGAAGTATCTCGAAGTCGACCAGCAGATCCGTGCGTTCGGACGAGCGAACAACCAGGCAGAAGCGATGGCGCTGATGCAGGGACAATCGAGCACGCTTCGTGACGCGATGGAAAAGGATATCGGGACGATCGTGGCCGTCAACGAGGCTGGGGCGGCCAAGGAAGGCGAGGCAGCCGGTCAGGCCTATTCACACGCAATCGTGCTGGTGATCGCCCTGATCGTCTCGGCTACTGCGGTTGCGCTGGGCGTGGCGCTGATCATCGCCCGTGGCATTGCGAAACAGCTTGGCGGGGAGCCTCGCGATGCAGCTGCGCTGGCGAGCGACATCGCAGCGGGTAATCTGCGCGTCGCGTTGCAGCTGAAGTCCGGAGACCGTTCGAGCTTGATGTTCTCGCTAGGCGCCATGAAAGACCAGCTGACTCGTATCGTGCAGGGCATTAAGACTTCCAGCGAGTCGATCTCGGTGGCGGCGGGCGAAATCGCTCAGGGCAACACTGATTTGTCGCAGCGCACCGAAGAGCAGGCCGCTTCGCTCGAAGAAACTGCCTCGAGCATGGAAGAACTGACGAGCACGGTGCGTCAAAACGCCGATAACGCGAAGCAGGCAACCGTGTTGGCCAGTACGGCGTCGGGATACGCGCAGCGCGGAGGAGAAGTCGTCGGGCGCGTGGTCGACACGATGCACAGGATCACGGAAAGTTCGGCCAAGGTCGCCGAAATCATTAGCGTGATCGAAGGGATCGCGTTTCAGACCAACATCCTTGCCCTCAATGCCGCGGTCGAGGCAGCCCGAGCCGGTGAACAGGGACGCGGATTTGCCGTCGTCGCCGGCGAGGTCCGCACACTCGCCCAGCGCAGCGCGACGGCAGCCAAGGAAATCAAGGAACTGATCGGCGAGTCGGTCACTCGGGTCGACACCGGCTCGCAGCTCGTTGAGGAAGCAGGCAGTACGATCAGCGAAATCGTTCAGTCGGTCAAGCGCGTAAGTGACATCATGAGCGAGATTGCGGCGGCGTCCGAAGAACAGAGCACCGGCATCGAGCAAGTCAATCAGGCCGTCACGCAGATGGATGAAGTGACCCAGCAGAATGCCGCCCTGGTCGAGGAAGCCTCGGCCGCGGCACAGTCGATGGCCGAACAGGCGCAGGCGTTGCGTCAAGCCGTGGCCGTTTTCAAGGTTGGTGAGGACCGGTCAGTGGGCACATCCTTCGTCGCGACAGCGGGTCGGGAGCGGGACCTGGATGCGGCGAAGAGGCCGGTGACGCTGTCGCCAACGCGTCACGCACAGCGTCCCTCGAAACAATCCGCAGCCACGAGGTCGCGCGACGTGCCAGCAGAGCCTGACTGGCAGACGGTCTGATGAGCGGGAAGGCTCGAAGCACGGCCGGCCGTTCGCCGAGTTCGAGCCGCATGACCCGTGATTGACCGCAATGGCCGACAAGCTAAGGCCAGACGATAGCGAGCGAATGACGATTGGACTCTGAGAGCAGCCGTCGCACCTCCGACGACTTGACCGGTAGCAACGGGTCGGGTTATGCCGCTTGCATAAGATTCGTTACGAAGCTATTCGTCGCGTTTGGCGTGAGGCTCTGGTCGGCCACGAACGGTCGTTCGACATCAACCCTCAAGCGTTGACGATCGCGAGGTCGCCTTCGCGACCGCTGGTCGCGAACGTCTGCTCTGCCGCACTGGGCCTGTGGGAACCGGAGATCGTTGACGCCACCCGTAGAGAAAGCCGCGTCAGACCTTTTCTGTCGCCAACTTCAGGCCTAGTCCAACAAACAGAGCGCCCATCGCTTTGGTCAACCAGGAAGAAATACTCTGGTTCCGGCGAAGCGCATCTGTCATTCGCGCTGCGAGAAACACGTACGTGATACTCGTTCCAATTCCAACCATGTTGCCAGTCACGCCTAACGCGACGAGATGTTTCACCGGACTTGGGTCGTGCGCGCTGATGAACTGGGGAAGCAATGCGACGTAAAACAGCGCGACTTTCGGGTTCAAAACATCACTGAGAAAGCCTTGCCAAAAAATGAGCCGCAAGGCCTTCACCTTCGCGTCACCAACGGGAAAAGCAAAGCCGCCTTTGGAGCGCAATGCTCCGAGGCCGAGACATAGCAGGTATGCCGCGCCTATCCACTTCACCGCAGTGAACGCCGTCGCTGATGCTAGGACAAGCGCCGAGAGACCAGTAATCGCGGCGAGCAAGTGTATGTAAGCGCCGAGATTGATTCCAAAGGCAGCGCATAGCCCTGCCGCACGTCCCTGAGCAATTGTTCGCCCAAGCAAAAACAGCATATCAGGACCCGGGACTAGGCACAAAATGAAACTAGCTCCGACGAACAGGATGTATGTATGAAGGCTCATGGTTTCTCGGGTTCGATCTTGGATGTGCGGCGCTCAACTGCGATAGGCGTGTTGGGCACGAACGTCATCCTACCAGCGCGGTTGGCTGCGCATGTTGAACGACCGCTTGGGAGCAGGTGGAAGGTCCGTAACGGGTCGCCTTATGTCTTTATCGTAGGCTCTCTCGCTCACGATCTCGGGGATCAAACCGTGGTCCGGATTGCGGTCAATTCGAGACATTCGGAACGTACTGAGGAGGTTAGCCCTGATACGCGCCCGCCACACTGCCGCCATTCACCGTGCCTCGGGGGTATTCACGGCCAGTTCGAATCCTTCGTCCAGCCAGCCCGTGATGCCTCCGATCATGATCTTCACCGGACGACCCAACCGGGCGAGCCGAATGGCGCCACGCGTTGCGCCGTTGCAGTGCGGGCCTGCGCAGTACGTGACGAACAGCGTATCGAGTGGATAACCCCCAAGCTTCGATTCGACGATCTTGCCATGCGGCAGACTAACAGCGCCCGGTACGTGACCTTGAGCAAACAGGGCCGCACTGCGCACGTCAAGCAGCACGAAACCGGGTGTTCCGCTGGCGAGCGCGCTGGAGACATCCCAGCAGTCGGTTTCGAACTGCAGCGACGCGAGGAAGTGGGCATGCGCGACGGCGCTGTCAGCGGCAGGGATTGCAGTAACGGCGTTATTCATGGTGGCGGTGGACATGGATGAATGGCGGACAGGAGCAGTAAGAGCGCGGCCTGGCAATTTGCAGCAGAGGTGTCCATTCTGGCATCCGCATGCAACGTGCAGAAGCGGCCAGATTGCCAATCTACGGTAACATCACGCCATGGGCACTCATCTTGTCGTCGCGCTGGCCTACGACCAGCTCTGTACTTTCGAATTTGGTTGCGTGACAGAATTGTTCGCGCTGGAACGCCCGGAGCTTGGCGTCGACTGGTATCAATTTGCGGTTTGCGCGGGCGAGTCGGGGCCACTGCGCGCGGCAGGTGGCATCACCGTCACCGCCCCGCATACGCTTAAGCTTCTGGACCGAGCGGATACGATCGTGGTACCGGGTTGGCGTGATGCGGATGAAGTACCGCCCGAACCGCTGCTCAGGAAGATCCGCGCCGCTCATCAACGTGGTGCGCGCCTCTGCTCGATCTGTTCAGGTGTGTTTGTACTGGCCGCTGCCGGCGTGCTAGACGGGAAGACGGTGACGACCCACTGGCGCTACGCGGCTAAACTGCAGCAACGTTACCCACATGTGAGCGTCCAGGCGGACGCCTTGTACGTAGATGAGGGGCAGGTCATTACATCGGCAGGGTCGGCCGCCGGGCTGGACATGCTACTTCATATGGTGCGGCGAGACTATGGCAGTGCGATAGCAAACCGGGTCGCCCAGCGGCTCGTGGTACCTCCACATCGCGAGGGCGGTCAAGCCCAGTTCGTGCCTCGCCCCATGCCGCACGACGAAAGCGGGCGTCTTGCAAAGCTGATGGATTGGGTGCGCGAGCATCCGGGATTGCCGCATACGCTGCGCTCGCTGGCCGAGCGCGCTGCTATGAGTCCACGTACATTGCAAAGGCAGTTTCATGATGCCACCGGCCTCGCGCCCTATGAATGGGTGGTCCGCGAACGGGTGGCGGTCGCCCGCGAACTGCTCGAAACACCGTCGCCGTTGCCTCTCGCGAGGATCGCCGAACTTGTGGGTTTCGGCTCAGAAGAGTCGATGCGCCGGCATTTCCGTCGCATCGCGCTTACAAGTCCGGCGGCGTACCGGGAGAGGTTCAGCCATCAGATGCGGGGACAGGGAACACATGTGGACCAGTAACCCGTATTGAGGCATCAAAACGCGTCCGGGCCACTCTCCGGCATTCGTTGATAGCGGCAGTCGATCTGTCAGCGATTGGTTGGTTGCTTCGGTCAGATTCGGCCGGCCGCATCGGACAACAGTCGGCCAGAAGCGGTCTTCCTCGAACGTCGGCTTTTCAGAGCGTACATATGAAACTACGGCAAGAACTGACTCCCCCACCGCTCGATGAGCAACTTGTAGTTCGGCTCGCTGAGCTAGCGGATGCCATTGACGGCAACCCAAGTGAGGCACTGTGCGCCGAGTTCAATAGACTCGCAGGCACAGAACTTCCGGTGAGCCTTTTCCAGGGGGTATACGGAAGCGAAGACCACGCCAACTTTGTGCGGAGGGTGCTGCGCCAACAACGCATCAAGCGCGTGCCCGATGTCACCCGAGAAGAGCTTGTCGAAATTGTCCGGCGCGCGATGAAACCCGATCGGCTTGGGTTGCATGAGGCGTACATGGCTGTTTTTGATTGCAACGTACCGCGACCACATGCATCGAATCTCCTTTTCTACCCAGCCGACTACGACCACAGCAGCAACACATGGGGCGGTGGCAAACCCATGAGGGACTACGATCCGAGTCCCGAGCAAATCGTCGATTGGGCTCTCGATACGACCGCTTTTCAGCGGTGAATTGTCGGAGGCGACGGACGGCAATGGGTCGATTATGCCTGTTGCATGAGACGTGGGGCGGTGAGAGTGCGTGCCCGGTCGTGGGACGCAGTGCGGCCATAAACGGCCGTTCGACACCGCCGCCCTGATCGTGGACAATCCTGTTCGCCGCACTCGCCGATACCAGCCGATCTTTCTGCAACTCGCAGCGAAAACCTGACGGAGTCTTGTGTGGCATGCGCACAATGTAAGGACCTTTGCGTTCGGTATGCAATCAGACATCCTCGTGAGCTACGCAAAGCGATACAAATCGCCGCGGAGAACATCGCGGACGGAACGCTCGGTGAAGTAAATCCCGACACTCCTCGGCTCCCCGTTTCGTTTGCCGACCTCGCAGAGGGAGCCAAGTGGGGCGACCATGTCGAGTACCATTTTCGCTGCATGCATTGCAACGAATCTTTTTGGCTGCACGCGGAAACGTATCATGGTAGCGGTGGGTACTGGGAGCCGAAAGACCCAGCGTCGACACGCGAAAACATCATCAATTAGCCGCGAACGGCCATGACACGCCGACCGGACATTCCAACGCGAGAGACGCTCTGAGAACAGTCGTTCGGTCGATTTCTTAAGTTTCACGCTCGGTTGCCGTAGAACTGGTGTGATCGCTGTATGTCCAGGTGACGGCGGGCTGTCCAGCGTGCCCGGTGAGATGATGACCTATCGGGCGATAGTGGGTCCGCTCGCTAGGAAATACAAGCAGCGGCATGCTGACGACGAACTTTCCGTAATCAAATTCAAATCAAACAATGGTTGAAGAGACCCACAACGAAGTAATCGCACTCCACGCCGACTATGCGGCGCCAGCCGGTTTTTGGCGGAGAACCGCTGCGTTCGCAATCGACGGTATCGTTCTCGGTCTTATCGGAATGGCGGTGATTGCGGTCAGCTTCGAGTGGCTGGCTCGTATTGGCGAGTGGGCCAGGTTGATCGGATTCGCGCTCGGCTCGCTGTATTTCATATCCATGGAAGGCACGAGCGGTCGGTGTCAGTCACTCGGCAAACACCTGCTGAAAATTAAGGTGACGAGCATTACGCCGGATGGCCTGGTGCCGCTCACTCCGATTCAGGCATGGCTGCGATATTCGATCATCGCGGTGCCGGTTGTTCTCGGCGGCATGGGTTTCGTGGACACGCCCGCGATGCGACAAGGAACGTCGTTGCTGGCGATTGCCAATTCAACGGTGGTCTTTCTATGGGAAATGGTACTTGTTTATCTGCTGGTCTTTAACAAGCCAAGCCGCCGGTCGTTGCACGACATGGCGTTCTCCACAGCCGTAGTGCGTGTTGATGCACACGCCAGTCCGAATGCGCCGGTGCGGCGCACTCACTGGATTGCGATGGGTGTTATCGGTTCGCTGGTTGTGGTGGGCAGCGCCGTTTTGCGGCACCGGTTTGATGAGGCACTTTCCGGCTTGCAGGAAATTCAGCGGGCGGTCGCAGACGTTCCGGGTGTGCGGCAAAGCTCTGTGTCGGACATGCATCGGGTGGGAGCCACCTCGTCATCCACCACCCAGACGATTATCACTGCGGCTGTGACCACACCGGCGTTGCAAACGGAGGCAGAGGCCATTGAGATAGTCCGTGCCGCGTTTGCCGTGGCGCCTGCGCTAGCCAATCAGGACGCCGTTACGGTGGTCATGGTCCGTAGTACAGAGCTGGGTATTGCCAGGTGGCGGTGGCAAACCGTACAGAACTGGCCGGGTCACGAATGGGCGGCCCGGATAAAGCTGCATCCTCGCCCCTGAGCGGGACGCTTTCGCCATTCGCGCAGACCCCACGGCTCACTGGAGAAAGTCTCCTCGGGCCGGCGCCTCATATGCAAAACGCGACCAATTATTGCCCCCCCAACGTAATGGGACACTTGGTCGTGGAACTGCCGCACCGCGAGGATGTGATCTGTGGCTGCTCTAGTTGGTATGCAGCCCGCGAGCCATCAATCTAGTGAGTGTCGGCATCGGGTCGACCTATGCCTTTTGCATGACGGTGCGTGCGCGAGACAATCGCCCGCACTCCACGTGAGACTCTCCGGCCATGAACGGACGGTCGACGCGACGGGCTGGATCGTCGACAATGTGTGCGGGCACAAGAATTCGAGGAAACCATGCGTTTGTGGGCTAGGGCCAACTCACGGGAGTGGCCAAACATAGAATCGGTTCTGATCCTCGGGCTGACCGATGGTGTCCTACTCATCCGTTACTTCTCTTTTTCAACTCGCGATGTTGAAGGGGATCACTGGTATTCAAATTTGGACGAGGCCAAGCGAGATGCTGAGCAAGGGTATGGTGTCGAGCCGACTGCATGGCAGGCCATACCCGACGAGAAAGATGAACTTTACCAACTGAGCGTGATGCCGATCGCCGGATACTCCTACGATACGGATAATGCTGAATGGGTCGCATCTAAATTCACCGATTATTCTCTGAAATCGGGGCACTAACTAAGTTAGGCGGCGATCGGCCGGAATTGGACACTCGACGGGAATCCCGAACTCGTAAACAATCTGGCGATGGACCATGAGACGAGGTTAAATTCAAATCACGGCCAAATCCTGTCTACACACACGGACCCGATCCGCCAAAAAGAATGACCTGGACGCCTCTACCTCAAGGCGAGAGCAATGCGCCAACGTGGCTCAAGACGAGCCTTACCTTGCTCTATCGCTTCCTATGCGGACTTTTGGTACTAGGCGCGCTTGTACCCATCGCGGCGCATGTATTTGACATCCCGATTCCGCTCAATACGAATCGGATGGTTCCTCTATTTCTCCTTGCTGCCGGCTCGCTCTCGATCACAGACACATGGCGCACTTGGCTCTTGCGCCTGCCTGTCAAGACTCGATTCTCCCCACCGGTGCCATATGGGTACCCAGGATGGCGCAGCATTCTCCAATCTCAGTTTGCTGGGGGATGTGTCCTGTTTATATTCGGTGGGTTGTTCTCCCAGCTTTGAGTCGATGTCGCCGAGTCTAATGGCCGCTTTGTAGAAAAGATCGTCGTCTCTTATGGGTCGCTTTATGCTCTTTGCATGAGAGGCCGCACCCGCGGCGAGCGCCACGCTTGGTCGTCGGGCGCTAGCCGGCCATGAGCGGCCATCGCACGTGCATCAAGCGATGACCGTTGTAGGCTGGATGCAGTCGGTCGATTCTTGGCTTCGAATGTCCGCTGCGTTCAATAAGAGACTTTGAACTGTGGCGAGAACCGCGACTGGTTCCGAGGCTGCCCCAGCTATCCGTGGCTTCACGCTTCGGTTAACGTTACAAAAACTATATGCAAAGGGGAGGGTGCGAAATGCACATCGAATTCGCCGAGATCGCGAATTTCAGGAAGCTCTTGTCGGCCCGCGTGGATTTGTCGCTCAAGACGACGCTGTTCGTCGGTGCGAACAACAGCGGCAAAACGTCAGCTATGTTGGCCCTACGGCGCTTCCTAACGCCTCGTCGCTGTCCGTTCGACATCCACGACTTCACGTTGTGCCACTTGCCGGCGCTCGTGGACATCGGCGAAGCGTGGCTTCAGGCGAACCTGGAGGGTGTCGTGGCTGACCTCACCCTGGACCCCTGGGTGCAAGCGCTGCCGGCCTTGGATCTGTGGCTGCAGGTCAAGGAGGACGAAGTCCACCGGGTCCGAGATTTGGTCCCGCTCATGGACTGGACCGGCGGGCGGCTAGGAGTGCGACTGCGCTACGAGCCCAAAGACCTCAAGGCACTCTTCAAGGAGTTCATCACCGCGGTCACCGAAGCCAATGCCATGCGTGCAGCAGCTGCGGCTGCCGCAGCTGCCAAGGCTGCCGGCGCGGCGCCCTCACCCAAGTTGACGGTCTGGCCCGAAACCTTGGTCGACTTCCTCACCAAGCGGCTGACCTCGATGTTCATGATCCGGGCCTATCCGCTGGATCCAGCGCTACTTGCCAACCCGGAAAAGCTTCGGGCCTTGCCGCAGTCGCTTCCGGCATCGGCATTACCGATCGAGGGCGATCCTCTCAGTGGCCTGATCAAGGTGCATGACATCCCTGCGCAACGCGGCTTTGGCGAGATCCCGAATGGGGGCGAAGATGAAGGCGAGCTTCAAACCTCGGCGGGCGGTACGCGGCTCTCTGAACAACTCAGAAGCTATTACGCCAAGCATCTGGATCCAGCAAAGGGGCCGGATCCCACGGACCTAGAGGCTCTGCAAGCCATGGAGGCAGCTGAGGATGCATTTGACCTGAAGCTGATGGAAAGCTTCAATGAATGCTTTACCGAGGTCGCGGGCCTAGGCTATCCGGGCGTCAGCGACCCGCGTCCGCGCGTATCGACACGCTTGCGTGCGATCGATGGATTGAACCATAGCGCGGCGGTCAATTTCGAGGTCGACGTGGTTTCGGATGCGGGCGCGGTTACGCCCATCCTGCTGCTGCCGGAGGGCAGCAACGGGCTGGGTTACCAGAACCTCATTTCGATGATCTTCCGGCTGATGAGCTTTCGCGACGCCTGGATGCGCGTCGGCAAAGCGTCCAAGAGTTCCGGGGCTGCGAGCATTGAACCACTTCACCTGGTTCTCGTGGAGGAGCCTGAGGCTCACTTGCATGCGCAGGTGCAGCAAGTCTTTATCAAGAAGGCGTACGAGGTGCTGCGTAGGCACCCAGAGCTGGGGGAAAGCGACGCACTGCGTACGCAACTGATCGTCAGCACGCATTCGAGTCACGTTGCGCATGAGACGCCCTTCGCGAGCCTGCGGTATTTCCGGAGACTGCCGGCTGGCATGGTGGCCAAGGTGCCGGTGTCGACGGTGGTCAACCTGTCGCAGGTCTTCGGGGAGGGCACGGAGACCGAGCGCTTCGTCACCCGGTATTTGCGTGCACAGCACGCCGACCTGTTCTTCGCCGACGCAGCGATCCTCGTCGAGGGACCGGCTGAGCGTATGCTCATCCCCAACTTCATTCGGGCCCACTACAAGGTGCTGCACCAGAGCTACGTCACCTTGCTGGAGATTGGCGGTAGCCACGCCCATCGTCTGCGTCCGCTGATTGATCATCTGGGCTTGCTTACGCTAATCGTTACCGACCTGGACAGCCTGACAGCGACGGGGGGCTCATCAGTTCAACCCGCTTTGGGCGCAGGTCAGAAAACCAACAACGCCACCCTAAAGACCTGGGTGCCAGCCCTGGACGACATCGACGCCCTTATCGGCGCGACGCCGGCGGCTAAGACGATCACGGATGCCGGCGACACGCTGTTCGCAGTGCGCGCGGCGTACCAAACACCCGTTGAGGTCACGATGCCGGGCTCCACCGCCAAAGAGACCGCCTACCCCTACACCTTTGAGGACGCTCTCGTGTTTGAGAACGTGGCCTTCTTCGCTGCGTTTGCCGGCCCGGGATTGAACGCCAAGTTCCGAGCTGCAATTGCCAAGGGTGGCGGTGCAACCGCGGTTGGTGCCAGCATGTACACCGCGCTCAAAGACGGCAAGAAGGCCGAATTCGCTCTCGACGTCTTGATGGCGGACGACTTCAACAAACTGAAGGTGCCGCAGTACATCGCCGAGGGTCTGGAGTGGCTGCTGGAACAGATGAAGAAGAAGCAGGTGGAAATCTTGACGACGGCGCCGGCCACGGCCGTTTCAGTCCCCACCGCCGCGAGTCCGGGGTCGGGAGCGAAGCCATGACGGCCGCCGACGATCAATTCGATGCCGAGGCCGACGCAACGATCATCGCGTGTCTTGACCTGGGCAAACCCAGAAGCTTTTTCCTGTATGCAGGTGCTGGATCAGGGAAGACGCGATCATTGGTCAGCGCCGTCAGAAAGACGATCGATGGCGAGCACGGCCGGCAACTTACCCTGACCGGCAAGAAGGTTGGCGTCATCACCTACACCAACGCCGCTTGCGACGCAATCAAGCAACGCCTTGAATTCGATCCTCGCGTCGAGGTCATGACAATTCATGCCTTCTCATGGTCGCTGATCGAGGGCTTCAACGCCGACATCCGTCAGTGGGTCGCCAAGAACCTTGAAGAGGAGATTGCAGAACTCGAGGAGCTGCACAAGAAGGGTCGCCCGAACACGAAAGCGGGCGTTGAACGGCTTCGATCCATGGAGAGCAAACGTCGCCGCCTGGCGCGTCTGGATTCCATCGTTAAGTTCATCTACAGCCCGACCGGCGACAACCGAACACGCGACTCTCTGAACCACTCGGAGGTCATCGCCATGACGGCGGCTTTCCTGACCAGCAAACCTGGACTGCGGCGGATGTTGGTCAGCAGGTGTCCGGTCTTGCTCATTGATGAGAGCCAGGACACGAACAAGGCGCTCATGGACGCCTTCCTGCATCTCGAGGAAGAGTTCCATGGCCGGTTCAGCCTGGGACTTTTCGGGGACATGATGCAGCGCATCTACTCGGACGGAAAAGAGCGGTTGGACAAGGCCATCCCGGCCAGGTGGGCCATGCCTCGCAAGCGGATGAACCACCGGTGCCCGTCCCGCGTCGTTGAGGTTATCAACAGCATCCGCCACGATGTCGATGGCGAGGAACAAGTCCCCCGCAGCGACGCTGAAAAGGGTGTGGTCCGGGTCTTCATCGCGCCTCAAGCGGGCGCCGACCCCTTCGCCATTGAAGCGGCAGTACGCCAGCGTATGGCGACGATTGCTGGTGACCCGGCCTGGCAAAACTCTGACACGGTGAAGACGCTCGCCCTTGAGCATCTGATGTCTGCCAGGCGATTCGGTTTCGCGGAATTCTTCGAGCCGCTTTGGGCGATCGACAACCTCAGGACGAGCCTGCTTCAAGGCGCCGGAGCAGGTCTTGGATTCTTCATCAGGGACGTGTTGCCGCTGGTCAAGGCGCTTCGTGCCAACGACCGCTTCGGTGCTACTGCGATCATCAAGGCGTCGTCGCCCCTTCTGGATCGTGCAGCGCTTCAGGAGGCTGGATCGAATCAGGTCGCGCAGCTCGGCAAGGCTAAGGCGGCGTGCGACGGGCTTCTGGCGCTGATCACGGAACAGCCTGAGATCAATGCTCAGGCTGTGCTCGAGTTTGTTGCGCAGACGGGTCTGTTTTCCATCCCGGACACGCTGGCACCCTTTGTTTCCGGTGACGCCAAGGTTGAAGCGGCCGCGGACAACGCAGGGCAGGGCGATCAGGTGGAGCGCACCGAGGACGGAGAAGCCGAAGACACCAGTCCTGAGCTGAGCGCATGGAGCAAAGCGCTTGAGGCACCACTGAGCCAGATCGAGCGCTACGACTTGTATGCGCGAGGACAGTCGCAATTCGGGACGCATCAGGGCGTCAAGGGGCTTGAGTTCCCACGCGTACTGGTCGTGATCAATGACGACGAGGCGCGAGGTTTTCTTTTTGCCTACGACAAATTCTTCGGTACCAAGGGGAAATCAAAAGCGGACCTTGAAAACGAAGCCGCCGGCCGAGAGACCGGTTCGGACCGCACCCGCCGCTTGTTTTACGTGACCTGCAGCCGGGCCGAGAAGAGCTTGGCCATCGTCTACTACTCGCCGGATCCAGCACTGGCTCGCAGTGCCATCCTACAGTACGGATGGTTCGAACAAGACGAGGTCGAACTGATCAACTGAATCGACGCAGCCTATCCCATGGCTACTGATCTGCAAGTCGCTCGCACAAATTTGGCACTCGCTCGGCGAAAGGCAGCAATGCGTTTGACAGCAGCCGTTGCCGGCCAGTTTCAGTCACTCGACATTGATACCGAAATCGTCAACAATTTTCCCTGCAGGCTCTGAATAAAGGTGAGAATTTTCTGGAGTCCTCTGCTTCGGACTAGTCCGATTGTATGCCTCGTCGGGAAAATATATCGTTTAACGACTATGCCCTGGATGCGCCGTCCCGTCGTACTGTCTGCCCCCCGCCGCGCGTGGAGGCCCATGCTCGGAACCCTGGCGGTCGGCTTGGGTCCGCTGATCCTCCTGTTGGTCTTGGCGCTGCTCACACGCAACGCCTACGGCGCGCCATACCGGATCGTGCGCGTCCTGCAGATCACTGGCGGCCTCGCAGGTGGTGTCGCCGCCGTTCCCCTATTGCGCGATATGCCGTGGCGCAGAGGGGACGGCCCCCTGAGCCGCCTGCTAGGGAGCATCGCGTTCGGCGCGATTTCGGGTTGGTTGATTGCTGGCCTGTCATTCGACCTGCTGGCGCGCCAGACAGCCACACAGGTCCGCATCGCGCTGGTACCCTACGCGGTGACCAGCGGCTGGAAAAATTGTGGTTACGGTGTAGCCTTCTACGACAATGCCTTGCAAGCCCGGCTTACGGTATGCGGCCCGCACTGGCACCTGCCTCAGCAGCCGGGTACCGGCACGCTGCGTGTGACCGAGACCACGGGCCGGTGGGGGGTCGTCCTTAATCAGGTGAGCGTGGAGGCGCACCCGTGAGCCCCTTCTTTGCGCGGCCGAGAGGCCTACCCATGATCATCATCGATCGGCGTTGTACTGTTCCGTGGCGCGAGAAATTCCACCTGTGCGGCGGGGGGCGGCCAGGAAGCGTCGTTCGGAAATGTCGCCCAAATTGATGACAATCCTACGTAGCCGAGGGTCAGGCAAAGTCTGCAAAAGTCATCAGGCTCCAATGATGACGTGAGAAACTGCGTGGATGAAACAGATCAGTCTAGGGAAGTTCTCCGCGATTGCGTTGCGCATTGGCAGCAGATCGAACGGGCTACGGTCCGGGTTATCGAGCGACTAGACTGCCCCGAAGAACCTCAGGATGCGTTGGTCGCACTCGAATCAGGGCCCGGTAGCGAAAACGACAGCAACTGCACGGTATCCTCGATCAGGCTATCGCGGTCAGCCTGTCCGTCTTTCATCAACCGCACGAGTCGATGATCGAGCAGCAGCATCGACAGGCCATGCACGAACGACCAGACGAACACCGCGATCGCGCGCTGGCTCACCCCCTTGAGGTGGATGGCGGCGATTTCCCGCTCGAGAACATACAGCGCGCAGTCGTTCGGTGCCGACGGCGTATTACCGTATTGATCGGCCGGGAGCGGCGGGCCGAACATGACGCGAAAGCGCTCGGGCCGATCGAGCGCGAAATCGACATACACACGCGCGACACAGCGCAAGCGCTCGGCGGGGCCGCCCTCGATCAGCGCCAGCGCCGTTTCGAGGCGCTCGGCCAGTTCATCCACTCCTTTCTTGGCAATCGCGGCCAGCAGACCGTGCATATTGCCGAAATGATGCGCGGGCGCGGCTTTGGAAACGCCAGCTCGCCGCGCGCATTCGGCCAGCGTAAAGCCGGGGGCGCCTTTTTCCTCGAGCAGCGCTTCGCCCGTGCTGATCAGGGCCGAGCGCAAATCGCCGTGGTGATATGCCGCTTTCGGCGATGTGGAAGAAGATGAATTAGAAAGCATCTTGACGCGGTTAAGATCGACGGATAAGATGCAATCTTACCGTCGTTCAGATCGATTGGCTAGATCCGCGCTGTCTGCCTGCGCGTCATGAGCTTTGCGAGTCTGAACGGTTTTTCCGGATCGACCACGTCCTTTCTACCGAACGAGATTTTCAAATGCTGAATTCAACAGTAAGTACTACAAATCAAATAGCGAGCCCACCGCCGAGCGATAACTGGAAAACACAGACGCAGGAGCAGAAAATCCCGACCGCGTTCGGCCGTGTCAACGTCCGTATTGGCGGTAAGCAGGACGGCCGCACGATGGTGTTCTGGCCCAGCCTGATGCTGGACGCCTCGATGTGGAGCTATCAGTTCGATCACTTCGCTGCCGGCTATCACATTGTGCTGATCGATCCGCCGGGGATCGGCGGATCGGATGCGTTGCGCCGCCCGATTTCCGTCGAGGATTCCGTGGCGTGTCTGAAGGAGATTCTGGACGCGCTCGAAGTGGAAAATTGCATCGTCGTCGGCAATTCCTGGGGATCGCTAGTCGCGGGTGTTGCGGCTGCGGATTTGCGCGAGAGGGTGCTGGCAGCGGTCATCACCAATGGCACGGCTTCGGCGTCTACGCCGGAAATTATCGAGCAGATGAGCGGTATGGCCGCTGCGCTGGAACAATGCGAGACGGCGCCCGACTGGCTGCTGCCGGCCGTGCAGCAAGGTTTCGGCAGGAATGCGGTAGAAGCGCACCATCCCGAGTTTCTGGCCTATCTCGGTCAGGTTATGCGCGAAGATCCCGTGTCGATCGCGTTCGCCATCAAGGGCATCCTCCTCGCACGCCAGGATCTGCACGAGACGATGCGGCGCATTCACGATGTGCCGGTCCTCGTGATCGCAGGCAGCGAGGATCGTGTCTTCGATATCGCTCAGACGCAGAGCCTGGTCGATGCGATCGCCGGCAGCGAATTCGTGCTGCTACCCGAGACCGGCCATCTTGCCGCGCGCGAGAACCCAACGGCGGTCAATGCAGCGATCTACGCTTTCCTGGCCGCGCGGCTGAGCCGGTGAGCGGACAGATCCAGAGAAAGCGATGAAAGTGCAGACAGTAACGAGCTTGCCCGAAACCATGATCGCCATCGACCCGGAGCAGGCCGGCGGCCCCGAAGTGCTGAAACCCGTAAGCCGGTCCGTACCGAAGCCGGGGGCCGGCGAGTATCTGATCCGCGTCGCCGCAGCCGGCGTCAATCGCCCCGACGTGATTCAGCGGCTCGGCCTCTACCCGCCGCCCGTCGGCGCGCCGAGCATTCTGGGGCTGGAACTGTCCGGTACGATTGTCGCGGCGGGCCAGGGCGTGGATGCTGCTCGCGTGGGGCAAGCCGTCTGTGCCTTGGTTGCGGGCGGCGCTTATGCCGAATATTGTTGCGCTCCCGCGAGTCAATGTCTGCCTGTGCCAGCCGCGCTGTCCATGATCGAAGCAGCGGCCTTGCCGGAGACGCTGTTTACCGTCTGGAGCAATCTGTTCGATGGCGCGCACGTGGACGCGGGCGATACCGTGTTGGTGCATGGCGGCACGTCCGGCATCGGGACCATGGCGATTGCGCTTGGCCGCCTGTTCGGCTTGACCGTCATCGTCACCTGTGGCTCGGACCGGAAATGCGCGCGTGCGCTAGAGATCGGAGCTGCGCATGCGATCAACTACCGGACGCACGATTTCGTCGAGGAAGTGCGGCGCATCACGGAGGGGCGGGGCGTCGCCGCAGTGCTGGATATGGTCGCGGGCAGTTATGTCTCGCGTAATCTCCAGTGCCTGGCCGAAGACGGGCGGCATATCACGATCGCGGCGCAGGCCGGCAGACAGTCAGAGATCGATATGGTGCCGATAATGGTCCGTCGTCTTGTGCTCACGGGTTCGACGCTGCGCTCGCGTCCGCCGGCGTTCAAGGCGCGGATGGCAGAGGCCTTGCTGCATACCGTGTGGCCGGATGTCGTTGCAGGGCGGCTGAAGCCGATCATCGATGCCACTTTCCCGATCGCCGAAGCCGCGCAGGCCCACGCCCGAATGGACGCGGGCGAGCACGTGGGCAAAATTGCTCTGATATTGGACCCGAGTGCAATTGACTGAGCCGCATACGCGTGTGTTGAATTACCGGATTGCTCCGATTTTGGACGGACTTATGCCACCGAACCCAACCGATGCCGCATCGTCGCAGGTTCGCCAGAGCAAACAGCGTGTGCGATTTCACCGTGTTCTTCTTCAGTCCGCGATAACGCACTTTCTTGGAATCGGTAAAACATCGAAATTTGCGATGTACCGGGGGAAAGCGTCGTGCGCGGTTTGCCAAAAGGGAACTATGGCGATGTATCGCGCCGCGAGATGCTGCATGGGACGCAGGCCCCATACGAAGCCTGCTTGAATGGCCGCTATCGAGGACGGTGAGGGACCGCTCCGGGTCGGTTATGCCAGTTGCATGACATGCGGGCCGGGGGCGAGCGGCGCGCCCAGTCGTGGGACGCAGTGCGGGCCAGCAGCGGCCGCTCGACAACAGTATCTGGATTGCCGACAATTCATCGTAGCGGAACATGTGTCATTGAAATGGAGGGCGGAGTGGCAGCAAGTGATTTCGATGCAAGGTCTAAAAGGTTGACGCACATCGGGCGGCACATAGACGCTATGGCCATGAATCTACCCAAGACGATTCACTTCATCGAGACCGGCACCGGTGACTCTCGGGCGTGTATGACGTCGCTCAGCTCTCATGCAACTGCCAAAGCAATGGTCGCGTGGTTTGTCCATCAGGACCTGATTGCGATGAAACAATGGTTTTATTTAGGCGGTAACCTGACTAGGGCGGTCTATCGAATGGTCAACGACACGTTTTCACCCGGTGGGAAAATGCTGGCGCTCCTCCCACCTTTGTTGTCCGATAACGATGTGCTGGTGAATTGGTTTGTCGATCGCAAATCGGCCTATGATCTCCGCCGAGTTGAGAATCACAAGACTCACGACTTCTGGGCTTATCAGGCGATCATTGCAATTCAGGGTGACTGGCAGCGGTTGAAGAGTCGGTGTGTGCGTGTTCTTGCAGATCCGCCAACAGCAAGTGGTGAGAAGAAGTATCTTCTTGATCACCAATTCTATCTTGCGCTCGCAGAGGGAGATACTCCTGCCATGGAGGATGCTATTCGGCAGATTATTACGCCAAGGGCGCGCTTAGCTCGTGCGAAAGATGAAAGCGGATTTACTGAGGATCTGATTTCAACTCCCGCGGTGATTTACGCAAAGATTGCATGGCGACACGGATATCACGTCATGATCGACTCGCCTTTTCTGCCACAACAATGGCTGCCGATTGCGCCCTTGGATTCCTACCGAAATCACTACGATTTCTTGGCGTAGCCGACGGTGAACGTTCTGTGACTGAGCTCATCACTCCAGCGCTGGTATCCCCATCCCAGTCGCCCCCCACATACCGGCCCCATGTAACGGTCGCTCTTTAGAACGCCGAAGGTCGGAGCAGGGTCGTGTGCGCAGCCGAGACGTTATTGAGTTGGGCCGTGAGGCGCTGGTCGGCCATGACCGGGCACTGGCACTCAGTGCTGGAATCGTCGACAATCCGACGACGGAGCACCACTAGAAATTCCTTCGATACGTGCGGAGAGTGCGAATGGAAGATGGGTTGATAGCAATCGACGTCGCGTGGAAGCACGATTTCGACGCGGAGCCAGTCCGTCTCGTGTCCGTCCTCGACCGGAATCGCTATGAGATTTGTAAACTTGAATTCTTTCGCGACGGGCGAGTTGGATTTGCAGACGAAAAGCGATCGGCGTTGGGGACACAACTCGGATTGCTGCCGGTGCCCTCATTGACCGAGATAAACGCCGACCCGCAGTTCGAAGCACGGGAAACGACGATAAAAGCGTTTGAAGTGCTGTGGTCTCGCCTTGTGACGTGACTGATCATCCCAGCTGAGTGCGGCCACAACCGGCCGTTGGACTATCACCGGTGAATTGGCGACAATCCGACGATGGAGTACCCTTGGGAACCGCTTAGACGCACAACAGCATTCGGAAAAGCGCGATGACGAAAGTGTTCGTAGACACGACCGAAATTACAGACTGGCATTCGTTCCATCGAGTCTTCTCGCAGATCTTTGGTTTTCCCGCGTTTTATGGCAACAATATGGACGCGTTGATTGACTGTTTGAGTCACCTCGATGAGCCCGAGGCTGCGATGACGAGCTTGCATGTCAGGCCGGGAGAAACGTTGGCGATACAGCTTGGCGCTGTCATCAGTTTCAGGAGGCGCTGTCCAGACCTATTCGAGGCTTTGCAAGACGCGTGCGCTTTCGTGAACTGGCGTCGTACGCGCGAGGATGGAGCCGCTTTGGTCGCACTGTCGTACTACGACTGAATCAAAGGACAGGTAGGCGCACTGCGGCCAAGAGCTGTCAGCCGACAGCGTGGTCTAGATCGTTAGCAATCGGGTCTTAAGTCAATCGGTATTGACCTGCGCCGCCAATTGGCGCTAGCATCGTCGGCATGCTTAGTCTTGCCAATTTCCTCCCTTCTCTGATCTGTGCATGTTGTCAGGACGTGCCAGGGGGAATTTGCGTCTAGGGAAATCGCTAAACCTTTGAAGCAATAGCCTTCTGGCCGCCTGTGATTCAAAACAGGTGGCCTTTTTGTTTTGGGACGACATCTTCGGGACGGAGAAACTCGATGCCGCTTGCGCTTTATGACACCTGGTCGCGTACCGTGCGCACGTTCACGCCAATCGATGCTGGCCGGGTCGGCATGTATTGCTGCGGCCCAACCGTCTACGACGATGCACATATTGGAAATCTGAGAACCTACGTGTTCGAGGACGTCCTTAGGCGCGTATTGATGCGCAACGGCTACGACGTTCAGCATGTCGTTAATATCACTGACGTTGGTCATCTGACTTCGGATGCTGACGAAGGCGAAGACAAGATGGAAAAGGGCAGTCGGCGGACGGGCGAATCGGCGTGGGCCATGGCGCGGCGCTACACCGATGCGTTCGTCAGGGACTGGCGAGCGCTCCGCCTGCTTGAGCCGACGGTATGGTGCCGCGCGACCGACCACATTTCCGAACAGATCGTATTCGTTGACAGACTCGTACGAGCCGGCTACGTGTATCGGACAGAGGACGGCCTTTACTTTGACTCCAGTCAGCAGGACGACTATGGCTATCTCGCGAGGCTAAACCGTACGGGACTGCACGCGGGCAAGCGGGTTGCGCTGGGCGAAAAGAAGAACATCACAGACTTCGCGTTGTGGAAGTTCAGCCCGACCGGTGTCAAGCGACAAATGGAATGGGACAGCCCTTGGGGGCGCGGCTTTCCAGGCTGGCATATCGAGTGCTCGGCGATGTCCGCGAAGTATCTAGGGACGTTGTTTGATATCCATTGCGGTGGAGAGGACCATGTCGCCGTGCACCACAGCAACGAGATAGCGCAGACCCAGGCGGCTCACGGTACACGTCTTGCCAATTTCTGGATGCATGGCCATTTCTTGACACTCGATGCCGACACGAAGATGTCAAAGTCGAGCGGCGATTTCGTTCGTCTACAGACTTTGCAACGCCGGAACGTCGATCCGATTGCGTACCGCTACCTGTGCCTTACGGCCCATTACCGAAGCAAGCTGCGATTCACGTGGGCGTCTCTCGAAGCTGCGCAGACAGCCCTGAATCGGCTTCGACACTTCTATTCCGGGTTGCCGGGCGGAGGCCGTATTGATCCCAATTTCGAAGCACGATTCGACGCCGAAGTGAACGAGGACCTGAATGCGCCTAGGGCGCTTGCCGTGCTTTGGGATCTGGTCAAAAGTGACCTGCCGCCCTCCACCTTGAGAGCGACCTTGGACAGCTTCGATGTCGTGCTTGGCCTCGGTTTGCGTGATTGGAATCCGGTTGCGCCCGAAGTCCCGGCAGACGCCCGAGTGCTACTCGGCGAGCGTGAGCGTGCGAGAGCGGAGAGTGACTGGGCAAAGGCCGACCAGATACGGGAAACACTGCGAGCGCTGGGGTGGAGAGTCGAGGACACCAATGAAGGTCAACGCCTGTTCAGAATCGCCCTACCTTCGACGATTGCGCTACCTTGCGCAGAGAACTGATCGATCATCTGTTGATGACGCGCCGAGACTCGATCTATCGTCGGCTGTAAGAGATCGGTAGAGTCGAGATGTGGCGCGGTGGCCGTAGGTGCGGTTTGTCTGTTGGCGTAAAGGCCGATGACGTTACTGGATCGATCCACCAGATAGGCACACCCGTTCGTTACCCACGCTCTTCGGGAGACACGTTTGGAACACGAAAAACTGATTGTGGCCCTGCGCGAGGCCTGCGCGCCGATGGCGATTTTTGTCACCGGAGCCGGTGTTCCTGCTCCGTGGGGAGTGGCGGTCGGCTTAGCCGATGCATCCATCAACAGGCCACTGACTGTCGACACGCCTCTGCGCATTGCAAGCAATACGAAGATGTTTGTCGCAGCGACCATCCTAAGGCTCTGGGAGCAAGGGAAGATCGACCTCGACTCGTCGATTGCACCTGTCATGACACCAGCTCTGAACGCTCTGTTGGAGTCAGCGGGCTATCGGACTGAACTGATAACGGTGCGTCAGCTTATGAATCATAGCGCCGGAATCTACGATCATGGCGATGATCCACGCTTCATTCAGGCGGTGCTTGCCGATCCGTCCCACAATTGGACGCGCGAGGAACAGGTCCGCTTGTCCATTCAATATTCTGGGCCTCAGAGCGAACCCGGTTCTAAGTTCCAATACTCTGACACCGGCTACATCCTGTTGGGCGATATCGTTGAGCGAGTGACCGGTCGAACTCTTGCGGCGGCGGTTCGACGAGAGCTGCGCTTCGACGAACTGGGATTGGAATCGACGTGGTGGGAACTTTTCGAGCGGCCGCCGTCGCACATCAAGTCTCGTGCGCGTCAGTTCTTTGACGGTAAGCGATCCACTATCGACGTCTACCCAACAGCACTCTGAGCGAGGAGCATAGGTGTCCACCTATTTGTGAGGTGGACACCTATGGCTGACAAAGACTCAGAGCTGAGAGTAGTTCGGCAAAGCAG